>NZ_CP031223.1:3987230-4332095 GCF_008973485.1 Psychrobacillus glaciei
ATAATTGCATAGATGATTCCTTGCTCCACAGAGCCAAATACTGCTGCAAACATGTAGAATCACCTCCTATTTATTCAACAAGCTCAGCTTTCCATTCATCTTTAATATCGATTCCTAAAATAGAAGCCGCTTTTTTATTCATAACCAGTTTTAAATTTTGTGGAACTTGAACAGGTAAGTCTGCTGGCTTACTTTCACCTTTTAAGATTTTGACAGCCATTTGTCCTGCTTCGTAACCTATGTCGTAATATTCAAAGCCGTATGCAGCTAAACCACCTCGTTTAACAGAGTCAAACTCAGCTACCATCACGGGGATTTTATTGTCGTTTGCAACTGAAATTACGGATTCAAGCGCAGAAACAACCGTATTATCTGTAATGATGTACATAGAATCTACTTTACCAATTAATGATTCAGCTGCTTGTTTCACATCTGCTGACGTAGCAACTGACGCTTCCACAACCGTCATATCCATACCTTTTAACATTTCTTTTACTGCATCTACTTGAGCACGAGAGTTTTGTTCTCCTGAGTTAAATACCATTCCAACCTTTTTTGCTCCCAATTGTTCTTTTAGGAACTTCATTGTATCGGAAATCGCATCTGGATGAGCATCAATGGTACCTGTTACATTACCTCCTGGACTTTCCATTGATTTAACTAGTTCTGCTCCAACGGCATCTGTCACGGATGTGAAAACGATTGGAATATCTGATGTAGCACTAGCAGCCGCTTGAGCACTAGGAGTAGAGTTTGCAAATATTAGATCAACCTTTGCACTGACAAGATTAGTCGCTATTGTTGTGTTAGCACTATTATCCCCTTGAGCGATTTGTGAATCATATTCTGCATCAATTCCTGCATCTTCTAAAGCCTTTTTAAAACCATCGTAAGCAGCATTAAGAGATGGGTGTTCTACAATTTGAGTGACGCCTATTTTATATTTCTTCGAGGACCCCGCCTTCTCCCCACCATCACCACATGCTGCAAGTATTAATGTAGTACTAAAAATAACAGCCATCATTTTTTTCCAACTGTTCTTCATTCTATTTCCCCCTAATAACGTTGTTTTATTTTGTATTTATGTGAATCCAAATAAGAAAAGCGCAAACGTCTATGTCTGCCCCGACAGGCAAATAGGGAAGTGTAGGTCTGCAAAGTTCACCACATCCTGTGGCAAAGCAGACATGACCCGCATCGTGCGGGCCCAGGAGGCAGCTTCCCAGCCGCCACAGCTTTTTCACATTTGACCCCGATGGGCAAGGCGCTGTAGTCTGGACAGTTAATAAATAGAAAAGCATATACTTTCTAATTAAAATAATTTTTAATATTCCGTCTATTTTAGATACAAACGTACATATGACTTATTCATTAATCTGCTATTTTACAAACCTTTCTTTTTAACAGGTGCAGTATGAATTGCTTGTCCGATTAGCCCTTCTACCACTTCAAGTAATCCTTCGTTGAATCCTGGATGTGCATAGTTAGGGAATTTTATATCTTCTTCTTTCGCGGCCATTTCCAGCAATTGTACAAAGGAACCTGACATTTCAACTGCCCCTTCTCCAATCATATGAATGCCTTGAATGATTTCAGTAGTTGAATCAGAAATAACTTTAATAAACCCATCCTTTTTGCCAGTGATCGTTGCATATCCATTGCTACCAAGAGCAAATTGACTGACTCGAATAGGCAACGCCATATCTCGTGCCCTTTGTTCTGTGAGCCCTACAGAAACGATTGGAGGGGTTGTATGCGCAACAGTAGGTAAAAAGGTAAGGTCAACTTCTGTTTTTTCCCCTGCAATGAATGCTGCTGCAGCTTTTCCTTGTTTAATTGCTTTTACTGCAAGCATTGGGCCTTCCGTTACATCACCAATTGCATAGATAGAAGGAATTGATGATTGCATATTTCCATCTATCTTTATGAAACCTTCATCTGTTTGTTCAATTCCGAAACGACTTATTCCTAGACAATCTACATTAGGTTTCCTTGTTCCAGAAACAAATAAATGAGATCCCCTAATCTCCTCTTCTACCTGTTTCTCTGTCAGAAACGTTATTGAAATCTGATCTTCCGCCTCATTTGTTGAAAGGTGTTCCATTTCTTTGTGCACGTTGATTTTACGCTTTTTAAATAAACGATTTAATTCTTTATTAATGGATTCATCGAAAGGAAAACCTTCTTTGTTATCTATCACTACACTAACTTTTGCTCCTAATGATGCAAAACTAGAAGCAGCTTCAAGTGCAATGTAATCTTGCCCTCTTACAATAAGATGCTCCGGTATCTCTTCCAATTTAAATAGTTCATGCGGAAATAGAGTTCTTTTCCCTTTTACTTTCATAGTAGTTGGTAGAATTGGGGAACTACCCGTTGCGATAATTACTTGATCAAATTCAAAAATATCAAATTGATGTCCTTTTTCTACACCAATTTTGTCTACTGCGAGGAATGTAGCTTTCCCTCGTATTATCTCAATTTTGTTTACCTTACATAAACTTTCTACGCCAGACCTAAGTTGGTGGATGACTTTAGCTTTATAAGTACTTAGCTTTTTGAAATCGAATAAGTTTTCTGTGCTTTCAATACCAAGTTCTTGCAAGTGAGAAATTTCTGAGCGTTTGGCTGCAGCATGTGTATAAACTTTAGAAGGAATGCATCCTTCATTTAGACAAACACCACCCATTTCATCCTGTTCAATGAGTGTTACGGAGAGCCCCAACTGCGCTGCCCGTATAGCAGCACTGTAGCCACCTGGCCCTCCTCCAATGATTATAAGATTTCGTTCTTGACTAATTTCCCCAACAACCATTTTATATCATCTCCATCATCAGTTTGTGGGGTTGTTCAATTAGGCTTGCAAATCGATTTGTAAATTTAACGGCCGTCGCACCATCCGCAACACGGTGGTCAAACGCCATGGAAAGTGTCATGATATGTCCGATCACGATTTCATCTCGTTCATTGACGATAGGTTGTTTTTTCGTTTTGTGAAAAGCAATAAGTGCAGTTTCAGGATAATTAATAATTGGGGTTGCACCCGTACTACCTAGTGGTCCAACATTACTCACTGTAAACGTACTATTTTGCATTTCAAACGGTTGTAATTTTCCATCGATAGCTCTTTTTGTTAAATCTTTGGCTTCATGATGAATCTCTTTAATCGATTTCTTATCGGCATCATGGATAACAGGGACGATTAAGCCGCTTTCCGTGTTTGTTGCGATACCAATATGATAGTTTTTCTTAAGTAGTATCCTACTATTCTCTTCATCTAGTTCCGCATTGAATATTGGGAAGTCCTTCAATGAAATAACAAGTGCTTTAATAAGGAATGCGGATATGCTGACTGATTCACCAGATGTTTTCAATTGCTCCTTCATTTCAAACAGTTTTGTCATATTGACTTCATCAAAATGAGTGACATGCGGGATTGTAAAGAGTGATTTCGTCATCTTTTCGGCAATCTTTTTACGAATTCCTCTGAAAGGAATTTCATCAGGAGTCACTTGAACAGCAACTGCCTGTTTCACATCTTTTACTGATACCTTCTCACTTTGTAGGCCTTTTAAGAACCGAAAAACATCTTCTTCCTTTACTCTTCCTGAAGGATCAGATGCTTGTACTTCTTCCAGATTTATATTGTTGTCTCGTGCGATTTTTCGTGTATATGGTGCAGCAAGTACTCGTTTAAAAGTATTAAGAGGTGGTTTTTCAAGTGTAGGATTTGCCTTTTTCTCCGAAACTTGTTTCGTTTCTATCGATGACTTTTGTTCTAGCTGCGTACCCCCACCTACTTCAATGTAGAGTAAACTTGTTCCTACCTGAACAGTTTCACCAACTTCAATAGGAATTTTTTTCACAATGCCTGAGCAAGGCGATGTGAGTTCAGCGACCATTTTATCTGTTTGTACTTCAACAAGTGGCTGATCCGTGCTTACCGAGTCTCCAACTTTGACTAAGTAATGGATCACTTCTCCTTCCGTCATTCCTTCCCCGATATCATGCAGCTTTACTTCTAGCATTCCATTTCCTCCTTAAAAATGAACCACTTTTTCTATTCCTTCAACGACGCGTGCCGGTGTTGGTAGATAATGTTCTTCTAATGCAAAGAATGGAACCGGTACATCAAATCCCGTAATACGTTCAATTGGAGCTCGGAGGTAGAGGAAAGCTGTATCATTAATAATCGATACGATATCATTGCCAAGGCCACCTGTATTATGCGCTTCATGAATGATGACCGCTCTCGTCGTCTTTTGCACGGACTCCGCTATAATGTCACGATCAATTGGATACAATGTTCGCAGATCGATAATTTCACAACTAATTCCTTTTTTCTCTGCCTGTTCTGCTGCTTTTTCTGCAATTGAAATCATTGCTCCCCAAGCAATTAGGGTTACATCAGTACCTTCCCGCACTATTTTTCCTTTACCAATTTCCACCTTATATTTCCCTACAGGTACTTTTTCTCTTTTTGCGCGATAGCTTTTCATTGGCTCCAAAACTAACACTGGATCAGGGTCTTCCATCGCTGCAATCAATAACCCCTTTGCATCGTATGGATTAGATGGACAGACAACCTTGATGCCTGGCATATGTGTGAATAAGATTTCTGTACTGTCGGAATGTATTTCTGGCGCACGAATCCCTGCTCCGTATGGTGCTCGGATAACCATTGGCACAGTAAAACGGGACATTGTTCTCATTCGAATACGCGAGACATGTGTCATTATTTGTTCGTATGCAGGATAGATAAAACCGAGAAATTGGATTTCTGCCACTGGTCTAAAACCATTAACCGCAAGTCCAATTGACGTACCGATAATCCCTGCTTCTGAAAGCGGTGTATCGACTATCCGTTCTTCACCAAACACTTCCTGAAGTCCCTCAGTTGCACGGAACACCCCTCCGTTTTTACCAATATCTTCACCGAGTATGATTATTCGCTCATCCTCTTCTAGCATCAAACGCATAGCCTCATTAATCGCTTGAATTAACGTCAGTTGTTTCGTCGTTTCTGTTTTTTGATCCGACTCTTTCAATTGTGCCATTCATTACTGCCTCCCTAAATGTGATAGGTACGCCTCTTTTTGTTCAGCGAGTTGAGCTGGCATTTCAGCGTATACATGATTAAAAACGTCCTCTACATTCGGCGGCGGAAACTTTTCCATCTCTTCTACAGCCGTTTCGACTTCACTACTCGTTTTTTCTTTAGTAGCTTGAACCCACTCATCATCCCAGTAGCCGTAATTTTTCATAAATAACTCTAATCGTGCAAGAGGATCAGCAAAATTTTTTCCTTGTTTTTCAGTTCTGTATTTAGAAGGATCATCCGCAGTTGTGTGTGCACCTTTTCTCCAAGTAACCGCTTCTATTAACGTCGGCCCATTACCGGCACGGGCATGGTCAAATGCTTTTTTCGTTTCAAAATAAACTACAAAACAGTCATTACCATCAATCCGCAGCCCAGGCATCCCATAAGAAACTGATTTTTGCGCTATCGTTGCAGAATTCATCTGTTTTTCAGTTGGAACGGATATCGCATACCCATTATTTTGATTAAAAAAGACAACTGGCACTTTGAACACACTTGCAAAATTCAAACCTTCATGGAAATCACCTTCCGAAGTAGCACCATCGCCAAAATAGGCTATCGCTACATTTTTTGTCCCTCTCCTCTTTTCAGCCCAGGCAGCTCCTGCGGCATGAGGGATTTGAGTCGCAATTGGAACAGCTGGCGGGAAAATATTTAGATCTGGAGGAACTACACATCCTTCCACCCTTCCATTCCAGTACAAAAACGTTTGAACCATACTTTTTCCAAACGTGATTGTCACACCATGATCTCGATAAGTTGGGAATACCCAATCGTCAGCATTTAATGCAAGTGCGCTACCTACTTGTGCAGCTTCCTGCCCTTCAAAAGGCGCATAAGTTCCTAGACGGCCTTGTCGCTGCAAGTTAATCGCTTTTCTATCAAAAGCCCGAACTCGTAACATGTGATAATACAGATCTTTAACCAATTGTTCATCTATTTGTTTTTCAAAGCTCGCATCCAAAAGAAGGCCTTCATCATCTATTATTCTTTTAATAGGATAGTTATGTTCCACTTAACTTCTCTCCAATCAGGATGGTTTGTTAAACGACCATTTTGGTTTCTTCGGTGCTGAGAAAAAACTATTCTGTTTCCCTCGGTTTGCTATTCTTTTCTCACACATGGCATTTGCTGATTCCTCTGTTGTTTTCCCACTACTTGCAGCATCCTTATACACTTCTAGAATTGCATCGTATATATGTTTTGTCTTGGCAAGCACTCGTTCATGATTAATGCCATACAATTCATCTGCCACTTGAATGAGACCACCAGAATTGACGATATAGTCTGGGGCATATAAAATCCCTTTTTCTTGCAACAACTTACCATGTCTATCATTTAATAACTGATTGTTTGCCGATCCTACAATTGCTTTAACTTTAAACATAGGAATTGTAGTGTCGTTAATAATCCCACCAAATGCACATGGAACGAAAATGTCCGCTTCTTGCGAATAAATATCATCATTTGCAACAATTTGTACTTTACCAGGTGTTTTTGCTGCTACTTCCTCAATTGCCCGCAGACTTTCTTCGTTAATATCCGTTACGTAAATGTGGGCACCTGCCTCCAGTAATCCAGTAGCAACTTTGAATCCAACCTTCCCTAGGCCTTGAATGGCATAAGAATGTCGCCCTAATTCGTCACTTCCATATAGCAACTGATTGGTCGCCTTAATACCGTACAAAACACCGGCTGCTGTTGGTATAGATGAATCCCCACCGCCTCCATATTCCTCAGGAAGCCCATTGACAAAGTTCGTTTCTTTCATCGCGTGAATGAAATCATCCATTGTCGTTCCCATATCCGTCCCTGTATAAAAACGTCCACCAAGCGAGTTTACAAATTGACCGAACGCACGGAATAACTCTGGTGATTTATCTGTTTTAGGATCACCAATAATAACCGCTTTACCTCCCCCAAAGTCAACGTCCGCAGCTGCACATTTATACGTCATTCCTTTTGAAAGACGTAGAGCATCTTCAAGCGCTTCTTCTACGCTGTTATAAGGTTGCATGCGACATCCACCGAGTGCTGGTCCAAGCGTTGTGTTATGAATTGCAATTATTGCACGTAAGCCAGTGGATGGATCATTACAAAAAACCACCTGTTCATGTTTAGCCATTTTATCGAAAAGATCAAATTCTTTTGTCATTGATAATTTATCTGCCATTATCATCTTTTAAGCCCCCTTAGCGATTTCTTCATATATTAATTAACTTCTTTTTTCTTAATGAAGTGTTGAAGCACTCTTCAGTTTTTCAGCAATCATATCTTTTGGTAAAATTACTTGTTTCACTTCACCTTTACCAATCATTCTCAAATCATTGTATGCGGTTACTTTTGTGATTACTGCATTATCTTCTAGTTCCACTAAAGTTGCTGTCAGCGTAACTGTTGAACCGAGAGTGGAAGGTGCTAAATGGTTTAACTTAACCGCAGCTCCCATTCCCTCTTCATCGTCATCCAAAAAAGGAAGAATGATTTTCCTAGAAACCCATTCCATATGATATGTCATCGCGACCGTTGAATAGACAGGATGAACAACTTCCCCTTCAAATGAAGCAAACATATCCTCTGTTACAATTATTTCTATCGTTTCTTCTCTACCTAATTCCATACCCTGCTTCATCATTTCACCTCTGTTTACTATATGGTTGATCGTTGATAAAACAGAATGGTGTTTCTACAATTCAATCCACCATTCCATAATATTTTGCAAACGCTTACAAAATTAACAACACGTTCTTTTTTTTTGCATAACACTATTATAACGTAATAGTATCAATTCGTAATACGCTAGTCAATATAATAATCAGAAAAATCTATGTATTTCGAATTAGTTCATTCCTAGATAAACTAAGACAAGTGCAAAAGTTCTTTAAGTGCATTTTGTCTTAACTAATTCCTGGGTGCTTTGAACGAAACATTGACTACACTATTACCGAGGGAGTTTTTATGCATCGTGAAGTGACTGCGTTACTTCACGCTCCACCTTTTTCGGTAATCTTGTGGTAGATGTTTATCCGTTGCCCTCTTGGAATGTTTAGAGGCATGGTAAATATGGTTTGGATAATGAGTGATGAGATCCTTTCCCTACTCATTTAAAAGCATCCGAAGATACAATTTCGGATGCTACACGCTTCTTTATTAAGTGAATTTTCACTTGGTGTTCCACCGACCATACCGATGCTGTGGAAGAGCTACACTTTTCAGGGGGCGAGTGTTGTGCTATTTCCCTAATAACCTCTTTAATTCCTGCGAAGTTCTTGTCATTCGATTTTCCGCTTCTATCATCATTTCATCGATTAATTCTTTTACTGTTGGAATGTCCTCAATAAGACCTGCGATTTGACCGCTATTAATGAAACCATTTTCCATATCCCCTTCAATCGCACCTTTGATATGTTGTTTTTCCGATGTCATTTCACTAAATTGCTCCATTGTCATTCCCGCTTTATCCAACTCATCCAATTTCATCGCATATGGTGTCTTTAAAATTCTTCTTAAGCGGCCTACACTTCTCCCGATAATCATCGTTTCAGTATCACTTGCTTCCACTAGGTTTTGCTTGTACACATGGTGGAAAGGTGCTTCCTTTGTTGCAATTAGGCGAGTACCAATTTGCACACCACTTGCACCTAGCATAAGGGCTGCTGCCAATCCTTTACCGTCGCCAATTCCCCCTGCTGCAACAACAGGAACTTTTACATGCTTTACAACTTGCGGGATGAGGGTAAATGTAGTTAACTCTAAGTTTGAGTTAATCCCCGCCGCTTCAAATCCTTCCGCCACAAGTATATCTGCCCCAGCTTCTTCAGCTTTTTGTGCATGCTTTACAGAAGCTACAAGTGCTATAACTGTTACACCATGTTCATGCAGTAATGGTATATAAGGCACCGGATTTCCCGCTGATAATGAAACAATCGGAATGTTATGCTTGATAATAAGCTTTAGCAACTCGTTCACATAAGGCGAAACACTAATTGCAATGTTTATAGCGAAATTCTTATTTGTCAGCTGTTTCGTTTCGAGTATTATATTCTCTACTTCCTTTGGCGTCATAGTTCCACACCCTATTGTGCCAAGACCCCCAGCTTCTGATACAGCTGCAGTGAGCTGCGCATTGCTAATATTGCCCATTCCACCTTGAATAATTGGAGAAGTAATTTTTAGTTTTTCACAAATATATATCATTTTCCATCCACCTCTACTTAAATATGTTATATTAAAAATAATAGAATAACAATTCCAATTACTTTAAGGTGGGGGTAAAATAAATGATTATTACGTATAAAGGAAATAAACCTAAGTTAGATCCGACTGTTTTTGTCGCACCGGGTGCAAAAGTTATTGGAGAAGTGCAAGTTGGAGAAGAGTCTACGATTTGGTTTAATGCGGTGCTGCGAGGAGACGAAGGATTGATTTCAATTGGAAAAAGATGTAGCATCCAAGATAATTCGACCATTCATTTATATGAAGATGCGCCAGTTGTAGTAGAAGACGAAGTTACTGTTGGGCATAATGTCATTCTACATGGCTGCAAGGTTGGAAAACGCTCGATTATCGGAATGGGTTCTACTATTCTGGATCATGCCGAAATTGGGGAAGAGTGCATTATTGGCGCTAACACATTAATACCACCTGGAAAGAAAATTCCACCCCGTTCACTAGTCGTTGGTTCGCCAGGAAAAGTAGTTAGAGAATTAAACGAAAAGGATTTCGAGATTATCCAATTATCCATTGATACGTATGTTCAGAAAGGATATGACTATAGAGAAATTCTTCAAAACGGGGAATGCAAATGAAAGAATAGACACCTTCCATAGTAAAGCAGCAGCCAAAATTACAATATTGGCTGCATTTTCTATTTGGCTAGGAATTTAAAGGGCAAAATTGGAAGAGAGCAACCAGCGGCATGGTGAAAGCAACCAATACTACACGAGAGCAACAGATTCAATTATAAAAGCAATCAGTTTCTTCATGAAAGCAACCATTTCTCAATAGGAAGAGTTAACTTGTGAAACTCTCGTATTAACAAAAAAGGTATTGGTTTATTAACCAATACCTTTTTAAAAATGTTTTTTATTTATCTAATCCCATTCTAGCAATTCACTTATTGTTCCGCCTTTTATTAAACATGTCGAAAGTTGTTAATCCATGAGAAGCGGATGATCATCTGCATCGTATTCTTTGTCTTTACAACGCATATCATTGTCTTCTTGGAATACTTCTTCGAAAAAGCGGCTTGCTGATTGTGCGAGCAATTTATAATATTGCTCGAATAAAAGAGCAGCATGGTTTCCACTCCAAATTTCTGGGAGTAGTTCTTTCGGTAGCCCAGGATCAGTAAAGAGAAATTTGCGGTATTCATGGACGAGGTTTGTCCGTTCTACAAAACACTCTGCATCTGTCATTCGGCCATCGTTCATCATGCTTTGGTGGACTATATATTGTTCACTATAGGTTGAAATAAATTCTTTATATTTCCCATCGATTTCTTGAAGTGGCCAGCTTTTTTCAACAAGTTCTCTGTTTGCCTGCGGTCCTTTGTATTCGGATATGAAGAAATCTACATATGCTTGTATGTCATATTTTTTAATAAGAAATTGTACTTCTTTTTCAAGATTGTTCGGTGAAATCCAGCATCCATTGGAAAAACTTCCAAAACCACTCCATAATAGCTCTTTGCGGAGTTCATCACGGATTTGTCTTTTTTCTTCTGGAATTGTATACATAAGCATACGCCATTTTCCGTCCCAATCATTTGGCATTAATTTAAAAATCCGAATCGCCGCTTCTTCCATTCGTGCTTCTCCACGTGTAGTCAGAAAGTAATAACTCTTATTTCCTTTCTTCTCAGATTCAAGCCAACCTTGTTTCATCATTCTGGACACGGCTACTCGAACCGACTGTTCATTGTGGCCAAATTCCTTCAATAATCGGATCAAGCTGCCAATCCATATTTTATTGCCGTAATGGCGGATATAATCTCCGTAGATTGTAAATATCATTGATTGCGTATTTGACATATAGATTCACTCTTTCTTTTTCTCTATCTAACAATATATCACGCTTCTTTCCGTCTTTCATTATTTTGTTATAAGAATTCAAATGCGTAACAGCTAAATAAAGAGTTAATTATTTCCCAACAAAGATAGGTTTTCTTTTCTCACTGAATGCATGTAATGCTTCCATTCGATCCTCGGTTGGAATTGTTAACTCGTATGCCTTGGATTCAATTGCGAGCCCAGTTTGCAAGTCGGTGTTCATTCCTTGCGTTATGGCATATTTTGCTTGCTTGATCGCTACTGGACCATTTCCCATCATTTCGTAGGCAAGTTGTTCACAAACAGCAAGAAGGTTCTCTTTCTTCGCAGTTTTCAAAACGATTCCAAGCTGTACTCCTTCTTCTGCTGTAAATTTCCTTGCAGTGAAGATGAGCTCTTTCGCTTTCATTTCCCCGACTAGCCTTGGCAGTCGTTGTGTTCCACCCGCTCCTGGGATGATAGCCCAGCTCGTTTCCGTTAGACCCATTTTCACTCCTTCAGCTGCAATAGAAAAGTCACAGGCAATCATCAATTCAAATCCACCGCCGAATGCATAGCCGTTTACTGCAGCAATCGTCGGCTGCGGGAGATTTGCAATGCCGTTGAACACATCTCGAATCGCTTTCACATTTCTTCTAACTTCTGTTTCGTTCAATGTTTTTCGCTCTTTTAAATCAGCACCTGCACTAAATGATTTGTCACCTGCTCCGGTAAAAATGACTACTCTTAATTCTGCATCTAGTGAAATCGCATCTACAACTTTTTGAAGTTCATGTAATGTTTCGTAATTAAAACAGTTCAATGCTTCTTCACGATTAATAGTGACATATCCAATACTGTTTTCTTTTTTTAGTAAAATAGTTGTCATAGTGTCGTCCCCTTTTTGATTAAAAGACTGCCCCACTTTCGCTTTTGCTCTCCTTTTTTTCAAAAGAGCATTGACGCTTGAAGGACAGCCTTATTCAACTTTCTATTCCGGTATACGTTCAAAAATCGTTGCAATTCCTTGACCAACTCCGATACACATCGTTGCTAATCCAAATTGAACATCCTTTTTCTTCATTTCATACAAAAGTGTCGTTACAATGCGAGCACCACTCGCACCTAAAGGGTGTCCAAATGCGATTGCTCCGCCATTGACGTTTACTCTTTCAGTGCTTAATTCTAACTGACGTATGCACTTCAGTGATTGGGAAGCAAAGGCTTCATTCAATTCAACCAGGCCAAGATCTTTAATCGTTAGCCCTGCACGATTTAAAGCTTTTCTGGTAGCAAAAATTGGCCCAAGCCCCATAACAGAAGGTTCAAGTCCAGCTGTTGCTCCTGTCACATATTTTGCTAAAGGCTTCAAATTCAGTTCTTTCGCTTTTTCTGCACTCATTAGTATTAAAGCAGCTGCACCGTCATTAACGCCTGAAGCGTTGCCTGCCGTAACGGTGCCACCTTCAAATAATGGTTTAAGCTTCCCAAGCTTTTCAAGTGTTGTATCTGGCCTCGGATGTTCATCTTGATCTACAATGATTTCATTTCCTTTACGGTCTTTATAGACAACTGGAACGATTTCTTCAGCAAATCGGTTTTCTTCCATTGCTTTTTTTGCACGTTGCTGACTTTCGAACGCAAATAAATCCTGATCCTGTCGGGTTATATGATACCTCTGCGCTACGTTTTCAGCTGTTTGCGGCATCGTATCTACACCATACATTTCTTTCATTTTTTTATTGGTAAAACGCCAGCCGATTGTTGTATCTTGCAGTTCCATATTGCCTCGTGGAAATTCTTTATCTGGCTTTGCCATGACAAGTGGAGCACGAGTCATGCTTTCTGTGCCACCTGCGATGTAAATATCTCCTTCACCGACTGCAATTGCTCTTGCTGCGTACATGATTGCATCAAGCCCGGACCCACATAGACGGTTAATAGTTGTGCCTGCGACTTCGACTGGCAGACCAGCTAACAATCCAGACATGCGCGCAACGTTGCGATTATCTTCACCAGCTTGATTGGCATTTCCGAAAACAACTTCTTCAATTTGTTCTGGGGCTATATTCGTATTCCGTTCAACAAGTGCTTTAATAACGATAGCGCCCAAATCATCCGGCCGTACATCTTTTAATGCACCATTGTATCTTCCGATAGGCGTGCGGACAGCATCCACTATGACGACTTCTCTCATTTCTTAACCAACTCTTCCTTTGTTGTATAGTCGTATACACCTTTGCCGGTCTTTCGTCCAAGTCGCCCTGCTTTGACATATTGCTCGAGGAGAGGTGCTGGGCGATATTTCTCCCCAAGCTTTTCGTGTAAATAGTTCAAGTTATTCAACCGCGTATCTAGTCCAACGAGATCGACGAGTTCGAATGGACCCATTGGATAATTCAATCCTAGCTTGATTGCTTTATCAATTTCTTCTGGAGTGCCCAGTCCTTCTTGGAGCATGTAAAATGCTTCATTGCCAACAAGTGCACTAATCCGGCTCGTTACGAACCCAGGAAATTCATTGATGACGACTGTTTCTTTACCCATCTTTACAGCTACTTCTCTAATTGTTTCTGCTGTTTCATCGCTCGTTTCTAACCCACGAACAATTTCGACAAGAGGCATTTTATGTACAGGATTAAAAAAGTGCATCGCAATTGTTTTTTCTGGGCGTTTACCAAAAGAAGCAATTTCCGTTGGGCTCATCGTTGAAGTATTTGTAGCAAAATAACAATGACTCGGAGCATATTCTTCTATCGTTTCAAACACATGTTTTTTAATTTCCGTCTTTTCTGGAACAGCTTCAATGATTAAGTCAGCAATTCTAGACGCTTTTTTCAAGTCGATTTCATAAGTTAAATTCCCACGTGCCTGGTCGGCTTGGTCAAATGAAATTTTCCCAAGCTTTATACCTTTTACAAAAATACTATCTATTTCTTTTTTCGCATTTTGTAATGCAGAATCATTATTGTCGACGAGTGTCACTGCATACCCACCAACCGCTCCAACATAAGCGATTCCTCTTCCCATCACACCTGAACCTATGATTACAATATGGTTAATCATCTTTATCCTCCTTTGATAATGAAAGAAGACGGACAGGGGTATGAATGATCCCTGTCCGTAATCCCCCTCTATTTTTACATAACAAAGCATAAACTTTTCTCCGTAGTATCTGTCCAGACTCCTTGGCCTTGCCCCTCGGGGTCAAATGTGAAAAAGCTGCTCCTGCGCAAGCTCGTCGCAAACAAGTGCGTTTGTGGTGGCTGGAGAGCTGCCTCCAGCGCCCGCAAGATGCGAGTCATGTCTGCTTTGCCACAGGATGTGGCGAAATTTGCAGACCTACACTTTCCCCATTTGCCTGTCGGGGCAGACATAGGCGCTTCCGCTTTTCTATTTACAGTCCGAACGGATTTAGTGGACGACTGCCATAGTATGATAAAATACTTTTCGTTTCTGAATAAAGATCAAGCGTTTCGATACATAGCTCGCGTCCAAACCCGGATTGCTTATAGCCACCAAATGGTGTCCCTGGGAATGCTGAGAATGGACAGTTTACCATGACAATCCCTGCTTGGATCTGGTTTGCAACACGTGTGGCACGTGCACCGTCTTTGGACCAAATCGCTGAACCTAATCCAAACTCAGTATCGTTCGCAAGTCGGATAGCCTCTTTTTCATCTTTAAATTTCATCACAACGACAACCGGACCGAAAATCTCTTCTTTTACAACCGTCATATCGTGATTTACGTTTGCAATAATCGTCGGCTCATACCAGAATCCATCTTCATACCCTTCTGGTCTCGCAACATTACCGCCAACAATAATTTCCGCCCCTTCTTTTCGAGCAGATTGGACGTAACCATCGATTGTATCTAGTTGACCTTGATCGATAATTGCCCCCACATGTGTTCCTTTATCAAACGGGTTTCCTAGCTGTAGTTTTTTTGTTTTTTCAACAAACTTGCTCATGAAGTCATCATAAATGTCTTCGTGCACATATAAACGGGAACGTGCTTCACATGATTGACCCGAGTTGTAGAATATACCAAATAAAGAACCATCTACTGCAGCTTCCAAATCCGCATCTTCAAATACGATATTCGGTGATTTTCCACCGAGCTCAAGTGTGACCCGTTTTAATGTTAGAGATGCTTTGCCCATGATGTCTTTACCGATAGGTGTCGAGCCAGTGAAGGCTACTTTATCAACTTGCGGATGCTCCACTAAGAAGTTACCGATTTCAGAGCCCGAACCCGGAAGCACGTTTACCACGCCCGCTGGAACACCTGCTTCCAGACAAATTTCTCCAAGAATAATAGCTGTCAGTGGAGTGAGCGATGCCGGCTTCACAATTACCGAACAGCCAACTGCAATTGCAGGTGCCACTTTCCAAGCTGCCATCATGAGTGGGTAATTCCACGGGATAATTTGCGCGCAAACACCAACAGGCTCCTTCTCCGTGTAGTTGTGGAATTGTCCCGGTACATTGTTCACCGTTCCGCGGTGACCAACAATTGCGCCTGCATAAAATTCAAAATCCTCAATTGCTTGTGAAACTTGACCTTGAGCTGCGTGTAGAGATTTACCAGTATCAAGAATTTCCAATTCAACAAGTTCATTGAAACGAGTGCGCATAATAGCTGCGATCTTATTCAGTACCTGCGCACGACGGCCAATTGTTGACTTTTTCCACTTGCCATTATCAAACGCATCACGGGCAGCTGCGATTGCTTTTTCAGCATCTTCTTTTGATGCTTTTGCAACTTCTGCTACAAGTGCACCTGTTGCCGGATTATATGTTTTGATCGTTTCACCTGTACTGCTTTTTACTTTTTCTCCGTTAATAATCAAATGATAAAAGTCACGCTTCATCGCTTCTTGCTCCATTTTACTTTCAGCAATTTTTGTCATATGCTTAGCACTCCTTATTGTCCTGAAAAAACAGGTTTTCTTTTTTCCATAAATGCATGGACACCTTCCCGATGATCATTTGTTAGACCAGCAATTCGCTGTCCTTGTGCTTCTTGCTCCAGATAATCTTCAAAAGAAAGTTCCGTAACCGCTTTCAACGAACGTTTGATTAATCCAATTGCTTGTGTTGGCAAAGCAGATAGTCTTGCTGCAAATACAGAAACGTCTTCTTCCCAAGTTTCCATTGGAATTAGTCTGTTCGCTAGACCCATTGCTACTGCATCTGCAGCCGACACTTTTTCTCCCAAAATGGAGAGTTCCGCAGCTTTCGACTGACCAACTAGCTGCGTTAAATAATAAAGATTACCCGAATCCGGAATAAGTCCAACATGTATGAAAGCGTTCAAAAAACTCGCACGTTCCGAAACAAGTCGAAAGTCACAAGCAAGCGCTAGGCTGAATCCCGCTCCAGCTGCTACTCCATTTACCGCAGCGACAATTGGTTTTTCACATTGTCTCATTTGCTTAATCATTGGTCCGTAGTGGTCTCTTAGTACTTGACCATGATCCATATGCTCGTCAACTTCTGCTAAATCCTGACCAGAACAAAATGCCCGTCCTTCACCTGTAATGACAATACATCGAACTTGTTCATCAAAAGTAGCGGCTTTGATCGCGTCTTTCACTTCCCGATTCATTTGTGCAATAAATGCATTCAATTTATCCGGTCTATTTAAATAAAGCCATGCAATACCGTCTTTAACGTCATACCGAATCGTTTCAAACATGCAATAACCTCCTTACTTCCCTTGATAATTCGGTTTTCTTTTTTCTACAAATGCATTCATGCCTTCTTTTTGGTCTTCTGTACCGAAGAGTAGGTAGAAGTTTTTTCGTTCATATTGCATCCCTTCATATAAAGAGTAATCCACTGCTTTGTTAACCGAATCTTTAATGAGGCGCAACGAAAGAGGCGGTTGTTTCGCTAGACGCTCTGCGAATTTCATCGTCTCTTCTATTACTAGCTCAGGTGCAACGATTTTATTGATAACCCCGTGTTTAAGAGCCGTCTCCGCAGAGATACGCTCTCCAGTCCAAAGCCATTCCAGCGCTTTCGTACGGCCAACAAGTTTCGTAAGCCGTTGCGTTCCTCCTGCACCAGGCATGACGCCAAGTCCTACCTCTGGAAATGAAAACTCCGTACCGTTAGCAGCGATTAATAGATCACAGCAAAGCGCAAGCTCAAATCCACCGCCGAAAACGAATCCTTTTACTGCACCAATAATTGGTTTTTTTATAAGTGCAAAACGATCCCAATCAGCAAATTGATTTAGTAGTTCCAGACTAATTGGATTATCATCCATCATTTCATCAATATCTGCTCCTGCTGAAAAAGTCCGTCCTTTACCAGTAAGTACCATGACACGAACGTTTTCATCTCGGTCGAAACCTTCCAACGCCGTGATAATTTCACTGACCATTTTTCGATTCAATGAATTTAACTGACGAGGGCGGTTCAGTTCAATAACTGCCACATTTCCCGTTAAGGAAGTTTCAATGAATTCGAAACGGTTCATTACGCTTCTTCACCAATCATTAATGTGACAAGATCTCCTGCAAATCCCATTAAGTCCTTGCCAGATGCTCTTCCTTCAGGTGAACGTAGCCCTTCTTGCAGTGCATCCAAACTATCGTAATGCATTTCACAAGTAAGATAGTATTTTCCTTCTCCCCCCATTGGAGATCCTGTCACTTTGGTCACTTTCATCTCTCGAAGTCCTGGAATTTTCGCTGTAAGGGGTGCATGCACGTTGAAATAATATTCGTCAAAAACCTCTTTGTTTTCAGGGTGTTTATACAATGCGATTAATTTAGCCATTTATATTCTCCTCACTTTACATTAATGTAGAAACAGGTTTCATTGCTTCAAAAACGTTTTTACAGCTTTTACAGTACAAAATACTTCTACAAGCTGTCGGTCCGAAAATATTTTCCATCGTTACATAAGTTGAACCGCAGTATGCACAATCCACATGCCATGAGCCGTCTTCCTCCAAATGACGAGGTGGCGGAGCAATTCCAAACTTCCGTAGATTCACATGCCCTTGCTCCGTTATTCGGTCTGATGTCCAAGGAGGATGAAAGACGAACTCTACTTCAACTTCATCCACTTCTGGAAGCTTTTTTACCGCTTTCATCGTATTCAATTTGATAATTTCGAGTGCGGGACATCCCAAAAAAGTCGGAAGTAGAACTACCTTTACGTTATTTCCTTCCGTAGTGACTTCCCCCACCATACCAAGATCAATTATGCTGATAGAGTCAATTTCTGGATCATTTACTCTTTTAAGTACTTCCAATACGCGCCCGGCAGAAACTTCTACAGATGCAGTCATTCAGCTCACCTCTTTCCATTTTCGGATTACCAGGTTGCTACTGGGTCAAGTTTGTAAACTTCAGATAGTGTTAATAATGCTTCATTCAAATCTTTCGTATGTTCACCGTTCCGACCGTTTTTTGTAGGTTGTTCTGGAATCGGCGGCACTTTCATTTGAAGAGCACTGAATACTGGCTCGATGCTTGCCTTCCATTTCTCTTTCAATAATTCTTCACTAGCTATTAATCTACTTGTTTCTATTACTTGTTTTTGGTTTCCATAAGAAAATACATCCCCAAAGTCTCCCATTACAAGTTCTATTGCATCGTTCATTTTCTTCTTTGCAACATCCGTAGAGCTTAATAATTGTTTAAACCAAGTTTCCCAGTGCAATCTATGATAATAAAGTTCCATTTTCACTTTTACAGCCACTTCTGCAATTGGGCTATAAGAGCTTTCACTAAGCGAATCAACTTTCACTTTTTTCGCTTGGGTGTAAAAATAACTCCTTACAACTTGATAGGCCCAATCATACTGGGGTGTTTCCATATAATAACCTTCTCCGTTTACTCGCTCCGTCAAAACGCTGTTTCTTCTTTCCTTTACCGGGCGTAAATGGGCAAGGTCATCGGCATTACCCACTTCCAAATCTTCTAGAAGTTTATAATACATGGCTGCATGACCCATACTGTCTTGGCTAATGGAAGAAGATGCAACGTCTTCCTCAATATGAGGAGCAAGTCCGAGCCATTCAGATCCTCTGTAGGCATACAAAAAATCATCGTCAGCCAGTTGGAATAATAAGTTCGTTATTGCTTTTTTATACTCCGGACTCATGATAGAATCTTTTTCGGTCATTTACGTTCCCCTCCCCATGACAGAATCTCTTTTTCATCCAGAATTTGCTGCTCGTATTGACGCCATTTTTTCTTTAAATAGCCGTAGCCTTTTGTCGTACGATAATCTTTATTGTCAAGTCTGCTTAGTGTTAACTTCTCTTCCGCATCCATCTTTCGGATATTCTTTCGATTCACAATCCAAATGTCAGCAACCGGTTCGCGGCGCATGAAATTCTCCTGTGCCAAAATAAATGCCATATCTTCATTTGGAGCTAGTAAGCTAAATTGGTGTTGGAATGCAGAGCTTGGCGTTCGCTTGCTAAAAACTTCATATTCTTGATAAAATGTTTTTTCATCCGCCATTTATCCTGACTCCTTCCTCTAATTGACCGCCACACTTAGCGCATCGCGCACCCATGCATTATTTTCGTACGAAGATCGGCGTAAGTTCAGACGTGCTTGTGAACGTGGTCCTCCGTTTTTAATAATTTTCTTGAATTCATTCCAATCCGGTTGTTTATACGACCATAGTTTACTTTCTTCGTCGAAATGGAGAGTGGAATCCGGAATTGTCAATCCAAGTGATAAAATACGTGGAATGTATTTGTCAAAAAAGATTTGCCTGAAGTCTTCGTTTGTTTTCGTTCGAATTTTATATTTAATCGTTAAATCTTGTTTCGAAGAACCTGTCGTTTCTTTGCTTGCAGGTCCAAAGAACATGAGAAGGGCTTCCCACCAACGACTCAGAGATTCTTGAATCATCGCTTTTTGCTCATCTGTTCCTTCTGCAAGCGCCATGATGATCGATTCGCCATGCTGCGCATGAAACACTTCTTCTGCACAAATGCGCTGTAGTGCTCTCGCGTATGGTCCGTATGAAGCACCAAGCATATTGGTTTGAGTAATAATAGCCGCTCCATCAACGAGCCAACCTATGATTCCTGCATCCGCCCATGTTTTTGTTTCCATATGGAAAACATTATGGAATTTTAAATCACCATTGAATAGATCCTGCATTAAATCCCCACGATTTTTTCCATAAGGTAAAAGTAAGTCTTCCGTTACGCGTAGAAGTAACTGACCGTGACCCATTTCATCCTGCACCTTTGCCATAATGCCAAGCTTTCGAGAAAGGGAAGGAGCTTTAGGCACCCATTCCTTCTCAGGTAGCGCTCCCATTATTTCACTTATCCCGTGCATGGAAATTAATTTAATTAATGTGATCCTGTATTCTTCCGGCATCCAGTCATCTGCTTCAATCTTGTCGCCTGCCTCAATACGCTGCATGAAATGAGCCATTTGTGCTTCTTCCGAAAAATTGTGTACACTCGACATATGTAATCCCTCCTTTATTTAAGTTATGCATCGTTGTTACGTAGTATAACACTTTCATAACGTCATTATATTATGACGTTATATAAGTTGCAAGTTAATTCTGATAATTTAAAACAGATTAGTAGGACTACTTTTCCTTCCATTAAACGGTTCTTCTAAAAATTTATACTACTTTTTCCGTCTCTTTCTCAGGTTTATCCATAACACTTGTACTGTGAATCGGCTGAACTTTTGATGACGGGTCGATATATACTTTTGCATTACTAATCGCTGTTGGTGCTTCGCCAAATCCGCTCGCTATCAACTTTACTTTTCCTTCATATGAGCAAATATCACCGGCAGCATATATTCCTGGAATATTCGTTTCCATTTTTGAATTGACGACAATGCTGTTTTTCTCCAAATTAAATCCCCAATTTTTGATTGGACCAAGAGAAGATACGAAACCATAATTGACAATGACATCGTCCACGTCAATGACCTTCATTTCTGTACCTTTTACTTCATTTAACACGACATGCGTAATTTTATCTTTACCAATAAACTCCGCGGGTACGAATGGAGTCAGTACATCGACAGTAGAAGTCATCAACGTTTCCACTGTATGTTCATGCGCGCGGAATTTATCACGGCGATGTGCTAACGTTACTTTTTCTGCAACTGTTTCCAACATAAGAGCCCAATCCACTGCAGAATCTCCACCACCAAATAGTTGTACTTTTTTCCCTGCAAATTGCTGTAAATCATTGATAAAATAATGCAGATTGCTTTCTTCGAATCTAGCGGCATTTGGAAGATCCAGCTTCTTCGGTTGGAATGCACCATTTCCAGCAGTAATAATGATTGTTTTCGTAAAATGTGTCTCTTTATTCGTCACGAGGTTAAAAGTATTGTCTGGCTGTCTTTCTATTTCTTGCACAGCTTCATTTAAACAAACCGTTTGTTCAAATTGAGCCATTTGTTCCTTTAATCTATCAACGAGTTGTTGTGCTGTTATCTTTGGGAAACCCGCAACATCGTAAATATACTTTTCCGGATATAATGCGGATAATTGTCCTCCAAGCTGCGGGAGGCTTTCGATAATTTTGCAAGACATATTTCGAAGACCTGCATAAAAAGCAGTGAATATGCCAACCGGTCCTCCTCCGATTACGGTAACGTCAAAAACTTCATTGTTGTGAGACAAATTCAATTCCTCCTTCTAAATGGGCTTAGACTCCAATTACCTTCTGATCTCTGTTATCTACAACACGAATCGCTTTCCCTTCTGATCTTGGTATCGTTTTAGGTAGATTGAAAACGATATCCATAGACACTAAACAGGTCGATTTCATCAAATTCTGAACTTTTCTTTGCAATTGAATTACCCGCGAATCGCTCAAATCACCAGCAATCGTTTCATAGAGAATGCTATCAATTTCTACATGGAGCTCTGCGCTGTCCATAGCGTCTTTTCTTATTAAATGAATTTGATAATGCGGCACTAAATTTTCTACCTGTAAAAGAACCCGTTCTACTTCCGACGGGAAGACATTCACCCCGCGAATAATCATCATGTCATCTGTGCGACCTTTTACTCTCGACATTCTAGTTGTGGTTCTGCCGCATTTGCACTTCTCACGTGTGATGGATGAGATATCACCTGTGCGATAGCGAATAATTGGGAGGGCTTCCTTTGTTAAACTTGTAAAAACTAGTTCCCCTTCTTCCCCATCAGCAACAGGTTCTAGCGTTTCAGGATTAATAACTTCAATGTAAAAGTGATCTTCCTGCACATGTAAGCCATTTTGTGCTTCGTAACATTCAACAGATACACCTGGTCCAATAATTTCACTCAATCCATATATATCAATTGCTTTCAAATGGAACGTTTGCTCAAGTTTTTCTCGCATTTCTTCCGACCAAGGCTCTGCACCGAAAATTCCATACTCCATGGAAGACTGCCCTGGATCCATACCTCTTTCCCTCATTTTCTCCGCTATGTTCAACATATACGAAGGTGTTGCACATATGCCCCTTGGTTTAAAATCTTCTATCAACGTAATCTGTCTTTCCGTATTTCCTCCAGACATAGGTACAACCGCTGCTCCAAGCACTTCCGCCCCGTAATGAAGTCCGATTCCTCCTGTAAACAAACCGTAGCCATATGCGTTATGGAAAATATCCGACCTTTTTCCACCCGCAGCCACAATTGAACGTGCTACAACTTCAGCCCACATGTCTATATCTTTTGCTGTATATCCAACGACTGTAGGCTTACCGCTCGTTCCAGAAGATCCGTGTATTCGAACTACCTCTTCTTGTGGTACTGCGAATAAACCGAATGGATACTGATCCCGCAAGTCCTGTTTTAACGTAAATGGTAACTTTGATAGATCCTTTAAACTTTGAATATCATTCGGAGTAATTCCAACCTCTTTAAACTTTTCACTATAAAATGGCACATGTTCATAAACTTTTCTAACCGTCTTGCGAAGGCGTTCAAACTGAAGGGATTCCATCTCATGGCGCGACATTGTTTCTACTTGTGGATTGTACAAACATCATTCCTCCTCAAATTAAATAATATAAACCTATATATAACACTTAAATAACGACGGTATAATAATTAGTAATATTATATTAGATTAATAGTTAGAATCCTATAAGTCAACGCAAAATTCCGAAAATTATAATATTAAACTTTCTGCATTAAACATAATAATAGCTATTCACTGTTTCAAGTATTTAGACAATAATAAACACCTCTCCACTTAAAAGCAGAGAGGTGTTTGAATTTTTTCTATTCATTTGTGGCTTGTAAATTGAATTATTTTTTTAATAGGTCAATTTATTTTTCCGTTCTCTTATTGCATTTCTTTTGTTGGTCCCATAACGCCAGGGACTGTAAGACCTGCTTGACGTAGCAATACTGTCATTTGACCGCGGTGATGTGTTTGATGATCAATTAACCCACGTAAAAATTTTCCGCGAGCTATCGGCCCTGTAAAACCAGATATTTCTTCAAGCAACATTTCATCTGTCAGCTTAGCTGCCTCTGTTTTATATGCTCTGACAGCCTTTTCATAAGCCTTTACAATTTCTGATACATCTGTTGGCATCGCTTGGTCTCGTCCTGGTCCAGGAATTTGTAAGCCTGCAAAATGACCAAACGCTCCTGCAGCACCAACTAAATGCCAAGCTAACCAACCAAGCGTATTATGTCCTTCCACAATTGCTTGGTCTAATTTATCATTTGTCATCGCTTTAAAAACATTTAATGTTCCTTCTGCCGAAGTTGTCCAATCTTCTATAAAATCCTCTACTTTACGATACACACATATCACTCCTATTTTTAAACAGATTCTCTTCTCTATCATAACTATTGGGTATATTGGGTGCAACTTATGGACAAAAATTATCAGAAATTTTTCTTCATTTATATAAACATGTTTCCGATTAAGCATGCTAGAATAATTAAGAAAGACAAAATATTGGAGGAATAACTATGTTAGCTAACTTTGAAGAGAATCTACAGAAATATGCAAAACTATTAGTTGCAAAAGGAATCAATGTTCAACCTGGTGATTGGGTAAAGATGACTATTACTGTAGATCAAGCACCATTAGCACAATTAATCACGAAAGAAGCTTATGATTTGGGAGCTGAAAAAGTCATTATCAAATGGTCTGATGACGAAATTAGTAAACTACATTATTTACACCAACCTGTAGAAGTGTTGACCGACATTCCTGAATATGAAATTGCAGAATCGGAAGACCATGTTTTAAATCATCACGTAAGCCGCCTTTCTATTGTTTCAAGTGATCCAGGTTTATTAAATGAAGTTGATCCGGCCAAAATTGCTGCCTACCAAAACGTAGCGGGTAAAGCGTTTCAAGCACAACGCAAGGCAACTCAAAATGACGATTTGAAATGGACTGTTGCTGCTGCCGCTGGAGCTGGTTGGGCTGCACAAGTTTTCCCTCACCTGGCAACTTCCGAAGAACAAGTGGATGCATTATGGGACCAAATCTTCAAGTCTAGTCGCGTTTATACAGAGGATCCAATAGCGGCTTGGGATGAACATAAGAAAATATTAAATGAAAAAGCAGCAAAATTGAATGAAATGCAGTTTGACGCATTACACTACACTGCACCAGGCACGGATTTAACTCTAGGTTTACCAAAGAACCATATTTGGGCTTGTGCTGAAAGTTATAATCCTAAAGGGGAAGAATTTATTGCCAATATGCCTACAGAAGAAGTCTTCACTGCTCCTGATACACATCGCATGGAAGGTGTAGTTCGTAGTACAAAACCACTTAGCTATGCTGGGACGCTAATTGAAGGCATCGAAGTGCATTTTAAAGATGGCAAAATCGTAGATATCTCTGCTGAAAAAGGAGATGAAACGATTAAAAAATTGGTTTTTGACAATGAAGGTGGGACAGGACTAGGTGAAGTAGCGCTCGTTCCAGATCCGTCTCCTATCTCTCAATCTGGTGTTACTTTCTTTAATACACTATTTGATGAGAATGCATCCAATCACTTGGCAATCGGTTCTGCTTACCCTACTACGATTCAAGGTGGGACAAAAATGAGTCAAGAAGAATTATTAAAAAATGGTATGAACACTTCCATTGTTCATGTAGATTTCATGATTGGATCTGACAAGATGGATATTGATGGCATCAAACTAGATGGCACCATCGTTCCAATCTTCCGTAATGGAGACTGGGCATTTTAAACGTTCTTTCATGAGATTATTTATATCCAAAAGTCCGAGGGATAAAGCTTTGTTTTTTGAAGCTATCTCCTTGGACTTTTTTCTTTATTGTTTGGGACCAGATTCTTAGTGAATTAGATTTGGAAGTGTTCCCTGTCATTCCGAGTTTAAACTAAAAAGTATAAGCAAAGTTCCACTAAAGAGACAAATTATTCTCGTTAATGAGATTTTTTCAGCTAAACCAAACAAAGCTATATCTATCGTAATGATTAAAACATAAGGTCCGACTAAGATAGAGTGTTGAGATATAAGACTATTTCTAAATCATTAAATTTATACCATCAACATAACAGCTGTTATGTCGACACTTCCTGAAAATATTCTTAGTAGAATGATGAATAGTAGCGCTTTTTCAATCAATAGGAATATTTCCCTTCATTTGGTTTTCTAAATTATATGGATAGTTTTCCACTTCTAATAAAGAAAGTTGAGACTTAGTTTATGTGCACTATTACCTCGTTCTGTACTAATTCGTACAGATCGTGAAGAGATAGCAAGGTGGTATCTTTCTAATAAAAGATGCATAGAATAATAATTATTAGAAACCGGTTTACAAAAATACTCTAAAAGATCTTCGAATTTTTAGAGTATTAAATTATAACCAATTATGTAAGCGTTTTATTTACTATATAACTCGTTAAAAGTGTATTTTTTTTATTCATCATCGAAACCGGTTTCTATGGCGGTCCATAAGGAGGACGATATGCTAAAGATACATGATCCCACTTTAACAAATGGTTTATAAGTAGGCAGAAATCTCTATATTGATGGCAATTTTACTTTATGAATCAATTATTCTATTACTAGGGGGATATTTAATGAAATTTAAAAAATGGCTGTTCGTATGTTTTTCAATTTTTTTAGCATTACTCATTACTGCATGTTCTTCTGATAAGACATCGAATACTTCCGAAGAAAGTGGGAGTAAAGAGGAGCAAATCACATTAAATTTTTGGATGTTTGGCGCTACTGGTTATGAAGAATTGGCCAAGGAGTATGAAAAAGAACATCAAAACATCAAAATAAAAATAAAAACGTCCGAAACGGCAGATCATCATAATAATTTATTTACTGCGCTATCCGCCGGATCTGGTGCACCTGACATTGCTACACTTGAAGTCGATCAGCTGGATCGGTTCCGCGATGCTCAGGATCGGTTCGTTAATTTATATGATATGAAAGCCGATGAAGTAAAAAATCAATACTTAGATTGGAAATGGAAAATTGCCGAGAACGATGATGGAAAATTCTTGATGGGACTTCCTACCGATATTGGCCCAAAAGGACTGTATTACCGTACCGATGTGTTTGAAGCAGCAGGTTTACCAACAGCACCCGAAGAAGTATCCGCACTTATTACGACTCCTGAACAATTCAAGCAAGTTGCCTTACAAATAAAAGAAAAAACAGGAAAACCGATGGTAGCTAGTATGGAAATGATGTACCGTGCTCAATTAGACGCACTTGAAGAAAGCTATTTCGATAAAGAAGGAAATTTACTAATTGAAAAACCCGGTAACGGAGTAAAGGATGCATATAACTTAGCTGTTGATATGAATAAGCTTGGTGTTGTTGGCAATTTTGCAATGTGGTCACCCGAATGGGCAAACGCAGTCAATGACGGAAGCTTTGCGGTGGAACTAGGAGCTGCTTGGCTAAAAGGTTGGATGGAAGGTAATGCACCTGATGCAGTTGGAAAATTTAGAGTAGCAACATTGCCTAAAGAATATAGCGGAAACTGGGGCGGATCTTATATTGCTATTCCTAAGGAAACAAAGCATGCGCAAGAAGCATATGATTTTATAAAATGGCTTGTCTCCCCTGAAAATCAATTGAAATCATTTAAAAGCAATGGGTTATTCCCCTCTTCTCCTGTTGTTTATGATATGGCTGAATTTAAGGAAGCTAGCGACGAGTTTTTTGGAGGTCAATCAACACAAACAGTCTTTGCTCAATCTGCACAAAAAATTGGAATGGTTTATAAAGGAAAAGATTATACAAGTGTGCACGATGAAATCCTTGCTGCTTTAGTCAATGTTCAAGGCGGAGCAGATTCAGAGGAAGAATGGCATGCAGCTATCAAGCGTATTAAAACTAAACTAAATCGCTGATTATACAAGACGTGGCGACTTTATTCTGCCCACCCGTTAATGCGGGATAAACAATTCAGCGGTTGAGAAAACCGCTGAATGTATCTCGTATTTAGTGAAATTTCACTAAATATGGTTTAGAAGGAGTGATCGTATGGTTTCTTTGGATGAAAATCAAAAAAAAGTTCAAAGTAAACGCTTTTCATCAGAAGAGATGAAAAATATTCTTTCAGGTTATTTATATATTTCGCCTTTTTTCATAATTTTTGCGATTATTGGTCTTTATCCAGCTATATTCAGCCTTATTTTAGCGTTTCAAAAATGGAACGGTTTAGGTGAGATGGAGTTTGTCGGGTTGAATAATTTTAAGGTCATCCTGAGTGACCCGTTATTTTGGAAGTCAGTTTATAATACGATCATTCTTGGACTAATGGGTACTGCTCCCCAACTCGTGGTCGGGCTAGTTTTAGCATTTTTACTAAATCTAACTTATTTACGATTTAAAGCTTTTTTTCGAGTAACTATTTTTATGCCTTATATTACTTCGATGGTAGCTGTTGCATTAGTGTTTAGTGTTTTTTTTAGTAACAATGAAACAGCTTTGGTCAATTATTTAATTGGTTTATTTGGATTTGATCCAGTCAATTGGAAAACGTCTGAGTGGGGTGCAAAAATCGCCATTTCAACGATGGTTTTCTGGAGATGGCTTGGATATAATACGATTATTTACTTAGCTGGCATGCAAAGTATTTCGAATGAATTGTATGAGGCATCCAAAATAGATGGCGCTAGTAAGCTACAACAACTTAGACATATTACTATTCCCTTGTTAAAGCCATTTATTTTGTTAACAGTCTTTTTTTCAACTGTAGGAGCTATGCAATTGTTTACAGAGCCAACTGTATTTCTTGGTAATACGGCTTTTGCAAGAGATGAAGCGATGACAGTTGTGATGTATTTATACCGTGATGCTTTTAAGTTATCTTCCTTCGGTACAGCATCGGCTGCTGCTATTGTTCTCTTATTATTCATCGTGTGTGCTTCGGCAGTTAATATGATGTTAACTCAAGGGTTTGGAAAGAATAGGAGGGGTCGCTGATGAGTCGCGAGGTTGGCGCAAAAAAGTGGGGAATCAGCCGAATTGGCATGTACTTATTCTTGTCCGTGATATCCTTGTTTTCATTATTCCCATTCTACTGGATGTTTGTTATGGCTACACGTCCAAGTTCGGCATATAATTCCATTCCACCGACAGTCATTCCCGGCAATCAGCTTGTAGGAAATTTTCAAAAAGTTTTGGACATGATTCCTTTTTTTCAATCGCTGCTTAACACGCTGATCGTTTGTCTTACAGTCACGATTGTGGTGTTATTTATAAGTTCACTTGCTGGATTTGCGTTTGCAAAAATGAAGTTACCTGGAAAGAATATGCTCTTTTTTATTATATTATTTACAATTGTTATACCACCACAACTGGGTTTAATCCCTCAGTATTTGTTAGTAGCAAAATCAGGATTACTCGATCACTTGTTTGCAGCAATGATTTTGTTTTTTCTAAATCCACTAGGCATCTTTCTTATGAGGCAGTATGTGAGCGAAGCAGTGCCTGATGAATTAATTGAAGCAGCAAAATTAGATGGATGCTCGAATTTCAGAATTTATAGAAGCATTGTTCTCCCTATTATTTTACCAGCTTTTGCTACGCTTGGAATTATTGTATTCACTTCCGTATGGGGAGAGTTTTTGTGGCAATTTACTGTGTTACGAGATCCTGAATCTTATACGATCCAAGTTGCACTAGCATCATTAAATAATACATTTAAAGTAGATTTCGGCATGTTGCTTTCCGGCGTATTTTGGGCTACATTGCCATTACTTATTGTCTTTTTATTATTTAACAAATTATTTATTTCCAGTGTTGCTGAAGGCTCCATTAAATAGTAATACAAAAATACTAGTACATGGAATTCGAGGGATATGAAATGACTTTAACTATACGTGATATTGCTCAAATGGCTGGGGTATCAAGGGCTACTGTCTCTAAAGTAATTAATAACTATGATGGCGTAAATGAGCAAACAAAACATAAAGTATTAGAAATCATAGAGAAGACGGGCTATCAACCTACTTTTTCTGCTAAATCACTTGCAACAAAGAAGTCTAAATTAATCGCACTCATTTATGCAGGGAAGATTAACGTGGAATTCAATCACCCATTTTTCAACGAGGTTATTTCATCCTTTCAGAAATCGATTGGAGCACTTGGCTACGATATTATCATTTTTTCTAATGAAACTTTTAATAAAGAGAATGTGGATTATTTAGCAAGGTGTAGACATTTCCGGTTAGATGGCTGTCTAATTATAGCTGGTGAAGAGGTTGAACATGCCGTTTCCGAGCTGGATGACAGTGATATTCCTTGTATTGGAATTGATATTGAACTTACTGGACTAAATTCAAGCTATGTTATGACGGATAATTTTAAAGTATCACAGCTAGCTGTGGAGCACTTATATTTAAATGCTATACGAGAAGTTGGCTATATTGCAGGAAAAGAAGATTCTGATATATCCAATCTTAGATTAGAAGGATTTCTTCAAACAATGAGCCAGTTTGGTATGTATACTGAGCAGGAATGGATAAAGCATGGAAACTTTTTTGAAGATAGTGGCTATGAAGAAATGCAGCAGATCCTTCTGGAAGATTCATTACCAAAAGCCGTAATAGCTGGTTCTGATATGATGGCTTTCGGCGCGATGCGAGCGATTAAAGAACATGGACTGAGCATCCCAAAGGATATTCAAATTATTGGTTGTGATGACGTTGAAGCTTGTCACTATATGGAGCCTGCACTTAGTACTATTAAACAAGATAAACAAAAAATTGGCAGATTAGCTGCATACAAGCTGAACGATTTAATAAATGGGGTAACAGGTTTAAAACCATCTCTTGTAGATCCTGAGTTAGTTATGAGAGGTTCATCCTGTCATGTTACAGAGAATATCAAGGCATAGTAAACGAAATGTTAATCACAAAGGGAGGACTAATAATGGCGATGATTCAATTTCCTAAAGATTTCAAGTGGGGAGCAGCTACTGCATCCTATCAGATTGAAGGTGCTGCTAATGAAGATGGCAGAGGACCATCAATATGGGATACTTTTTCAAAAACTTTTGGAAAAGTACATAATGGTGATAATGGGGATATCGCCTGCGATAGCTATCATCGATATGAAGAAGATGTTGATATTATCCAAGAGTTAGGTTCTAATGTCTATCGTTTTTCTGTAGCATGGCCGCGGATTTTTCCGAATGGTACTGGTGAAGTAAACCAACAAGGCGTTGAATATTATCATAAATTAGTAGACTCTTTGCTTGAAAAAGGAATCGAGCCGATGTGTACACTATACCACTGGGACCTCCCCCAGGCACTTCAGGACAAAGGCGGTTGGAATAATCGCACTACCATTTCGGCATTCGTGGAATATGCTAGTTTTATGTTCAAGGAATTTAATGGAAAAATAAAGAAATGGATAACGGTAAATGAGCCTTGGTGTTCTTCCTTTTTAGCAAATTACATAGGAGATCATGCCCCTGGAAACCAGAATCTTCAGCTAGCTATAGATGTCGCTCATCATTTGATGGTTGCCCACGGGAAAGCAGTATATCATTTTCGGGAGAGCCAAGCAGAAGGGGAAATCGGATATGCGCCAAATGTCACGTGGTACGAACCCTTCAGCAAAAAACAAGAAGATATAGACGCCTGCAATAGAGCGAATGCATGGAATTTGGACTGGTTTTTTGACCCAGTATTCAAAGGAACTTATCCTTCCTTCATGCTCGAATGGTTTGCCAAAAAAGGGGTTGCCCCTTCTATTCAAGAAGGAGATATGGAAGCCATTGCTCAGCCAATTGATTATCTTGGGATTAATTATTACACTGGCAACGTTGCACGGTTTAAAAAAAATGAAGGACTTTTCGATATTGAAAATATAAATATGGGATATGGTAAAACGGATATTGATTGGTTCATTTATCCAGAAGGTTTTTATAAGGTACTTGTCAAAATCAAGGATTCCTATGGAAATATTCCAATTTATATTACTGAAAATGGAGCTTGTTATAATGATGAGCCAGAAAACGGTCAAATTATGGACGAAAAACGAATCGATTATTTAAAGGTGCACTTGGCAGCCTTAAAACGGAGCATGGATTCAGGCGTCAATATCAAGGGATATTTAACTTGGTCATTGCTGGATAACTTTGAGTGGGCATACGGCTACAGCATGCGATTCGGCATCGTTCATGTAAATTTTCAAACGTTGGAAAGAACGAAAAAAGATAGCTATTATTGGCTTAAAGAAACTATTCAAAATGATGGATTTGTGTTGTAGTTCGAAATTGTACCGAGTCTTGATGTGTGTATGGTGCCAGGTTCTCCTTGAATTCCGAATTGTGTTAGAACCTGGTACCTTACACTACTTTAATTAATTCATTACCCATTTATCTTTCATAAATAAAATTCGTGCAGCGACAAGGGCAACAATCATAAAAATAAGGTTACTCACTATCGTTATAACGATATGTTCATAGTTAACGATACCAAATATTAACTCCTTTAAAATCGCGTAAAGATTTATCATCGGAACCGCGAAATATTGGAAACTTAATTCATTAATTCCAACTCCTGAAAGGATCAGCATCGGGAAAATTGATAGCATCATGACAGGTGAGCTATAGCTTTGTGATTCTTTCACAGTTTTCGCAGCAATACTTGTAATCATCAGCAAGGATGCATTAAACATCGAATAAATAATGGAAAACACAATAGCCAAGCCTATAATTAGGACAGCTTTATCACCGAACGCTACAGCACCCTTTAAATTTTCAGTGAAGAACGCGATTTCTACAGATACAACAATTAATGTGATAATACCTGCAAGTGCTCCAATGGATGTGATTGTTAACCATTTTGCAAAAAGGAGTGACGAACGCTTTACCGGTGTGATTAATAGAGCCTCCATCGTTTTTCTTTCCTTTTCCCCCGCAAACAAATCACTAGCTGCTGGACCTGCGCCTACCGCAATGGCAGCTCCTAAAATCATAGGGATTAATAGCGCGATTAAGTTAATATTGGGGTCTCCGTCCATTACCTCTTTATGTTCAATAGTGAATGGCTGAACGAGTGATAGTTCGATGTCCTGTGCCTGTAAGCGATCCCAAATGACAGATTTCTCATAAACTGCTAATGCATTCGTTAGCAATGTCATCAAATTCGATGATTGCTGACTGAAAGAATCACCAATAATCGTGACTGTTGCTTCCCCACCACCTTCGATCGTATTTATAAAATTGGCACTTAACTCAATAGCTGCTATAGCCTCTCCTTGCTTCACCTTCTCTTTTAGTTTCGATGATCTTACAAACTCAATTTCGCCGTACCCTTTAAATAATTCCTCTTCTTCCTGACTAAAGTCTTCACTGACGGCAAGTGTGTATGTTTCATCGCCATGATTGGATACCAATTTTTCATAGAAAAATACAAGACCAGTCATCATAATAATCGGCAGTAGTACACTTAATAATAAAGTTCTTCGATCACGGAAGCAGTCCTTCATTTCTTTTCCGTATATTTTAAGAAACATAGTCTTTTCCTCCTCTAACAAGCTTACTCATAAAGATATAATTTAAATCCCGATTTCCTTCTACTTCATACAATGTTTCAAGAGCACCATGGTAGATAAGCTCGCCTTTATGTATCATGGCAACCGAGTCACATAGCATTGTTACCTCTTCTATAATATGACTTGAAAAGATAATCGTTTTTCCATCTCGTTTCAATTGATGAATGAGTTGACGGAAAACATTAGACGATGTAATATCGAGACCCGTCGTTGGTTCATCAAACAAAATAATTTCTGGATCATGAATGAGCGTTCTTGCAATCGCTACTTTTTGACGCATCCCTTTAGAAAATCCAACTACCTTTCGATCTAAATAATCTCTCATGCCAAACATTTTCGCTAAGTCATCAATTCTTACCTTTGTTTCATGCTTACCTAAACCATAAAGGCTGGCGAAGTACGTTAAATTTTCTCGCGCTGTTAGTCGATCATACAGACCTGTTTCACTACCAAAAAGAACCCCAATTTTTTTACGAATTTCATCAGGATTTTCAACCGAGTTGTACCCGTCGATAATAACCTTGCCATCAGTTGGTGCGTGTAGTGTTGCGATCGCTCGGAGTAGCGTCGTTTTCCCAGCCCCATTCTCACCTAGTAGTCCAACTACTTCTCCCTTTTTAACATGGAAGGTTACACGCTTCAATGCAGTTACATATTTCTTTCTATCCTGAAATTGCTTAGTCACTTGCTGAATTTCAATCATATAATTTCACCCCATCAGTTATATTTCTTATTTTTATCATACGAGAAATTTTATATGAATTCTGCACATATGTCGTGAAAGTGCCGTTTGATGTTGTGAAAAGGCAATAACCAAGTGAAATAATGGTAATATAAAAAGAAAAGCTTTGTACCTTATTCGAAAAAGATGACATACCGATACGTTAGGAGGCCCGTTATGAGGATTGGATTAGTGGATGATCGTCGTATTGACTTAGATAAATTGGTAGGAGTCATTTCAAGCATTGAAGAGATTGAAATTGTTTTTGCCACATCATCAGCCGAGGAAGCTTATGAACAAATTAAAAAGGAGTCTATAGATTTACTAATCGCAGACATTGAAATGCCTAATTTATCCGGCTATGAGCTAGCAGACATTATTCATTCACATGCATTAAATATTTCAGTGATTTTTGTAACGGGCAATAGTGGTTATGCTGTTCATGCCTTTGAATTGAATGTACATGACTACATTATGAAGCCATATTCAAAGGACCGCCTCCTTCAATCTGTCAAACGACTGATGGAGAAAACGAAATCAATGGAGATTAGCGGTCGTCTTTATTTGAAACAAAAAAATGACATTCATATCGTCCAGAAAAAAGATATTATTTTTATCGAAAGGTCTGGTAGGTCTACAACCCTCTATACAAAATCGGGACCTATAACAATTTATCAAACGCTAAACGAACTAGAAGGTGAACTACGCGAACGCGATTTTATTCGCTCACACCGTTCTTTCATTATTAACATTCATTACGTGCTAAATTTTTCACTCTACGCTAAAAATTCATATATTGTTAAATTCGAAGGTATCGAAGAAAAAGCAATGATCACAAAAGAAAAAGTGGATTTTTTGCAACAACATTATTTTTAAAGGTGGAAAGATAATTGAAATTAAATGTAGTCTATTTGTCTATCGTTGCTTTACTAGGAATCATTCATTTACAAGTACAATTAATTGATATTCCAATATATTTGTCTTGCATAGTTATCGTCTGCATTGGCTTTTATCTCTTTAAAAAAGTACCGCTTAATCTATCCTCCCTTAAAACAAAATGGAATACAGTTCTGTTTATTGTGCAGCTATTGCTCGTTTTTCTTAATATATCAACGGACTCTTTACTAGCAAATATCACCATTCTACTGGCCTATATTAGCATTGAGGTAGTTCGCATAGTCTGGGCAAACCAGATCGCTTCATTTTCTAAAAAGCTAACCTACTTTGAAGAACAGAGTATGCATTTTAATGACACATTTCGCCTTGTCCGAAACGAACGGCATGATTTTCTTAAACATGTTTCTACTATTCATTTCTTGTTAGAAAAAGGTGAGCACAACAAAGCGAAATCTTATTTGGATGAATTAGTAGGTGGTTACGAAGAAACGAATTTATCGATTAAAGGTGAGCGAGGTATTGTAGCCGGTGTTCTGCACCAAATATACAAAAAAGCAAAAGCATCGGGAATTTCCGTAGTATATGATTTCGACATTCCATTATCAGCCTTACCACTTTCTGATCGCCATATGGTTACGCTACTTGGTAATCTTTTATCAAATAGCATTGATGCGTGTGAAGCATGGCAACAGAAAACAAACGAGTCATCCCTCATTACCGTCCAGTTTTTTAAAAGAAGTGGTTTATACATATTTATTTGCAAAAACAATACACTGCCAATTCCAACGAATATATTAGATAATCTTTTCCACTCTTATGGGAATACAACGAAATCCGGTGATCATGAAGGACTCGGAACAAAAATGATTCAAGAGATTGTCCAACAACACCAAGGCTTTTTAGATTTCATTTTTAAGAATGAAGAGTTTTCCGTGAAAATAAAAATTCCGGCTATGAGGTAAGGTGAGGTCAGCTAGTACTGAGCCAAATTATAATCTAACAACAAATGGAGAAAAACCATTTTGAACAAGAATTTTTCAAAATGGTTTCTCTAATTTAGTTATTAGTTTACGTTTTTTCTATTTATATAGAATGAGGTGCAAGCACTAATTTATTCTATCTACTAATGCCTGCTTTACCTTACCCTCATCTAGATGAAACTTTCGTCAAGACTTTCTAACCACTCTGTCATTCTTTCTTTTGCAAATCCATATTCAAAGTCATACCATTGTCTCTCAATGCCTAATTGGCTTACTTTATCTTTGAAAGTTCGAAACGGCTTCTTTCCATTAAGAACCGCCAGTAATTGATACGCAAGATTGTTATTTTGTTTCTTAGCAAATCTAACCATCACCTCGTGAGCTTGCTCCGATGATATTTGGGGTATTTCAACTAGAAATTCAACTACTTCCTCATCATCCCAATCTATTTCTGGTTCTCCTGTTACAGACTGTGATACATCAAACAGAATTTCCTCTGTTTGACAATTAAAGACATACGAAATTTCAAGATCTCTGCTTAAGAAAGCATCTACAAGTTCATCCATAACATTCATCTTTTCCGCCTCTCTCTAAAATTCTTTAAAATCTTATTTTATATGATAGCTCCAGAACTGTGAATTTTTCAATCCACGATAACGATTCATTTCATTGTTTGTCTACACATTTGGTCGGATCTATTTTTGTCTCTTCCCAATCTCCTTGGTTCCTTCTAATTAATGGGGAGATTAACACATCTGTATCATTCGTTAATTGTATGAAGATGAATCGATAATCGTTACCATCCGTACCGATTATATCAATTGTTTTCACGTAACTATCCATTTTCGTGGGCAATCTCTTTTTTATTAGTTTGCACCAATTCCCATATTCAATATCAACAACATCTTCTCCCCTTTGACGCCAGCCGTGATATGCATCACATAGAAAATCTTCACCGATCAACTCGATATTAACTATTTTGTAATTACTTTCTTCCTTTAGAATTGAAACAGTGCCGTAATGATATTCGAAAGCTGAAAAGCCTTTCGCTGTCCCGTTAATCGTTTCAAGTTCGATGAAAAATCGAATTGGTTGGTCGCTATTTTGATTGGGAAGTTTATATAATTTAATCAAATTCGTATGACCAATTCCTTCGAAAGAAGCAAGATACGTTGAATAGGACACTTTTTGTTTATAGTCTTTGGCGAAGAAATTGTACACGATTGGGAATGGGATCCTCGCCTCTCCTACTGTACCGCAGCCTCCTATAAGTTGGCTTGTTAGATTTTCAGCTTCCCGTAAAATGCTAAAATAATTGAGAATCATATTTTCCGGAGTATCCATCAAGGACGGTGGAATATCAATTTTATCAAAGGCTTTATCATAATATGAATTGAAAAAATGGTAGTCGAATAATCGATTATTCAAGATGGCACGACGGGATGGACGAAAATATTTTTCAACATCTATTTGTTGATAGGTTTCTTTTTCGTTTTTATTTTCATGTTTGACCAATTGTTGTTTTTTACTTTCCGCTCCCATGAAATAAATGGATGTATCGCGCTTTATAAATCCAAAACCCTTTATAAACCTCACCTTGCTACTCTCCTTCTAATTTATTTTATATAACATATGCCATAGTCAAAAAAGTATCTTTTCGGGTAATGCATTTAGAAAGTTCTGCTTAGCTATTTCCATGTATGTGACTTTCCATGTACAAGTGTAAGAATATTATGTATAATTTGGTAATATCATATTTTACAAGTAAAGTAGGGGAAAAATATGGCTCCAACACGACTTACCCAACTAAAGTCTACGAAAAAAAGAAGAATTTTATATACGGTACTTATCATATCCATGTTACTCCTATCAGGGGTTATTGTTTTTGCAATTAATCTGTCACTTGAAACGAGCAAAGCGACATCCAAAATGTTTGATCCTTTGGATGGTCCAATAGAAAATGGAAATTATGTAAATCCGACAGCGGATGGCTCTCCATTTACAATATTAATAGCAGGTATTGAACATGACGAAGGGGAAAAAAATGGTCGGTCGGATGCGCTGATTTTAGCAACAGTTAATCCAAAGACAAAAAAAATATCGATGGTTAGTATTCCACGTGACACTAGAGTTTACATAGAAGAATTAGGGTATGAGGATAAAATAAATCATGCTTATTCCGTTGGAGGAATGAAGTACACCATAAATACGTTGGAGAAATTATTAGATATTCCAATCGATTTTTATGTTTCCACTGATTTCCAAGGATTTGAAGACATAGTGGATACAGTAGGCGGGGTCGATGTAGATGTTTCATTTACATTTAAAGCTCAGCTTACGGAAAGTTTGAAGTGGAAAACATATACAAAGGGCCCAATGTTTTTAAATGGCAATGAAGCACTCGCTTATGTACGTATGCGTAAAAAAGATCCAGAAGGCGATATGGGACGAAATTCACGTCAAAAACAAGTTATACAAGATGTTATAAACAAAGCCACAAGTCTGAGTAATATTACAAAAATTGATGATATGATAAGAGATGTTGGTAATAATGTAAAAACAAATATTCCATCATCGGAATATTTTGCATTTATTAAGATGTACCAAAAGATAAAAACATCCCCAATAGAGCAATTACATCTGGATGGGGAAAATAAAAAGCTATATGATAAGAAGGAAAAGAAGGATATTTGGTACTTCTTTCCTAATGATAATTCCTTAAAAGAATTAATAGAATCATTGAAACTGAACTTAGATAACTCCGGACAAAATGCACAAAGTGATTTAAAAACCCAAGAAGTAAATGATTTATCAGTAGGTGACTAAAACGAATCAGTCGTTAAGACTGATTCGTTTTACTTTGTACCGAGTAAATCTAAATCTTTTGGCGATTCTTTATCAATTCCAATAAAGAAACATAATATTGCACCTTGTTAATCTGAAATTGTTTTCTTAAATGATTTTCTCCCTGAATTAACCTTACTAATATTTATCTTGATTGTACGAATCGAATCCTTGTCCAAGTCAACTTTTCCATCCTTCTGAACTTCTTTCCATTTTTTAATATTGTATCTGTATAAATATTCCGACAAACGATAGATATCAATATCTTTCTTCAATGCCTCCATATATGTTTCTTCAATTTCTTTCGTAACCTCTTTTTCAACTGCTGTCCGAATTTCACTCTCTGTCAAATTTTCCTGAAATCCACTTACTGTTACATCCATTTTTATATCTATGTCAAACTTCACTTTATCATTTCCAGCATCTGATGTTACTTTTAACTTAATTTTATCTAGAGCGACAGTTAGATAACTATCTTTATTGGAATCTAATTTGACTGTTATTTCTCCTCTTTTTGTTTCCTTAGTCATCCATTGTAATCCTCGTACTTTTTTTCCCGTAAAAAATCCTTTCAACTCATTTGGAGAGATCACAGCAACTCCATTAATAGAAGTAGCTTTTTCAGTTCTTTTTTCCGTCTCCCAATTTTCTATAATGGAAACTAACGGGATACTCACTTCATAGCTAGGTTCATTTAGTCTAATAATCATTTTTCGAAAATTTATTGGCTCTACCAAGGATTCTTGTTCATATGAATTCATTGGGTCTGAAATTTTAGACAATGACATGGATCTATTTAGTATTGGCGTTATTAACATTATTTCTTTCACGGAATCTTTTGTACCATACACCCAGGTTTTATATCTTGTTTCTCTGTATCGGACAAACGTGTTAATAATCTCATTTGCATGTCCATTTTTCAACACTTCCTCTGTCAAAACGAGATACGTCAAGTCTCCCCAAAAAAGCATTTGATCCATCGAATGGTACAGTTCGAATAACGCTTCATCCATTGTCTTACCAGAAGCATGACCTACTGTAGCTTGAACTGCATCAATATTTGGTTGTTCAGATTTTGCAATATTGGTAAAATCAACAATCTGAGCATATATATCATACTTTCCATCTTTATAGTCCACCCCTAAACCATAGATATAGAACATCCTTTCAGGTTCTTTCACATCCCAACAACCTGAAAGGAAGATTAAAACCAGCATAAAAATTGTTATTATTTTCTTCTTCATTTTCCGTCCTCTTTTTTGGCACTTGTTTGATCTTGAGGATCCAAAACTTTAGGACGCTTAGTGTAGCCTTTAGGAGACAATCGGAATAGAGATTTCCCGATTGTTGACCAACTTAAATCTGTCGCGATATTCATGTATGGCACTCCAAATATACGGATATTGGCCAGATAAAGTAATACAAAGTAGAAAGTAATAAAAAAACCGAACAAGCCAAACAATGCCGTCATTAATATGAAAGTTACGCGTAATATGCTCACCGCTGTTACTAGTGATTGATTGACTAACGTAAATGTTGCGATAGTTGAGATCGCAATAATAACGATCATTGCTGGACTTGTAACACCTGCTCGAATGGCAGCATCACCTATAATTAGTCCACCAACAACACTTATACTTCCTCCAATAACAGATGGAAGACGTAAGCTTGCTTCTCTGAACAATTCAAACATAATGAGCATGAGAAACATTTCAAGTGCGGAAGGCAAAGGAAGCCCAGTATTCGCTTGTACAACTGTTGCTAGCAATTGAAAGGGTAACTGATTTTGATGAAATGACGTCAATGCGAGCCAAAAAGCAGGTAAAAGCAAACCAATTAATATTCCAGTTATACGTAGTAAACGTTCAAGTGAACTAAAAAAAACGGGGTATTCATTGTCTTCCCCCGACTTTAAGAGTAAAAACAAATTCACAGGGGTTATGACTGCGTAAGAAACGCCATCAACTAATATAAGAAATCTTCCTCTTACAAGGGATTGAATAGCAAAATCTGGTCTTCCCGTATAATCGTTTCTAGGGAATAACTTTGCGCCTTTATTTACTTTTTCCATTAATAACTCTCCACTAAAAACAATATCTGTATCAACTTTATTCAACTGTCCTTTAATTTCATTCAAAATATCCTTATTGGCGATATCATCGAAATAAAGTATAGCTACAGTAGTTTTTGAACGCTTTCCCAATATGAGTTTTTCTACGCACAATGAATTCGTAGGTAATCTCTTCCGTATCAAGGCGATATTAACCGAAATATCTTCAATGAAATTATCCCTTGGTCCTTTTATAAGCATTTCTAAACGCGTCTCTTCAGGATTTCGATTCGGCTTTTTGGCAATATTACTCGAATAAAGGAGATGTCCACTTTCAAAATAAAGTAGCAAATGACCTGTGAATACAAGGGAAATTGCTTCCGTCTTATCTTTCACTTTTTTTATATCTGGAATGTGTAATTGTGCATTCACCGCTTGTTCCAAAGAAGTCTCAGCCAAGTTATTGCATAATAGTTGAACTCGTTGAACAATGACGTCATTTAATAGTAGCTGGTCTACCATGGCGTCACATGTAATGAACAATACTTTATATTGATCAAATGTATATTCTTGAAATTGAACATCTGCTGAATTGTGAAATAACTGCTGCAAGGTTTTATTATCCATTGTATCTTCAACTAATTGCATTGATCTTCACCACTTTTCAAGTGATTTTTCTATTTAAATCTTTTTGGAAGTCTTTCCGGAAACTAAAGCAACAGTAGTTAAAAGGAGGGACAATAGTAAAAAGAAGAAATAGTTACTTATCAAGAAATATTTACTCTTAATCTCAAGAAATAAACTGTCACTCAAAAAAAATAACAATAAACATATTAAGAAAAAAGCAGGTGCAAGTAGCACCCAAATACGTTTTTTTTCCTTTGACATATTTAACATGTCGGCAACTACAAATAAGATAAATCCTACTCTAATAAACGCACCTGTAAGCCATTGATAAATAGAGAAAAAATCCATATGTTCAATATAGTGTCCAAGCGATACAAGTCCCCATTCTTCATATGCAGGATATCTTTGTTTAGCCGCTTCAACTGGACCAAACTCTGTAATTGCGCCCATAAGTGGCCCTATCGTCAATCCCATCAAAATAAAAAGCATCAAAGCAAAATGGTACCATCTAATGCGGTCTTTAAAATGATGTTGAAGGAATAGCAACAATAGCAATTCAACAAATCCAGAAGCTGGATACACCATTCCCTTATAAACAGATTGGAAACCATGTTCAAAAAAAGGGCGCAATAGCCCATAATCTTTCACTTGTATATTTACAATTGCCACAAAAAAACCTAAAAGAATTACTCCAAATAGAACCATGACATTAACCATTGCGATAGTTTGTATGTTTGTTGAGACAAGAAGAATACAAAGTATTACGTAGATAATTAACATCAGTACAATTGGCGTTTTTGGAAGAAAGGTTGTCGTTATCCATTTCAACGTTTCTACCATCGAAAATGCAGCGAGTAAAATGAAATATAGTCCCGTAATATAAAGCACAATGGTGGATCCTACTCCGCCGATTACGGATTTTAACCAATCTTTAATAGGAGCCTGATCTGATTTGTGGTGTATATAAACTAAAAGAAGCAGCCACGGAACAATTGCTACTGCAGCTAAGATTACAGATGCCCATCCATCTCTTCCCGCAACATGTAAGAGTGGCGGAATAATAGTTACATGGTTTTTTAAACCGATAACTGTCATCGATAGGAAGATTACATGTAATATACTAATTGGTCCAATGCCTCTCACATCATAACCCTCTAACATTTATTGGTATTGTTTAGTATGGACAATACAACGAAGGATTATAAGTTTAGTATTTAAATGGTTGTTGTCATGTTTCCTCATTGGAGATTTACTTTTATGCTTTGTACCATTTTTATATCAAATAATCGAGTAGATTCTTCCGGAAACTATAAAAGAGAGGACATATCGTATTTCATATAGGAGCAAACATATTTACATACATTTCAAAAGGACTACATCTTTAACAAAGTTCGCTAAAAATGAAGTCCTCAAGGAATTGCTATTTAATTGTGTTTATTTATAAATGGATAAGCTTTTGTATAGAGCATATCTTCTGATGTTCCATCAAATAGATCCCGATCGAAAATCAAAAAATTTGCAACATAACTTTCTTTAATATAGCCTCTCTCATGCTATAGAAAAATGCCATACTATTGTTACTGAACATTTATCTAAAATAAATATTCATGCCTACAAACATATTTTAAAGACTTACAATAAAGATTCTTCTATATGAACTGCATCTCTATTGTAGACACTTTTAACAATGAAAATGCATTTTTCATTAGTCAAACTCAAATTCTTCAATGTTAACAGACAATTTATTGCGGATAAAATAAAGGACAGTCACTCCGACTATCAACGTTAGGGAGTCTCCAATAAAAATAGACCAAATGATACCATGAAAACCCGCGATGCTACTCATAATAAATATAATTGGTATCATAATAAGACCTTGTGTAAGGGACATAATCATTGCTGCCTTCCCTTGCCCCGTCGCTTGGAAAATACCGATGATAAGAAATGTAAAGCCAGTGACAAATAAGGATAGGAAAATCACTTTAATGACATAACTACCAACTTCGATTAATTGGGCGTCTATTGTAAAAATACCGATCAAATGGTTACCTATAAAGAATACGATGATACCAAATATTGCTGCAATCACCGCAACCGTCATGCTCGTAAAGGTAATCGCTGATTTCATTCGTCCTTTATTGGCAGTAAAATTATACGCAATAAGAGGTACAACACCTTCACAAAGCCCCATAATTATTAGCTCTGGAAATTGTAAAATACGTTGTGAAATACCGAAAGCCGCTACTGCAGCATCCCCGTAACTAGCCGCAAAATTATTGAAAACCAATGCCGTTAATCCCATTAGTGCACCCATTATCGCAACCGGAATACCAATTTTCAACACCTCAAAAACAACCGATTTTTCGATTTTGAAATACTTCTTGGAAAATGTTAAATATTCACTTTTATGAATAATATGCCAGCTGTAATATAAAACAGCGCCAATATTACCAATAAGTGTTGCAGTCGCTACCCCTGGTACCCCCCAGTGAAATGCAAAAATGAAAACAGGATCTAAAATTAAGTTAATACCGACACTTATAAACATTCCAAACATCGATACCATGGCCGATCCTTCTGCGCGAACAATTTGCTCCAATGAAAAATTTAAAACAATAAATGGTGCGCCAATAAACATAACTAAAATGTATTGTTTCGTATAAGTAAATGCGGCTATACTAGCTCCAAGTCCAGTTGTAATACCATTGATAGATATGATTCCTACTATCAGTGCAATAATTCCTAATACAATAGAAGCGTAAAATGAAAAAGATGATATTTCTTTTATCCGGTCGTACTTTTTCTCACCAAGTAAGCGTGAAATAAATGTACCACCTCCCACACCAATTAAATTACCAAGCGCCATTAATACTGAAAAGATTGGCAATGTTAGCGTGATTGCCGTCATCATCACTGAATCATGCAATAAGCCTATAAAATAAGCATTTAGTATTGTGTAAATAACACTGACAGACATTCCAAGCATCATCGGCAACGAAAAGTGAGCTACAGCCTTTGCGATGGGTGCCTTATCGAAATAATAGGTATTCTCCATATAAAATTCTCCTTATTCGTAATTCGTTAGACATCTAACTATATAGAAAGAAAAACTGAATTAATCAGCCTTCTTACTCTCCTGTGTTTTTGATAATCCGATTCAGTACAGATGTAAGGCGTTCCTTCTCCTCTGCTGAAAAACCTTTTGTCATTTCTTCCTCAAGCTCCTCAAAGAAGATTTTAAAATCCTTCACAAGAGCAATCCCCTTTGGAAGTGGACGAATAATCTTGCGACGTTCATCATTTAGATCTGTTTTACGTTCTACTAATTCCTTCTTCTCCAGATTTGTCACGATACTTGAAATGGAAGAACCTTTTCGACGAAAGGCTTTCTCCATATGCTTTTGCGTAATTCCATCATCAATATGCTGGACTAAATAATCTAACGCATGCCCTTGCTCCAACGTAATGTCATAGGATTCCAGCTTTTTATCGCCCTTTTGCTTCATCTGATGACCAATCATACGAATTTGAAACTGATAATTCGTCTCCTGCATTCCATTACCTTCTTTAGTTAGATTTCTAATAATTTTTCGTTAGATTTCTAACTAATAATAAGCCGTCTCTTTATTAGTGTCAATCATTTAATTAGAAGTCTAACAAACGATTCATAACTTTCCTGTACGATGAAAATATTTGTGGGAAATTTACAAAAAGACATCCACTTACTAAGTATTCTTCAAACAACAATTCATAACTTCGGAATAATGCCTAATTAAATTAGCCTTGATAAAAGGTCAGATAGAAAAAGTGTGTTTTGAAAAAAGATGGATCAAAACACACTTTTAATATATCCAATTGAATCATTTTTTTATAAAAAGATCGAGCGTTACTTCGTAATATTGAACTTCCTGCAGTCTCTCGATCTATGCACGACGCATATACGCACGTACCGTGATTGGTGCAAAGATTGCTACAACGACGGCAGCTCCAATAAGAGAGGCGAACAGATCCCAACCTATGGTACCAGAGTTTGCAAGATCTCTAACCGCAGTGACAAGATGCGAAATTGGGTTGATTTTTACAAACCACTGAAGAAAGTGGGGTAATGTCTCCGCTGGCACAAAAGCATTGGAAAGAAACGTCAGTGGAAACAGTACAATCATCGAAATACCCTGTACACTTGAAGCAGTACGCGCAATGACACCGAAGAAGGCAAAGATCCAACTGATAGCCCAAGCACACACAATGACCAGAAGCCCAGCGATAACGACGTGACCTAAACCTCCGTCAGGTCGATAGCCCATAATATACCCCATGGTGAAAGTTAGCACGGTCGCAATTGTATACCGTATAGTGTCTGCCAATAGGGCTCCCGCTAATGGAGCAATACGTGCGATAGGCAGTGACTTGAATCGGTCGAACACTCCCTTATTCATATCCTCACGCAACTGAACCCCGGTGACAATTGAAGTCGTGATTACGGTCTGTACGAGGATGCCGGGAATGATAACCGGTAAATAGCTTTGCACGTCTCCGGAGATAGCCCCTCCAAAAATATAAGTAAACATTAGTGTGAAAATGATAGGCTGAAGCGTAACATCGAATAATTGCTCAGGTGTACGACGAATCTTCAGCAACCCTCGATAGGCCATTGTTAGCGAATTGCGTATAGTCTGACGGAAACTCGTTTTATTGCGTAGTTGACGGCCAGCAACTTGCTTAATAGAAGTACTTTTCATGCTCTTACCTCCCCAGCTTTGTTGGATTCATTGAATATCTTAGATGCATCCTCTTCAACACCATGGCCAGTAATTGATAGAAAGACCTCGTCTAGGGTCGGTTTCTGTACACTCAACTCAGCCAGCTGGACTCCTGCTCCTCGGAGGGCGATAAGCAGGTCTGTAACTCGGTCGGCATCGGCCATAGGGGCAATAATCTTCCCAGCTTCCGATGATACAGTTGACTGCACTTTGAGCACCTGTTCAACAGTCTGACGAGCGATCTGAATGTCCTTTGGATTTTGGATGCTCAATTGCAATGATGAAGTACCAATTGACGCTTTTAGTTCATCTACGGTACCTTCCGCGACAACTCTGCCATGATCAATAACCGCTACTCGGTCGGCCAGCTCATCTGCCTCTTGAAGGTATTGCGTTGTTAACAGTACAGTTGAACCGGTCTTTACTAATCGACGAATAGTGTCCCACATTTGATTGCGTGTTCGAGGATCTAGCCCAGTAGTCGGTTCATCCAAGAAAATCAGTGGCGGCTGTGAAATGAGACTTGCTGCCAAATCCAGTCGGCGGCGCATACCACCGGAGAAATTTTTCAACGGACGCTTCGCTGCTTCTGTTAAACCAAATTCCTCCAATAACTCATCAGCCTTTTTTCGCGCTTCTGCACGTCCTAATCCAAGAAGTCGGGAGAAGATGATCAAATTCTCAGTAGCACTAAGCGATTCATCCACTGAAGCATACTGCCCAGTAACCCCAATTAGTTGGCGTACTATATGAGCCTCCTTCACTACATCATGCCCAAAAATCCGCGTTGAACCTGCGTCTGCTTTTAGTAAAGTAGCCAACATTCTGATTGTGGTAGTCTTACCTGCCCCATTCGGACCAAGCACACCGTATATAGTACCTGCACGAACGTTCAGATCTACACCATCAACTGCACGATTGTCTCCAAATTTTTTGACAAGCCCACGCGCTTCAATAGCCCAATCACCATTGTTTGGAGTTATTATCCTTCTATTTTCATTACTCATTGTAATTCCTCCCTCTTTTATATCACTTTAATTTGTATATGCTCTTTTTAATATGAACCCAGGTCGGGGAATACCCTCCGCCTTAAGGCTGATTTTTGCATGTTACTCTTGCTTACACCAAGACGTTCCTCCTCGAATTTTTTCATGTAATTGTTCATATGAGGATAATAACCTATATTTATGAACTGAATATGAACTGGTATGCACAATGAATATTGGTGCATTTGCGAACGTAAAAGTATGAGTATTTGTTTTAAATCATTAAAAAACGGAGTATGAATCGAAATGCGATTTATACCCCGAAGTTTCTATGTTATTCAATATTTCACGGTAAGTCCTCATTAAACCCTAAGATTTATTTTTTGATTTTAATATTAGAAGGGTGACAAAAGCATTCCAACGTATGGTCATTCACCATCCCTACAGCTTGCATATAGGAATAACAAATGGTACCGCCTACAAATTTAAATCCATCTTTTTTCAACCGCTTGCTCATCTTATCGCTTATTTCATTTGAAACAGGAACCTCTTTCATCGTCCCCCAATGATTAACTATAGGTTCGTTATCTACAAAGCTCCATATATAATTAGAAAATGAACCGTATTCTTCTTGCATTCTCAAAAATGCCTTAGCATTAGTTACGACGCTTTGAATTTTCAACTTATTTCTTACAATACCGGTATCTTCCCTTAATAATTGAAGCTTTTCATCCGTATAATGAATTACTTTTTCCGCTTCAAAGTTATCAAACGCTTTTCGATAATTTTCTCTTTTTTGTAAAATCGTCCACCAACTTAGACCCGCTTGTGCTCCTTCTAGACATAGCATTTCAAATAACAGTCTATCATCAAATACAGGCACTCCCCATTCTTTATCATGATATTCCACATATAAAGGTTCTTTTGCTATTACCCATGTGCATCGTTCAGCCATTTGTAATCCACTCTCTTCTCTTTTATTTACAAAATCTGCATTATCGCAAAAAACAGCAGATTCTCTTATGGAGATTTGCTATAACTTCGAACAGAGGTTTTTCAACCTCCATTGAGCTACTTATCTATTATGTTCAAACTATACCACACATACGTTCTATAAAAAAACAAAACAACAGAGACCTAGAAAACTGTCTAGGTCTCTGTTGTTCTCATGCCGCATTAATATTAAATTATCCTTGTGTAGCTTTAATTTCAAAGAAATATCTGCCGCTGTTCTATACACTTATATTACATAATAGGTTCTCGCTGGATTCAAAATTGTATTAGAACTTAGTACCCAAAAATTATTTATAAAAGAGATTTTTTAGAAATAATAACCCCGTCCTCATCCGCATAAACATACTCTCCTGGCTTCCAGTCGACTCCGCCGAAGTGAAGTATGCTATTCCGCTCACCTGTACCGTCTTTTTTACTTTTTAGCGGATGTGTTCCTAACGCAAGAATGCCAACATTCATTTTAGCAAGATCAACCGAATCTCTAACATAACCATTAATAATAACACCTGCTAGCTTTCTTGACTGCGCGATACCCGCTAAACGATCACCGAGAAGTGCGCATCGTTTCGAACCACGCCCATCCACAACAATAACAGAACCTTCCTGTACGCTTTCAAGCGCTTCAACTAGGAGCACGTTATCCTCATACACATTTACAGTTTCAATTTTTCCTGAAAAACTTGTTTTTTTACCGAAAGAACGGAAAGCAATGTCGCTAATTTGTAAGGCATCTGAATAATCATCGCATAAATCAGTAGTTTTAAAGTCTAACAAAATCGATTCCTCCTAATCTTTTTCTATACTATATAATTCCACATTCGTTTCTAGTATCCTTTTTTAAATGGGACTATTTGAATAAATCTTGTTCAAGTGGGTATAATTACTATTTATTACTAACAAATGAAAAGAATCCATTTTGAGTATTTTCTCTCAAAGTGGATTCTTTTCTTATACTAAACACCAGATTCCCACTGAATTAGAAAATGTGTTAGAACCTGGTACCTGAAAATCAATTACACAGAGGTAACTATGAATAGAAAAGATAAATACCATTTCTTTAACTCTTTTCTACTCTTTAGCCCTCATTAATTCGTACCAAATCTTTCAGCAGCTCTAGTACGAGCGCGCTCAGCCTCGACCTCACGATTGCGAGGTACGGCACTGGTTTCTAGCGTTTCCAATAGATTTCTAGAAACCATTGCTATCTCGTTTACTGCTCGATAAAATGTCTCCTCGTTCGCCTTTGAAGGCTTGTTGTAGCCCGTTATCTTTCTGACGTACTGAAGAGATGCTGCATGAATTTCTTCAGCGGTAGCTGTTGGGTCAAAATTAAATAATGTTCTAATATTTCGGCACATAAGTTTCTCCTTTTGATTTACATTTATTATTAAATTCTACTCCACAAAGAATATCTAATATCCTTTTAAGGGATCAAGTAACCAAAAATATCGCTGCATCGTGTCCTAATCAACCGGAATTTCAGATGTATAGTTAAATTGTTTCATGTAGTGCATTCCTTTTATCATAAGATATTCCGGCTCTTCGTTTGTATCAAACAATAATGTATGCTCTTTCAATATTCGACCATCCTCTATCTCCGATTTAATTTGATTTACTGTTGTTTTTTTATATTAAGTACCGGGTTCCCACTGAATTCGAAATGATGTTAGAACCTGGCACTTTAAAATTATAGAGTGTCCCATTACATTGTCTATTTCGAGAATCAAATCTTTAATAATTATGCCCCAAATTCTTTATTAAAAGTGCTTGATTCCATTGATGGTAATAAGAACTAATCGTTTCAAAGCGATCGGATGGATTACTTTCCAATGCTTTTGTGCAAATATTATATAGACTTATTGATGCTTCCCACTTTTCGAAACTTTTATCACTGCGTCCACCTATAAATGCAAAGGCTAATCCCGCTAAAGTATATACATTTGTAGCGCTTGTAATTTCGTCGTTTAATCGATATTCTTCAGGTGCCTTAAGACGAGTAGTACCCCAAAAATCCTCCCCAATATCATTAAAAACAGGTGCTTTTTTAAAAAAGTCTATATCACAAATATGTAATTCATAATTTGTGAAATTATATAATATACTACCATCATAGAAATCAACCATTACATATCCTTTAGATTCTACAAAAACCGCAAACTCATATATTTGAGTCAATATAGAAATACGTTTTTGTAAAGATAATTTCCTTAGTTTAACAAAAGGAGAATCCGGAGAATTGTACTTTTCAAAAGGAGTAAAATCCCAATGATTGTGCATACATTCTCCATCTACCCATTTAAATTTCAATCCGTAACCTTGTTCTGTTTGAAATGTTCCGATGAAATGAATTAATAATGGGTGATCAATATGTTGATAAACTTTCTTTGCTTCTTTTAAGCGGTTAATCGCTGCTTGTAAATCTCCTGTATATTCTAAATTTCTTGCACCAGCGTATTTAATGAAATAACGCTCATCATTTTCTATTATTCCAAAACTAATATTTCCTGAATCTTGCTGATCAATGATAGCAAATACTTCTACTTCGTTTAGCCACTTAAAATCGTGATACTCACTTAATTCTAATGATAATTTACTAATTCCAATGAATACTTTAACCAAATTATGCTCCTTCATTGAGCTTACGTAGTTTATAGAGGGATGATACGTTCACTCAAAATTGATATACCTCTAAAATGTTTGATAAATTTTTCATATAACATCATACCTTTCAATATACCGATCATTAGTGAAATATTTGAATACTGAATATTCTTATAGTAATTGTACAATAAATACCAAAAGCCGACACTAATAAAAAACTTTAGTATCGGCTTTCATTTTTAATTAATCCTTCGTGACACAAGGAACGATTACCTTCTTTGCCTTAAACAAATCCCATAAGGTCTTTTACATGCTTTACATTCTCTTTTGATGTCAGCATTTCTAGTAATAAAAAAGAAACATCAAAAGCCGTACCTGGGTTTGATGAAGTGATAATATGTCCATCTCGAACGATACGCTCATCTTGTATATTTACTCCGAAATTCTTTAGTTGCTCTTTTCTCGTACTTGTTGGATGGTTGTAGGTAGTGGCATTTCTACCTTCAAGAATGCCACTTTTACCAAGAGCAAGTGATGCAACACAGATACTAGCAATTGGTTTTTGCTTTTCATGAAAATGCCTAATCACATTTAGAAAAGGCTCACTAAATGCGTCTTCATAAAACCCTGCTTCTTCAAATCCTCCTGGAATCGCTAGCGCATCAAATACCTCTAATTGAATGTTATCAATTGTTTTTTCAGGTTCTACAATAAAATTCCACGTGCAAGTTAACTTATTGCGAAGCCCTACTGCTACGACCTGTGTCGAACCATCACCTTCCCATTTATTCCAACCTAGCACATCTGTAAAAACACTTGCTTCTACCGCTTCAAAACCATCAGCTAATAGTAATAATATTTTTTTCATTGTCATTCATCTCCTTATGCATCATTTTATTAGAATAAAGAGATTTATAACATAAGATTAAAGAGGATATTTGTCCATTTAACTTTATATAATAAAGAATTAAGGTTAATCTATTATATAAAAAAAGGTGATAATACATATGGATCAAATCGACAAAAAAATTGTACAAGAATTGCAGTTGAATGCCAAAATTTCCATGAAGGAATTGGCAGAAGTTGTTCATTTATCTTCTCCAGCATTGATTGAGAGAGTGCGTAAACTGGAGGAGCAAAAAGTAATTGAAGGATATCACGCTCATGTTGACCTAAAAAAAATGGATCGTCCGATTTGTGCCATTATTTTATTTGAATCCAAAGACTGTAAAGCATTAGCAGATTTTTGTAATAGCCACTCAGATGTATTGGAATGTTATCGAGTAGCAGGAGAAATAAGCTATATCGTAAAAATAGCAACATACTCCGTTGAGAGTTTAGAAAAATTTATTGATGCATCGATGGCCTACGGCACCCCTTCTACCAATATCGTGTTATCCTCACACGCCAAAAAAGTTATTGAACCGTTTTCGGTAGAGGATTAACAAAAAATATATAAATTTATTAATAATGTTAGGTACCAGGTTCTCACTGAATATGAGTTAGAACCTAGCACCCAAAATTCATAAAGAACACACTAGATATAGCATGATTTTAAACAGATGACTCATCCTATAGAAAAGGAGATGAGATCAATTATAAGAAAAACATTTCTTGCGCTTGGAGTTTTAATAACAGTTCATTCAGCGGCGACACATACCCCAACTAATACTCACACCCACCAAGAAATACCCGCCTATGCAAAGTGGGGAAAAATCGCAATAAAAGAGACACAATCAAAATATCCCAATGCAAATATTATTGACTACCTACATGAAGGAAGAGAATCTAAAGAGGATTCAACAATTGAAAAGTTTAAGCTTTGGTTAAAAGATGGTAATAACGAATTCGGCGTTTTTGTAAGAATTAAGTACACTACTAAAACTGAAAAATTGGTTAGTATTGAATTTCAAGAAAGTTCTAGATAAACCATCACGGTCGAGGTTAATGAAGGGTACCAGGTTCTCATTGAATACAGAATTGTGTCGAAACCTGGTACCCGCCAGATGGCCAAATTAGATTTCGCGGAGACGATTGAGAAAAGCTAGCGCCATCTCTCTTGAGGCTTCAACGATTTCTTCGTCCGTACATCGGGTTCCGCCAGAAGCCATCACTGCCGAGTTGATACTAAGAAATGCCATTCTGACCAACAACTGCCGTGTGGGATTAGCATCCTTACCTGCAACAAGTTCAGCCACTGTTCCAAGACTTTCACCGATATCACCACCAGAATTGGTGCTCATGTTCCGCATAACTGCAGGATTCGCATTTACGAAGCGGATGCCTCGGAGCTTGTTTACAGTTGTAGAATCCACCCAGCGTAGAACCGCACACTCCATTAGATCGGGACCTGGCTCTTGGTTACGAACCCAGGCTAGAAGTTCTGCTACCTCGTTACTACGGGAAGAGACGATGGACTTGACGATATCATCTTTACTTTTAAAGTGGTAGTATAGCGCAGCCTTACTAATCCCGAGTTGCTCGGCGATTTCGCGAAGCGATGTCGCTTCAAATCCCTTTGTAATGAAAAGTTCAAGTGCAACACGTTGCGCCTCCGCCTTAGTTTCACTACCTTTCCTTTTTACTTGCTCATATTTATCCAACATTTTCGCTTCCCTTCCATTATTCATACTCATAATTATAATTATAATTATAATTATAATTATAATTGACAACTTACCGGTCGGCAAGTATAGTGTTTTTAAAGACAGCATTAAGATTTTCCTCCGCAACGTCTCGGAGATTCCTAGAAAGCACAGAGCGACCGCAATTATTCACTCAAAGGATAAACCAGTCAGTATATGCACCGCCAAGACAATAACCACAAGGAGGACATCCAATGTACCAGCTTATTATTGAAATCGTTAGTTTGTTTCTCGCCGGCATCCTAGCTGGCGAAGAGTTCGTTGTTCGCTACGGGGTGCATGTGTCTTTGTCTATTCTAGACGCACAGTCACAAATTAAAGCCCGTCAAGCACTAATAAGAAGATTGCGTGTGCTTGTACCATCCATTATTTTACCGACTATCGCATTTGGGGTTGCCACGCTATTTTTTGATGGCACCGGGCTCGCCCTCGGATTCCAATGGGCTGGAGTATTTTCCTTAATCATCCTAATGTTAATCACACTCATCGGTACAGTCCCAATTAACAAAGGCATACTAGATTGGAAATTTGATGCACCACCAAACAATTGGAAATTGCTAATTAGACGTTGGGAACGATTAGATGTGTTTCGTTCGTCCGCAGCAATCTTGGCATTTGCATTCTTCTTGGTAGCAATGGTACTGCATTTGACTGGAAATTGATATGCTGTAAAGCACTCTTCCCTGAACGGGAAATCATACTCATTTGTTCAGACAATCCACTTAGGTTTTTTTAATGAACAACATCAAGAAAGAAGACCAATTCCTAAATGGAACTGGTCCTTTCATTATTATTCGTATTTTCCTCATTGAATTCAGAATTGGTTAATAATCCGGCACCTAAAAATAAGTGCCCCTGTATTTTGCACTCTATATCGCAGGATCAATCATTTATTAAAATGACACTTTTGCATTGCCCTCCCCAACAACGATTATTCTTCACTTCTTAATCTATTCTCCATCACTTTTGCCATTTGTTGAGAATTTATATCTTCTTCCTCACGCAATTCTTCTATGATGTTAAGATAATCCTTATCATTACGATTTTGACTCAATTTATAAGCAGCTTGAATTTCTTTCACTTTAATTTTAAATCCAACAATACCTTTTAGTTCTTTTTCTAAAACTTGCGGAGAAAGTTTTTCCCATAAAACTGAATTATCACGATGTTTTTCATATTTAATAGCATTGTTGTTAGTTCTTGTTTTAACTCTTCTTCATTCAAAATGCTAGCTACTCCATATATATGAACCGCTTGATAATTCCATGTTGGAACATTTTCATGCTCATACCAAGAAGAAGAGATGTAAGCATGCGGCCCCTGGAACATAACGAGTACGTCCTCACTAGTTTCAAACGTTCTCCATTGAGGGTTTCCATAAGCCATATGTCCAGATATATAGTAATCATCACCTATTTTATTTAATCCCAAAGGTAAATGAGTCGCGATAGGTTTACCTTGTTTCGTTGTAACAATCGTTCCAAATGAATTCTCTTGCACAAAATCCCTAATTTCATCAAAATCCGTTACTTTGTAATATTTAGGTATAAACATGATTGACTCCTCCTCGATTTATCTTATTGTAATATTTCCCATCATCTGAGCTATAAGTAAGGATGTCAAAAGAATCGTAAATGAAAAATAACATTTTCACTTTCAAGGATACCTCTCCCACTCAAACAAATCTACGAGCGTATTAACTAGCACTTTGTATTTATTAATTTGAAAAATGGTACTGAAATTCGAAAAAACTATTTTACATATGCCGCTTGTTTTTCAAAAAAGGAACCCTTCTCTGTACTATCCATTCAGTTATTTATATGTATTGATAATCAATCTATAAATAAACAATACAACCTCTTCGTTCTAATTCACTTAACCAATTTGGTATGTTTAATTGATGATTCCATCTAAGGTCTAGGCGCTCTAAACCTTCCATTTCTAACAATGACTTTGGTAATTCAACTAGATAATTACTTCTTAGATCTATTTCTAATAAATTCTTCAATTGTGCAAACTCTTCAGGTAAAGTGGTTAATTGATTATGTCTTAAATTTAACCGTCTCAATTTTTTACATTTATGTAACGAGCGAGGTATATCTTTTAATTGATTGTCTTCTATATCTAAAACGCGTAATAGTAACAAATCCCCTAAATTCTCCGGAAGGGTTGTGATTTGATTGTTTTTCAAATGTAATTCTTTCAAGTTTGTTATCTTGCCAATGCTGTCAGGTATCTTTTTTAATTGATTATTCATTACACGTAGTTCTATAAGATTGTTCAAACTCCCAATTTCATCTGGTAATTCATTCAATTTATTATCACTCAGATTTAAATATTTTACTTTGACAAGCTTAGAGATTTCGGATGGAATTGTTTTCAATTTATTATTATGAAGATACAAGTAATCCTCCATATTAGTAAGAGATCCTATTTCAGGAGGTATAACATCAATTTCATTATGTCCTGCATCCAACATTCTAAGTTCTTTTAAATTCTTTATATCAGAGGGCATTTTACTAATTTTATTAACTGATATATTCAAAATTTCCAATCCGCTCATTGTATAGATTTCCTCAGGTATAGTTGTTAAGTGGTTATCAAATAGATTTAAATTTGTTATCTTTTCTATTGGTACATCTAATTTAGGTAAACTATCTAATTTCATATGTGGGAAATTTAGTTCCATTTGTCCATCTCCTCTATAGTAAAATTCAAAAAAATGCAAAATAATTCATTGTTCTTTATAAACCATACCACAAGACTTACCGCCTCTTTGTTATATCAAAATTTACTTCTACAGTGTTGATTACCGGTTTCTCATTGAATTCTGAATTGCGTTAGAATCTGTTACCCAAAATTATGTTCCCAAAAGAAGAACGAAATAAATTATTCCGTAAATTGGAAGTCCAATTGAAGTAATTATATACATTGTCATTTCGCCTTTAGAAAGTTTTCTTTTCCACTTTGTTAGTTATAGTTGCCTAAAATAAATGGCGTTAGAAATGAATATTAATAAGAAATACGCAAGTGTCCTTTAAGTGCATCTTGTCTTCTCTATTTCTAGAGTGCTTTGGACGAAACATCTGCTCCTGCGGTTACTCGTCGCAAAAAGAATTTTGGTTACACTATTACCATAGGAATTTCTGTGGATTGAGAAGTGACTGCGTCACTTCTCAATCCACTTTTTTCTGTAATCTTGTGGCGGTTGTTTGTCCGTCGCCTTCTTGAAAAATGTAAAGACATAATGCATTTGTTTTGGTTAATGAGAGAATAAATCCTTTCCTATTCTTTTAAAAGCGGACGAAGATGCAATTTCATCCGCTCAGCACTTCTTTAATAATGGATGTTATCTATTTTTCTCTAGTACCACCTACTCAAATGATACACCCACTGATCCGTGTATACTGTGTACGGAAAACTAAAAAAAACTAAAGATCTAACCCTTGAAATAATACTATGATTCCTTACTAATACTGGATTCTTAGCAATAGCTAGGCAAAATCTTCTTGTTAGGTACTACTCGCTTAATGGATTGTAGTGAAAGGTGGCAACTCCATACGGAGGCCAACAGGATGTTGGTCACGAAGGCGTTGCCACACGATGTGGCGCTCTTAGCCTTCGTTCCTCGGAGACAGATGTTCCATCGCAAACGACGCGAATGCGGCGCCCCCGCGGAACGCGTCCACCTGAAACGAAAATCCGCCGTATTATATAATTCTTTAAAGTAGTATGAACACTGGTTTCGCAGTACGATAATCCATATACTTTCTTATCTTTTTAAAAAAGTTAAATCCTTTATGTTTTCTAAAAAGGTAATCAAATAATTAGCTCCTTTAAGGGTTTGCAATAAATGTTAGGTATCAGGTCCTCATTAAATTCTAAATAGTGATAGATTCCTTAGTGATTCTAAAGGTATATACCAAAAAGCATATAATTGATAAAATGGACTATAAGCAATTAAACATATTGAACGAATATATATTATTTTTAATAGAGCAAAAGGAATGATAATAAAATCAATGTAAAGGAGTTGGTTCATATGGCTTTTAATATTTATTACTACGAAAGTAGCGTAGATTGTAACTTTTGCAAAAAACGTTTTACGACATACAAAGTACGTCCAAATCGCTTTAAAATAATTGAGGAACAAACAGACTTCATGCCAATCTATGAAGGCTTGAATCCATTGTTATATGAAGTAGCCGTTTGTCCTCATTGCGGGTATGCTTACCACAAGTCAATGACTAGGACGTATGGACCTTTCATGCTATTAATTGATGAATTGTACATTAAAGAACTACAAAAACCGATAAACATTTGCAAAGAACGTACAATAGATGATGCAATTGCAAGTTATAAGTTGGCATACCTCGTATCAAGAGCATCTATGGAAGAGCCACTGCTAATGGGTAATTTCGCTTTGAAGATAGCCTGGTTATATCGTTTAAAAAATGAAGTTAAATCCGAAATGCACTATCTGTATTCCGCTAGAGACTTTTACAGTAAGTCTTTTGCATCGAATCAAGAAGGAGAGGAACGAATTCAATATTTATATGCAGAAATAAGCCTTCGAATCGGTGATATTGCAGAAGCAAAAAAAGGTTTCTCTCGATTGATCTCTAATCGTAATGTTTCGAACAAATATCGAAAATTGACAAGTAAACGTTGGGAAAACTATAAATATGATGAACATACTTTGCGTAGTAATGAAAGCACTGGAGAAATTATCAATTAAAAAGCGAGGTGAGAAGTTTGATTCAGCAGTTTGGGAAAAAAATAGATGCACGAGAAGAAGATATTTTTTCGGAACTACTTCATTTTTTACTAAGAAAAAATAATCGTACGTTAACAAATGATGAAGTCGTAGAATTAACAGGCGTTTCATCCGACTTGCTCTATAAATGGGTAAAAGTAGGAAAATTACAAAGTACAACTTTCCCAAATTTAGGTGCACCATGTGAACGATGCGGAAAAATTACACAAGCAAAAATATGCGTCGGCTGCTCATCAACCATAGTCAACACTTTAAAACAAGAAGAAAAGGATCAAGCGTGGTTCAACCAAATTCAACGTAAAAATTCAAGAGTAGGCTCATACCACTATAAATGAATCAATAGAATACACCTCTTATTGGAATAAAGCTGATTAAATAAACTATCCAAACCGCGATTTAATTATGCTTATAAAAGGAACTCATATTGAGTAAAGCTTGACCAAAAATGAGTTCCTTTAGTCGTTGCAAAAATATGTCTATATTGATATTTTACATATAACCTCATACTTCTTGATAATACATGGAATACAAGTCGGTTAATGTTACTTTTCCAAAACTAAACTGTGTTATTTGATTTTCTTTGAGAAATGCCACGACATTTCCTAAATTCTCTGAATCATAGCCACGAACATCTATTAGAGTAGCGCCATTCGGTAAGTGTTGTACACTTATTTTTGAAAACTCTTTTGATATCTTTTCTTTTAGCATGTCTGGCACTTCTGCTACCCGAACGATTGTGATCTCCTTTTCTTCAAACTCTGGGGATAGAGCATTTACATGTATTAGCTCCCCATTTTTCATAAAGAAAATGCGATCTGCATACTTTTCTAAGTTTTCTAATAAATGAGAAGCTACGATGATCGTTTTTCCCTCAGACTTCTTTTTAACTAATATTTTCGAAATAAGCTCGACATGAGTTGGATCTAATCCATTCATCACTTCGTCCATTAACATAACTTGAGTATCCGATACAATTTGCATCGCAAAACAAAGTCTTTGACGCATACCCAAAGAATATTTCCCTGTGTGCTTATTTATATAGGACGCCATTCCTAGCTCCTTTATTGTACTATCAATCAATTTTGGATTACTATACCACATAGAAGAATAGATTTTTAAATGCTCTTTACCCGAAATTTGATTGTATAAGTCACTTTGATCGGGCATCATAGAGACTAGTTGATGAATTTTCACTTCATTCTTTTCATTTGTATATTCTACCCAATCATTTAAAATGACTTTCCCGCTGTTTGGATTGATATAATTCATGATGACATTCATAAGCGTTGACTTCCCTGTCCCATTGGGAGCAACCAAGCCAATAATTTCTCCTGGATGGAATATCTCAGAAACATCCTTTAAAATGTCTCTACCCGAAAACCGAACACTAATATTTTTTAATTCAATCATATTTTCCCTCCATCCCTATGAAACTAAAATAATTTAAACTTTCTATGACGACTAATCAAGAAAGTAACGAACAGAAAAATACATGTACATAATCCTATTATAAAAAGTCCGGTACCAAATGTAAGTCCATCGGTAACATAGAGAAAGTTCCGATACCCGGAAATAATTTGTCCTACTTGGACATAACTCGTTGGATACCACTGAACATCCCGAATAGCTCCAATTCCTCTAACGTAGTACATAAATTCAGCAACAACAAACACGCAGCCTACTACTAAATTTGCAAACTCGTTTTTTAAAATCACACTTACAAGTAGAAGCAGAGAAACGATGAATAAAAACCAGAACATAATGAATATCATGTTCTCCATTAAATATTGCCACATCATTATATTTGAAAAGTATTTTTCACCAGGTTTAATAATCGGAACAGGCAACCATAAATCACCAAACCCATTTCGAGCCCCTATTATCAATAAACCTACGGAAAGTGGGATAATCGCTAGTATACTCCCCAGTAAGGAAACCACTCCCTTAACCAGCAACTTTCCCCAATCTGAAAATGGCAAACCCTGTAACAATGTTGGATTCCGTCGATCCTTCATCACAATATCCACTGTGAAAAGTATACAGCAAACAAGGAGGATGAGCGGCAGATAAGCTTGTAACAAACGTTGCAATGTTTGTAACGCAGTTCTTTCCTCGAAAACATTTACGGATAAATTTGATTTCCCTTCTGTATATCCTTCGAAGCGACTTGCAGAATATAAATACGCATAATGCCCGTCCATCCACGAGTAAGTATTTCCATATGTGTAATACCTAGGATTGTAGAATAGCGTTTCACCTCCATATCGATAAATCATCTCATCTGAGTACATATACCATTTAAATGTAGCCTCCGCATAATCATTTAGTTTGTGCTGCTTGATAGCGTCTAATCTTCCTTTATCATATTTATTCCATTCAGGGTATATCCCAGCAGCAAATCTAGTATATTGGTGCGTCCATTGATCAATCACTACACGTTTTAGAAATTTTTCCCTCGTTAAATACCGTGCCTCTATTTCACTTACATCTACTTTTTCGATAGGATCATATTCTGGAGCTATTTTTAGTGCATAATAACACGAAAAAAAAAGTAGAATGACATAAATTGCGATATTCTTTTTATTGCTCATAAATTGAAAAAACTCCATCTTAAAATACGCGCTCATTATCTCACTCCCTTATACCTTTTTTAGTTTTCCAGTAGTCAAAAACAACTTTACAACGACTACCAATATAACAATACTTATCCCGATATAAATAAGTCCATATGCGCTATTTAAGGCGACTGGGTTGGCCAGGTCAAGCATCTGTCCATTCAATACACTAGAAAAGTTCAAATAGTTAAATGGATTAAACGGAAGAAGATTCATCATGCTTGGAAATAACATAGGGAGAACATACAATAACAACTGCACAAATAAGGTCAAGTACATATTCTTCAATAAAACATTCAATATTACAGATAGAAGTATAGCGAAAATGGAGATTAAAACCATGTAAAGTATAGATACACCTAAATATTTGTATATAGTATAAACATCAAAATCTCCATTAAAAATAGGGATAGGATAGGAGGGGTTCCCTAATCCCTCCAAATAAATTAATGGCAGGCTGCAAACAAATAACACCAAGAGAAATACGCCTACTAGGAGCATGGATGAGATACATTTAGCTATAACATACTTATCAAACGATATTGGATAGCCTTTAATCAAAGACGTATGCTGGAATTCTTCTATCATGATCCCACATGAATAAATGGCTATAAAAATAAACCAAACGGATCCGAGTACACCAAATAGATAAGCAATAAACGGGAAAAAAGACAATGGATTCGTGGATATAGGAATCTCTGATTTTTTTATATATTGATAGAATATACTATCTAATTGATTTTCCCTTTTAGAAGGTAGATTACCCGCAACCTTATCATATCCCTTCATGTCAAATGCCTCGGCTCTTAAATTTGCAAAATCTATCGCTGTATCCACAAGCAATTCTGGTAGATCCATTCTTATAGCCATACGTTGCTTGGCAACTAATTGTTGCTGGAGTACTAAATTTATATATAGTTCGGTGCCTCCTCCTTTTGGAGTGGCGTCTACATTTTGAAATTTAGTCAACGCGGAAGAAAGTGATTGATATTCAATTGATTGTTCTTTTATTCCGTTACCTAAATTTTCCGTTTTCACAAATAAAACCATGCCAAAAACAAATACTGCCACGGCAATACAAGTAAAAATATTTTTTTTATTTGATTTCTCTAAAATAAAAAAAGTCTTTAAAATTTTCCACATAGGCATCCCCCAAAATACTAATCTCTTTATTAAATATGTATCATTATAATTAGTGATAAGACTTGTATTATTTTATTCAACTATTAACTATAGTAATGTTGAAATACACTGACAACATTACTAATTTTCATATCCACAGTTAAAATAATCTAGCATTCTATGATAATAGCTTTCTCAACTAGCAAATAATAAAAGAGCGTACACCACAGTTGAATGGCAAGTGCATGTTTACATCAAATTTATCTGTACTCGCCCATTCAATAACCTGTCTTTCATACTCTGTTAATACGAAATTCGTTGTCATCACATTGTTTATTTCAGCTGAAAGAAACAAAACTTCAGTCTAAAACCTTTTATAATTACGGAAAATTCAGTTAAATTAAATTAGTTTTGTTCCAAATTGGATAAAAACTCACGCAATCCACTTGTCTCAATACCTTTTAATCTTGTAGATCACCCTAATGAAGAACCACTAAAATTTTTATCAAAGCTCACAAACTGCTTCAATACTAGCCGTGCTAATTCCGCTTTTTCAACTTTCAGACTTTCTTTTTTCTTTGGACATAAGAACACCCCTCTAGACAATCATATCTAAAGGGGTAAAATAGCGCAACTTTTTTTACAAATATTCAAACTTCAATCAAATTCGTTAATTTCTTTTATAAATGGTCAATTATTGTACTTTTGTAATAAAATTTGATTTAAAAACCTGACAAACCATTCTTTGATGATAATAGAAACACCTTTTAGAAAAAAGTTTAATCACTTCTTATGCTCGTCTTTAATGAACAGCTCCATATGTGTTTTTAATACGTAAAACAAGCCACTAAAAATTAATGCCACACGTTGTCTTTTTTATTTCTTGACTTTTGAAATAGTCATCCCATCACCGATTGGAATAATCACAGATTCTAATTGAGGATGATTAGCCACAGTTTCATTGAATTTCTTCATTAATTCAGTATAACGTTTAGGTTTAGCCCCCTGGTCCGCTACGCTACCCCCAGCAAGTACGTTATCAGTAACTATTAAAGCACCCGAATCTGCTAGACTAATACAATATTCTAAGTAATTTTCATAATTATCTTTATCAGCGTCAATAAAGAAAAAATCAAATCGCTTATTATCCTCAACTAGTTTTTCAAGGCTTTGCAAAGCTGCTCCAGTCATATAGGATACCTGATTTTCAAAGCCGGCTTTAGATAGATTGCTATGCGCTAACTGTGCATATCTCTCCTCTAACTCAAGGGAAGTTAATTTTCCTTCTCTATCGAATCCTCTAGCAAGGCAAATTCCGCTATAGCCACCAAGAGCACCTATTTCAAGAACATTTTTAGCCCTTGATATTGATATAAGCATGGTTAGAAGTTTTCCGGAGGAAGGAGATACCGATATGGAAGGCATTCCGTTTTCTTCAATGGAAGAAATAACTTCCTCCAAAAGTGCATCCTGATTATGAAACACTGAATCGATATAGCTGTTAATTTGTTTCATTTAATTCAATTCCTTCCTCGTCATTATCTAAAGACTTTTCACTATCCTCCACTGAATTTTCTTCTCCTTCATTATTTTTTGGTGTATCCATTGTCTCTTTCTCATGAATTTCAAATAATTGAACAAACTCGTTGATTACCATATCAATGGCTTTTAATTCACCGACTAAAATTGGTTGAATAGATTGAAACTCTGGTTTATCTAACTGTTCCATAATGGTTGAACGTTTAAGATTCATCCTCTCTAAAAAAGCAATTGCTCTACCTCGACGAAATGTTTTCGGTCCATGTGAACCATCTCTTCCTCTGTAACGCTCACCACGATGATGCCCCTCACTCTTAAAGTCCTTGAATTTTTCACTTTTCATAATAAATCACCTTTCTGTGTATACAATTGTATACACATCAATATTAAATTCATTGTATACAAACGTATACATGTTGTCAATATTTGTTCAAACTGACCTATTACACACACAATTTGTACATTTTCTGAATTATTTTAGAACCCGGCACCAGAAATTAATTTTCATATAGACTTGGAAAATATCCTATTATGTATGAGTCTCCGTGGATTAGTAAATAAATTAAATATCCCGAACAAAAAAATCGTATTCAAGAGAGACAATCTCTTAAATACGATTTATACGACTTCCCATAATTCTTGTCATGTTTTAGAGTTAGTATAGTTTATACCTTATAATTTTATCAATAAGGGCTATTCTAAAAGTAAAAGGGGACAAAATTATGACACGTGAAGTTATTTTATATATCGGTGTTAGTTTAGATGGATTTATCGCTAAGAAAGATGATGATTTACAATGGTTAGAAGAAGTTGAAGGCGAAGGTGATAATGGATATACAGCAATGTATGACACTATTGATACAACGATTATGGGAAAAAGAACATATGACTACGTTATGGAACATGCAGAAGCTTTTCCTTATCCTGACAAGAAAAACTATGTCTTCTCAACAACTGAGCAAGGTTCAACTGAATACGTAGATTTTGTGAATGAAAATGTTGTAGCATTCACCAAAAAGTTAAAAGCACAACAAGGCTCTAAAATATGGATGGTTGGTGGCTCTGATATACTCGATGCTTTTATCAAAGAAAATTTAATTGATGAATACATTATTACCGTCACACCTCATATTTTAGGATCTGGCATTCCTTTATTTAAAGATAATAATCCCCAAATAGATTTAGTATTAGTTGATTCAATACGTTATGGACAGTTTGTACAGCTGCATTATAAGGTAAAATTATAAAAAAGAACTTGACTTCAAGGTATTATCATACTATAATTTCGTTTATTATTCTAAATATCAAATAGGTGATGACAAGAAAATATTAAGCCAGATCTCCCTGTTGGCAGAGAATCAGTGGTTGGTGGAAACTGATACAAAGATCTGAGTGAGTTTCATTCTTCGAGCTTTTTTTATACTGCATCATAGAACAAGTAGTATGAAAACGGATTAAACCGTTATTTTAACAAGTGGGAAATATGAATTGTTTCCAATTAGGGTGGTACCGCGTGAACAGCCACGTCCCTATCTTTACAGATAGAGACGTGGTTTTTTGTCTTTTAATTTTAGAGGACACTAAATACCAAAAATAGATTGGATTGATTAGTATTCAAACATCAGAGCAATGGTCATCGAAGATTGGTTTTATTTTATCTGCAGCTGGATCAGCTATAGGAGTAGGGGCGATTTGGAAGCTCCCTTATGTAACTGGTATCAGTGGTGGAGGTGCTTTCTTTCTTCTATTTATTTTATTTTCTTTGTTTATAGGTTTTCCGTTGTTGCTAGCAGAGTTTATCATCGGTAGAAGCACGCAGAAAGAAGCAGTTAGTGCTTATCGCACTTTAGCTCCTAATACTAATTGGCATTGGATTGGAAAGTTGGGAGTATTCACCTGCTTCCTCCTACTATCTTTTTATAGTGTAATCGGTGGTTGGATTGTTATTTATTTTGCCAAAGGTTTGTTTGGTGGAATAATTAGTGAGGGTGCAGATTATGGGGCTATCTTTAACAGTACGATTGGAAATCCTACCTTGGTTATTGTAGCTCAACTTGCGTTTTTAGTTATCACTGTTTTAGTAGTAGCAAAAGGGATTCAAAATGGAATTGAAAAAGTAAGTAAAATTTTGATGCCTGCTTTATTCATACTATTTTTTGTTCTAATCATTCGCTCACTTACACTCGATCATGCAATGGAAGGTGTAAAGTTCTTCTTAGCACCTGATTTCTCGAGCATTACATCTCAAAGTATTCTGTATGCGATGGGGCAGGCTTTCTTCTCCCTAAGTGTTGGTGTATCAGTAATGGTAACGTATAGTTCTTATCTATCGAAAAAAGAAAGCTTAATTCAACCGGCTATTTCAATTGTTTCAATGAATTTATTCATTGCTTTATTAGCAGGATTAGCCATCTTCCCAGCTGTGTTCTCTCTCGGTTTAGAACCAGCTGAAGGCCCTGGATTATTATTTGTTGTACTACCTGCTGTCTTTGATCAAATTATTTTTGGCGAAGCTTTCTTATTAGGATTTTTAGCATTATTTTTATTCGCTACATTGACTTCTGCCTTTTCTATGTTAGAAATAATTGTCGCATCTCTAGTCAAAGGTAAAGAAGAGCAACGAACAAAATATGCATATATTATTGGTATATTAATTTTCGCAGTAGGTGTTCCTTCAGCATTATCGTATAGCGTATTTGCTGATATTTTAATCTTCTCGAAGAATATTTTAGACTCAGCTGATTATTTAGTTAGTAATATTTTAATGCCACTAGGCGTGTTCTTAATCTCTATTTTCATACCATTGAAGATTAAGAAAAGTACTTTACGAGAAGAACTATTGCAACATTCTCGTTTAGGAGCTTCTGCATTTAATATTTGGTTCTTCATTATGAAGTACATTATTCCTCTAGTCATTATCATCGTATTCCTTGATATTACGGGCATACTAGATAAAATCATTGCACTTTTTTAAGAAGAAACAACCCGGGTTTTAAGTGCATATAGAGAATTGGAATAAAGTTAGATTAAAAATATTATTTGAAGAATTATATAGCAACAAACAAGAAGAATCCATTTTGAAAAAAGTTCGATCATTTTCATGATTGTTATAGAACTAACGCATAGTATTATTGAAGTAAAAACCACTTTTACTGAACCTCAATGTAAAATAAAAGTAGTAAAATGGTACAATCAAAAGGCACTACAAAGTAATCGAGATGGTTAAGGTTAATATCACCTGAAAATAATAAAAAGAAGGCTATTTACAATCCTCTGTAAATAGCCTTCTTCCTATATTTCCTCTTTTTTAATATGGTTAATTAATCTCTCAAAATACTGTATTGAAGAGTTTATTCTATAGTTTGCATAATCCCCAATAAAGTCTGTTAATACTTCTTGCCCTGGTTCCATAAAATGTTTTCTGTCAAATTTAGACATCTTGTCCCAAGTTGTTTTTATCTCGTATACCTTTTTTTCTAATATACCGATGACTTTATCGCGATCCACATACTTCATATTAGCTAAACCAATGACCATACTACCGATTGTATCTGCATTTTCAAAAAGTTTATAAATCTTCTTCGGTAACACTTCTCGGCCTTTTTCAGTGATTGCAAATACTTGTTTATCTGGTCGATGCTCTTCTTTAATGATTTCTTTTGCCTCAATAAAGCCTTGCTTCGCCAATGATTCAAAATGGTAATATAACTTGCTTTCAGTCAGACCATTTATCGTATCAAGAGGCTGTAATACTGAGATTTGTTTTTTCAATTTATAAGGGTAATTATTTTCTTCCATAAGCTTAGTCAGAATGAAAATTTGAATTGCCATCATTTCAGCTCCTTAGGCAAATATTAGTTCTATTGTATCAAAACTAATCATTTACTTCAGCAGAATTTAAATTTTTGCAGATTCTCTTGAATCCACTACTGGCATTGGCTTGTGTAAGATCCAAACGATAACAACGTTAATTAACATCGCTACTATACCAACTAAAGCTAACCCTAACAAATAAGGGCTTACACTTGTACTACCAAAAATATTAGCAAAGTAAGCTTGCACTGAATAATACATCGGTGTAATATGGCTCGCCCACTTATAAGGTACATACATCATATCACGTGAAATCGTTGCCCCATTAGCAATCGTTTGAACTAACAATATTGGGATATTTAAAATCATACCTGCTTCACCAATTAAGAATACTACAATTGCTGTGAAGTTAAAGCATACCCAATAATTCAGGATTTGTTGTCCCCAAATTTGGAAGAATAAATCTCCGCTTAAATCATTTATACCAAACGCTATACCTGCTGAAGCTAAACCAGCAATAACACCAATAAGAATTGCTGTTAATTGTACATAAATGAATAAACGTGTTTTCGTAGCTCTCCCGCGATTTACTTTAAACGCACCAACTAATTGCATCGCTGCAATCATCGCCCCTACATATAAGGACATAGTTAAGAACATTGGTAACATATTGTTATGCATACCATCTGGAATGTCATTAATTTTAACAACATTACCTACATAACTGTTTTCAATCAGCTCAGCCATTTCTTTTGCTTGCTCTTCAGGTACATTGATGTTCATTAAAATACCTTGTGCTGTTTGCTGTGAGAATTGCTCACTTAATTGCTCATTAATTTGAGAAACAACTTGTGTCATAGAAGATGATACAACTGTTGCTCCTGCTTCGTTAAGAGTGAAATCAATGCTTGATGATACATCACTATTTCGTAAATCAGCTGAAAACGTTTCTGGTATATGGATCACTAAAGCTAATTCGTTATCTTCTAAATCTTCTAAAGCTGCTTTGTTCGAAATGTTTGTTTTTATTTTCTCAAATGGGAGTTGTTCTACTAAGTTCTCTGTAATTTGAGCTCCAGTTTCTCCTACATCATCATTAATAATGGCAATCGGTAATTGATCAATATTCCCAGGAATTGCTGTATAACCTGGCAAAAAGATTCCTAACATACACACTGCATAAAAAACACCCATAAATATAGAGCCTATGGCACCTTTACTCTTCAAAAACTCTGTAAATTTCATATTGTAATTCCTTTCTAAATATCTATTCGTTATTACATTATTAATTAAGTTAAAGTACTTTAATTAAACTACTTTAACTTAACTATGTTAAGTATCTTATAAGATTCAAGTTTCAATTGCAATCAAAAAAGTATAGTATAGCCTATTTTGTTTTTATTTTTTGTCCAAATTATGAAAAGAGAGGATCGTTACTAACTAATGAATTATGACTGAATAAAATGAATTCATCTTCTCAATCTTGACCTAAAATAAAAATAAACGCTGCTCGTTTTTACAGGAAAGTGCCTTATTTCTGAAGATAGTTGAATATACTTTTGTAGTATCCTGACTGTATAAATTACAAAAGGGGCAATTCAAATTACTTTAGCGAACATAATAGCTGATATTTTTTCGTTAAACGATAGGGATAAAGAATCCATTTTAGATTATCTAACTCGCCATTTCTCGTCGCCGGCTTCACAGCTAGGAGCTTTAATTGGTGAATTGTTCAGTTACAATTCAGTCGGGTACTGATAAGAATTATCAAATTAAAAAGGAACCAAGTCTTTCTTAACAGGTTCCCTTTTGAGGTGCAAACATTGCAAATCACATCATATTTTTTTGTTACTTATATCAATGCAATTCTCAGAGTAAATTACATCAAAAGACGCAAAGAAGGGATAGCAATTAAGCTATCCCTTAAATTCTCTTTCAACTCCCATTAGTTAAATAAATTTGTTGTCTGTTTTTATTGAGTGTCTTCGTCGCTTTTGTACTCCAAAATATCACCTGGCTGACAATTCAAAGTCTTACATATCGCTTCTAATGTTGAAAAACGAACCGCTTTTGCTTTCCCATTTTTCAAAACAGAAATATTTGCCATAGTAATTCCAACCCTCTCCGAGAGCTCCGTTACGCTCATTTTCCGTTTTGCTAACATTACATCAATATTAATGATAATTGCCATATCATCCACCTCAGACCGTCAAGTCATTTTCTGATTTTATGTTAATCGCTTCTTGTAGAAGCCGTTGGAGGATAGCAGCAAAAACGGCAATAACCAACGAAGCAAAAATGATGATGATTCCCATTAATCCAATAGGAGGGTCAACTTTCTTCGCTATAAAACGGAAGAGTGGCAAACCTAATACATACAAACCACTGATTGTAATCGCACTGCACTTTATGTTCTTTAACGCCTTTACAGATAAATCCGAGAACGCTGCGTTTTCGTCAATGTACCTTAAAAGATTGAAAGCCTGATAGAGAGCAAAGTAAAAAGGCACAGCCGCTCCATACATCACGATGTAAACGAGATATTTCATTGGGACAATATTTGAATACAATTTTGATGCGAAATTCGCCATATGGGGCACTAAAAATATACATAAAGCAAGAACTGCAATTCCAGCCAGAAAAATAATTACCTTTAAAAAAGTGGTCGAACCTCGTTTAACATTCATATTAAGCACCTCGCTTATTTAATGACAATATAAATTTAACACAACTTTTATTGTTTTGCGATAAATCTTTATTGTTTTTCATTATATTATTTTTTTATTTAAATATCCTTTTAATTTTGGCAAAAATAATATGCACTTCTCATTACAAAGAAATGCTCTTACCTTAAAATGTTAAATTTACAACTTGTTCAAAAAGCTCAATCCGAATAACATGGATTGAGCTTTTCTAATTCAATTAACAAGGGGGGGTTATTGATTTAAATTTCAGTTTCCAACTTTGTTGTTCAGTAACCGATTTCGTTGTCATTTAACACTTGATGATCTAAATAAAATAGAACAGTTTAGTGAATTATTTACATAATCGACAAGAGTAAAAGCTTCAGTTAATTCAACAATCGCTGCATAAAAAAAGACCCAAACCAATTATAATTGGTTTGGGTCTTTAAACGGTACCCGACTTTGTTGTCATTCAACAAAATTGTTCAGTTACAACTAAGTCGGGTACTATGGAACGCTGTAACCCGCATTCCTATGTTATGTGAAACACTTCACACAAAACAAAGTCGGGAACCAGTTGTTTTTACTACCTGACAACTAAGTCGGGTACTGGAAAGGTAGATTGCTATCCATTTAATGAATGAGTCTTATTAAGACTCATTCACCCTTACTTTGCTGTTCTATTGCGATATAAGATCAGCGTAATTGCATTTAATAGGACGTTACCGATGAAAATAACTGCTACGTTAGTGAAAAAGCGTCTCCTATTGTTGTAGTAACCAACTCCGTTACTTCAATAAGCTATTTTTATTCTTTTACCTCAATTTTTTTTGCTCCAGCTAGAGCAGGATAAGATTCATCAATGCCACCATCAATCCATACCTCCACTTTGTAACCTTTCCTTAAGCTACTGGTGTTGTAAACGCTATACTAAAGTGAGCAATTTTCCACAAATAAGATTGAGCAGTTCTCCTCTAAATCAACCACTTCCTTTATACTGAATTGTGTAAATGGAAAGTGGGGAATCTGGAGTGACAAGGTTTATGGTTTATACGAAAATTTATGAATTATATGCAATGGGCTTTTCGAAGTCTGCAATTGCGAGAAAGTTAAGTATTTCTAGAAATACCGTTGCTAAATATTTAAAGAATACATCGGAGGAATTTGAAGAGTACCTACTCTCTTTGCAAACCCGTAAAAAGAAGTTAGATCCCTATCGGGATATCATTCTTGCATGGCTAAAAAGGTACCCTGATCTAAGTGGCGCACAGGTCTATGATTGGTTGAAAGAGAAACAAGATATTAGCGAAGAAGATATAGCTGAGAATACGACAAGAAATTATGTAAATGAACTACGTGTTGCATATCATATACCAAAAGTGTCAGAACAGAGAGTTTATGCAGCTGTCCCAGATAGTCCTATGGGTTTTCAAGGACAAGTAGATTTCGGTCAAGATCTTGTAACTGCTTATGACGGAACAAAAAAAAGACTTTATTTTGTCGGGTTTGTATTATCTCATTCTAGGTTTAAATACATTGAATTCTTAGATAGACCTTTCCGTACAACAGATTTAGTTCGTTGTCATGAGAATGCTTTTGAGTTTTTTGGAGGAATGCCCGAAGAATTGGTTTATGACCAAGACGCTTTACTCGCAGTAAGTGAAAATGCTGGTGATTTATTATTTACAAAGGAATTTGATAACTACCGAAAATTAAGGAAGTTTAACATTTATTTATGTAGAAAAAGCGATCCAGAATCTAAAGGTAAAATTGAACAAGTAGTTAAATTTGTAAAGCATAACTTCATGAAAAATCGTGAGTTCCAAGACATTCATTTGTGGAATCAACAAGCTATTCAATGGCTAGGGAGAACTGGAAATTACAAAGTACACCATAATACAAAAAAGAGACCTTCTTTAGTGCACACTGTCGAAAAGCTGCACCTAAGAAAAATCTCTTCCAAATTCTCCTTCGAGAATTCCCTTACAGAAAGTATAACAAGAACTATTCAAAAGGACAATATCATACGCTTTGAATCCAATCGCTATTCTGTACCTGTAGGTACTTACGATGCAAAAACTAAAAATGTGGCGTATTTAGAAGTATCTATAGATGGATATTTAGACATTCGATTACAGATAGGTGGTCCACCAATTGCAAGACATTTAGTTAGTAGTTTAAAGGGTCAATTAATTTATGATCCGTCTCATCATAAGAAACCTAGCTCAAAGAAAACACTTTTGAGAGAGGAAATTGAGCTTGCATTTTCTAACCAGGAATTAATTACTTGGTTCTTGGACGAATTGAATAAGAAGTATCCAAGACACTTGGTAGATCAGTTTAAAGTATTACAAATGGTCATTCGAAATCATCCAGACTACCTAGAAGAAGCGCTAGAAACAGTAAAAACTTTAAATATGATTAGTGCAAATGATTTTAGAGATATAGCTTTTACGTTACATAAAGAGTCAGAATCGCAAACAAAACAAGTAAGTGTAGAGTCATCAAAATATCAAAAATACAAGGCTGCAGAACGATCAGAAGATTACTATATTCGGTTATTATCTGGAGGTAAAAGATCATGACTTCTCCAATCGAATTATTGCAAGATAAATGTAGAACTTTGAGACTCGCTGAGACTGCAAAAGAGCTTCCCGCTCTTTTGCGCAATGCCGAATCCAACAGTTGGACTTATCACGAATTTATCAACGAACTACTCACTCATGAAACAGCGTGCCGAGAAAAAAAGACTGTTCAACGTTTAATGCAATGGGCAGACTTTCCCTACCAAAAGACATTAGCTGATTATCGGCTGGAAGAACAAAATGTGATTGGTGAAAGACAGTTTAAATTGTTAAAAGACCTTAACTGGATTGAAGAAATGTTTACACTGATTATAATGGGTCCCCCAGGGACCGGAAAAACACTATTGTCTGTGGGATTAGGCACTTTAGCCATTGAAAATGGATATCAGGTTTCTTTTGTCTCGATGGGAGAGCTTATCTACATTTTGAAAAGCCGTGACTATGTTAGTAAATCAAAAACACGATATAAACGAATTTCAACATCCGAATTAATCATTATTGATGATGTAATGTATATGACTGTAGATCCGAAAGAGGCAAGCTTATTCTTTCAATTTATATACGATATGTATGACAAATCTGCGTTTATATTAACGTCAAATAAAGGGCCAAATGAATGGGGTAAATTTTTAGGGGACACTTCTTTAACCACAGCTATATTAGATCGACTCCTTCATAGAAGTGAGGTAATATCCTTCGGAGAGGACGAAGAAAGTTTAAGAATGAAGTACAGAAAAACTTTGTTTCCCGAAGTAAGTGCTCAAACTTAATTGTGGAAAATTGATTAATCTTATTTTGTGAAAACTGCTCAATTCTACTTGACGGTTACAGGTGTCTTCATACCTTAAGTAGAAAAGTGAAATCCTTTCCTTACCCAACTCTTGAAGTGTTTTATCTTTAAGTGTTTCATATTGTTCTGAAGTAATGTCTTTAGCAAGCAATATTCTTCCTTCATATACTTCAAGTATATAACCTTCTATTATTAAACCTTCCTCTTTCGGCGTGGTTCTATTTTCTGCACATCCTGTTATGAAGAAAACAAAACTCAGAAAGATTAAAATTGTACAAAAATACCGTAAAAGTTTCATTTTTATCCCTCCTACAAATAGGTGTTTTATCAAAAAAAACGTTTTTCTTTATTAAACTAACCTGCGGCGTTAGTTCAATAAGATAAAAGAGCTGTCTGATCTGCTCAACGATTTTCACTAAAGCACCCGTTAGTTTAATAAGAACAGAAACGCTTATTCAACAATCACGCCCGTTTGTTGAATATGTAAGTTAATATTTGTATGGGTTAGAGATTTAACACAGTTACTGGTTCATTTTCGCATATCTCACCGTTATCATGAAACCCAAAACTTTCATAGAACTTTTTAGCAACAATGTTTTCGGCTTCATATGCTAACCAACAATATTGAGCATGCCCTACAGGGAATGTGCGTATGAACTCTAATATTTTTTTCATAGCCTCCCTACCATATTCCTGATTTTGGTATCTTTCACCAATCATTAGACGCAATATACAATAATTATTATTAGCGATTTTCGGAAGCTCGTAACCAGTAATACCATAAACAATCATAACAAATCCTACTATCTGTTCATCAGCATAAATTGCAAAAGGAAGTGGACTCCCTCCATTGGTAGCAAGAACATAACATGAAGCAACACTTGAAAGATTGGATGCAACAAAACGGCGTTGGTCCTCTGCAACTTCTAACCTGAATACCTCCCTTCGATTTTCTAATGTAATTTTCCGAAGTGAAATCATGTAACTCTCTCCTTCCCAAAAATTAATTTACTCTTCTTCTATTCTTTAACAGGGTCCTCGTATTCCTTCCTAAACCCGTTAGTTTAAGTGCAATATTTCGCAAATACACTCCGTAATTAGAATAAATATTCAATTTTACTTGATATTCTTCCTCCGTAAAATGGCATGATTGTTGAAGGCAAGTTAAACAACACTCTTCAACTAACCTGCCACGTTAGTTTAAGTGAACTACTTCACAATCTTTTTTGACTACATCTATATATTACCACATTATTATTCAATTACCTTGAATTGTCAGTAAATTTAGATGAACGTAAAAAAGCACGACCCTATAAAAACTTGGGTCGTGCTTTAAATTAAATTTTTCTATTGAAAGTGTCAGTTCCCGACTTTTTTGTCATTCAACATCAAATTAAATTTATTTATTGAACATGTCAGTACCCGACTTTGTTGTCATTCAACAAAATGTTGGTTTGGAATAAAGTTTGATTAAAAAGATGCTTTAAACATTGATTTTATAATAGAAGAACAAATTCCGTTTTGTAAAAAAGATTGATCAAAATACTAGTTCATCTTATTTCTTTGAGATACTATTTTGTAAAAAAGATTGATTATTTCATTTTATAAATGCAACTAACAAATTAGAATATATTCAACATCAACAATTTTACCTTCCTCAACATCTTCAGTTACTTCATTCCAAAGTTCTTCGTATCTATTAAAGGATATCCAAAGTTCATCTATATACTGTGGTTTTTCTATATTCTTAATTACATCAATAATAGCCGATTCTTCATAATTACTTTCATTAGTAATTAATAATATTCGCTTATATTCATTAGACATATAATTTCGGAATTTTTTTTCACATTCACTAAAATAGGAATTTATTCTAGTTAATAGCGCTGCTTTAGGAGGAATGAAAATATCTTGTATAGTGGACTGTTCAAAATATTCTATCGCAAATGAACTAGTCTTATTTGACTTTCCAAAAACAAATTTTATTTTATCGATACTAAATTCTTCTATAAATCTACTTTGTTCAAAATTTCCTTCAAGATAAATGATAATGTTACGAATAATATGATTTACACAACGACCTACTATCTTATTTTTTAAAGCTTCTTCACTCCCCCCTTTGTAGGAGAGAAAATTCTCTGGAACTGAACCTAACTTATATTTTTTTTCATTAAAAGAATTAATAGATATAGCTAATAATAAACCATTTTAAAAAAAATTTGTTTGCTCTGGCGTTATCTCTATACGCAATTCCTCTAGAGTTTTAAGAACTTTTTCTACAACAAGTTCTCCAATACCATTTAAAAAGCTTTCTATAAAATAGTACATCCTTTTTCTTTCTTTATTATCTTTCTTAATTGATTCATAATATAAAGTGTGGAGAGATTTCACCTCAATCACTATTTTTTCCTCACTATTAACTCTATTGATTAGAATTGCTTCGGGTTCAGGATTTGCCTTTTTTTCAAACTTAGAATCGACATCGCAACACTTTTCTAGAGTATAATCATTATATTTTTTAAAAGTGAAATCACTAATTCCCTTAGTATATTCACATCTTCGAAAACAATCATTATTATATATATTTGATTTACCCTTGTAATATTTATTGTCTTTATCCATCTCATTGCAAGGAAATTCAAATTCATGTATCATTAAAATTCTCCTCTAAAAATATTGGATTAAAATTATTAAATACAAAAATAAACAAACTAATCTTCATATTTAAATGTTTTTTAAATATGGAAATTTAGAATGAGCGTATTCTAAGAAGAATTGATATTCAAATATTTTAGGGTCTCCAATTCCTCTACTAAGAATGGCCTCACTGTATTTTAAACAAAAACTATTAAATTCATTGGTGTCATTAGGAATTATTCTAAATAAGTCATTATATATATTTGCAGTAGGTTCCTTCTTAAACTTTATACTATTAGGATTTTTACAAAAAAGATTAAAATAAGAATTCAAATTCCAAGATTCAATTTCACTATTTAAATTTATATGCCCATCTAATATATTTGTAAGTAAAACGACATCCACTTTATTATATGAGTTCGAATCAAAGAATGTGTTATTAGTAAATAATCCTGAAAATTCATTATAAAGATATCCCCAATAATCAAAAAATCTAGAGAAATCTATAGAAATAACGAGTATATTTATACTATTTTCGTTTGATGCAACAAATTTTTGCTGCCCCGATTTTAAATAATCTACTAGCTTATTATCTTCTAATTTTTTATAATTTATGTTTTCATACTCATATAAAGGACTTTGAACCATTTTTGAGAAAATATCTTGATTGAGGTCACATAGAAGATCATGCATATCTTTTTTATTTGTAAACCTGTATGATGTATTAACATTTAAATGCCTAACATTATATTCTGTTATCTTTGGACATTTAATTTCAAAGTTAAATATCCTGTTTTCCTTGATAACTTGTAAATCAATATCAAAATTATTTTGTTGATTTAATTTCTTTTCTAGATTGTATTTATATCCTTTATCTGAAACATGGTTCCAAAAAACAATTTCGGAAACCCCTTGAAAATAAACATCCTTATCAAATTTTTTATTTAGTTGTATCTTTTCAAAAAAAGAGTTTAATTTACTGTAGTTATTTACAATTTCCTTTTGATATAAGTTTCTTAAAACATTTAAAAACTCTTCTTTATATTGTTTGTTTAATTTCAAGCTATGTTGGGGCAAATTAAATAACGCTTTATCTACTTTATTTAGTAAATTTTCAAATTCCATGTCGTATTCCTTTTCTCCATTCTTCAGATTTTTTATATTTTAAACATGATTTCCACATTTCTCATCTACATATCATTAGAATATTTTCCTGAGAATTTTTCAATTTTAGAATAGATATCATCAAGTAAATTCCACCCCTTTAAAAAGTATCCATTTAACGTCTATTCTAACTGATATTCAATAAAGGGCATAAATACATTGCCAGATTGACTTTACCATTCCCCAATTTTAAATTACTGCGTTGTTTATTAGGAGATTGTATAATTTATCTGGAAAACAAACAATAGACTCTAATAGAGACGGATTATATTTTGACAACTTATTTCCACCTTTCTTTGTCTAAAAAATAAAAAAGAATCTTTTTTAAAAAGTAAATAAAAATAGTGTCAGAACCATGGTTAATAATGGATCAAACACTACTTCTTCTTAATAACAATGTAATATGTAATTAAATCTTAAATAAATAATGCATCTCTTCAAGTTCTGTTACAACCGAATTAAACTTTGTTAACATTGGATAATTTGATTCTTTCGATAACATCAATGACTTGAATCTAGTTAAATCCGCTAAATCATCAGAACGAATTTTTTTCCAATCATCAATATATGATGAGAATAACACTAAATCCATAAAATCAGACAATAAAGGCAATTTATTAATAGCTATTCGGAAATTATCATTCAATCCTATGTGTATATGACATCTCGGGTGAGTTAATTCGGTAAAATCTTTATCCGCGTCTGAAAAATCCAATCTTATATAATTAGAGCGATAGGTAAAATCCTTTTCGACATCCTGTACTAACTCATACCAAAGTTCCACTTGTTCATTCAAGTCAATATCACTTGTAAGTGCATCTAATAGTTCAGAGTCATATAACCCTGGATTAGGATAATAATTTAAATTTGCCTTAGTTACATACTGCTTTCTGCTTCCAGGGTCCTGCTTAAAAATATAATTTATTTGAACCATACTATGATCATTTAACAAAAATAAATATTCACCATTATTATAAAATCTTAAAAAATTTGTCACATATGTTTTTGTTTTATCCATTTTTGATTCTATCATTTTACTTGAGATTTTATCGAACTTACAATTTTTAGTGGTGAAAGTAGGATTTATTATTAAATTTTGATTCATTAGGTTAGCAATGGTTTTTTCAATGTCAGTTTGTATTATATCATATACACTCATTCTTTAGATTTCCCCCTAAGAATAAGATTTTCTAACTTTTTCAATGTTTCTTCATCCATAAACATTTCTAACTCCGACACATCGGATTGTCCCAATATATCAGCAAGTTGATCAGCTTGATTTTGTAATTTCTCTGAACGTTCACCATCTAAAGTGAGTAAGTTTAATTTTTCTATCGATTTAAAATCTTCTTCTGTTGGGAAATCAAATTTGTAATACCCATCTTGGATATCTTTCCACATCTTCTTAACTTCTTCTTGAAATAAATTAAATACATCCTTTTGTCCCGATAGATATAACCAACCTTTTGCTCTTGTCATAGCAACGAATAGCATATTTCTAAAGGTACGTTTTTCATATAAACTGTTTGCTAAATAAATTTTCTCACAACCTAACACAAAAACTATTGGAACTTCGTTTCCTTTTGCCCTTCTAACAGTTGTTAACGTAACATGGTTCTCTCGCATGAAGTCCTTAGCACCTTCAACCAAACCAGGCATTACACTTAATATATTGTTACTATATAAATAATTTTGGAGGGTTGCTAAACGCTTTTTACTATCTCTTTGTAAATCAACAACCATTATATCCTCAGGTTTGACTAATTCATTATAAATTAAATGATTTATATGTTTGGCGGTTACTTCAAGTTCTTCACTTGTGCTAACTGCTGCATATTTGTTTACAATAGGTAGGGACTTAAATTCTTGATCAATTTTATTTGGACTATTTTCAGTGGGACGAGTTATAATCGTTTCTTCACCGAACTCTAAACCTTTTTCTACAAAGAACCCTAGTGACTCCCAAGTCGATTTTTCTTTTATTATTTGAACAAAATCATTTTTAGAGTACATTCCAAATCCGAAAGCTAGGGCAGACATTAGTACGTCCTTATGATTTCTATAAGATTTCTTTAAAATATAATCATTCGATGGTAACAATGGAACCTTTAAAGAACCATCATTATTTACACCAAATAATTCTTTTGGTTCAGGTATTTTTGTGGAGTTAATAGTTTGTAAATCATCATAAGCCCAAATAATGTTCTTCGGCGGTTTAGTGACTTTTTCTAATAATTTAAAAAAGCTTACAGGCATATCTTGCGCTTCATCCACTAAAATATAATCATACTCTTGTTTAAGATTATTAGTTAATAAGCGGTTACAAGCTTCCTCAAACTTATCTGGATATCCATACAAATCTCTAACAGTTAGAGGTTTAATTCCGTTAGATAAGCAAATGTTATAGTATACTCCTGGACCTGAGTATTTTCCTCCCCAAGCATGAATTATCTCTAACTTATCAGGATTAATCTTTTCACCTGTTAATTTTGAATAGTATTTATTCACCAACTTTGTAACTTGATTATATAAACTCTGTGTTGAAAATGCATAAATAATTTTTGCATCTTTATATTTTCTATGCAGTCTCGCTGCCTTAATTGAAAGGATAACTGTTTTACCACTTCCTGCTAACCCTCTAATTCTTTGCGCTCCTTCTGTAATAGTCATACTTGCATCCAATTGATCCTCATCAAATAGACTAATCTGCTGGTTGTTGTACGCTATCGCATCTCTGACGTTAGAAATTGGAGTATCAACTATATATTCTGTTTCTTTAGTAAGTATGTTAGATTTTTGTATTACACTTAACATCTTTGACCAATCTTCATTGTCTATATTGACTTCTGGAATATCCTTTAAAAGTTTATAGCCATTGAAGTCTTCAAACAACAAAGTAACATTCTGCCTTTTTAAGTTAACACTAATGGTTTCACTACTTATTAATGGAAATAATACATACTTATGGATCTTAATATCTTCATAAATTTCATTTGAAGGCATTTTAATATCATTATCTAATTTAAAACAATAGTCTTGAAAGTCTAAGATTTTATTTTTTGTTTTATTTCCTTTAATTATCCAAAATTTATCATTAATCTCTGTTAAAAGCTCAGAAGTATAATCATAGTATATAAAAACAAAAATACCATATTTTTTTGAGCACACTGTAAATGTAGGTAAGATATCAGTAGGGGTAGCATAGTCAGGTTCTTTATAGTAAAGAATTGCCTCACTCTCATCTTTAAAAACTTCATCTAAATAATTTTTGATTTTCCTTGCTAATCTGTCCCCTTGGAAGGAAACTAGATCATAAATTTTCTCTTGCATAGTGCACCTCTTCTCAATTTTTACCTTCGTTACTTAATTAAACTATACATTACTAGTTAAATAAATATTAAAATACTCCCCCGATCTGAAATTTTATTTGCTCAAGCGATCAAAATCCTAATCTTCTAATACTTCCTTCTTTACACATTTAGCTTTCAGGTCTCAAAAGGATGGCTAATCTAATTTTAGTAAATTTACTGGATTAATAAATTTAACAAGTCGTTTACTTAATATGCTTCATTTCAAGTTTAGCCTGTATATACTCTTCTAATTTTAACTTTATTTCGTTAAAATGATGTAATTTAACTGCGCCCATTTTTTGTACTTTCCAAAGAGCGATTGGTTCATCGTCTTCTAATAATTGGTCTATAACATTAAAACATCGTCTAATTTGAAAATCTTGCACAGACTCATTTATTTCATTTAATAACCGGTTTGTGTGAGGCAATTTTATTACACGCGTCTTCTCTATATTATCTAGAATATTCAACCTCCTGCCAATAGTTGAACGCGTAATTCTCACTGGCTTGTCTAGTTCTAATAATTCTTTGTGGAGGGCCTGTATTTTCTCGTAGTATTCTTGATCCCGCATATTCCAATCAACTGTTTGCACTTGTACTTTTTTTCGCTTTTTTGGCATGTTAGCATTAAACCATTCTTTATCATTTAAAGATAAAAAACTATATTTTTTTTTAAATCGTCCTTTTAATTCCGTTCTACTGTAACTAGGAAATCGGTTCGTAGCTTCAAGAAGTTCTACACGATATTTAGCTATTAATATTTCTTTATTTGCACAGTTATTACTTTTCATTTTTTGGCGATATTTCAAATGCTTTATAACCGTTACCGAAGAAGTCTCTAACTGTTTCGCTATTTTTTTTGCACTTAAACCTTTCTTGTTCAAATCCTGTACTTGTGCTATCCAGGCATCCCCATAGTCTTTTATGTAATTTATTCGATATCTATCGTCAACTATTATGTCCGGCCCCTTCCGAACATAAACATAACCACATGAACATGAAAATTCACCTACTGGATTTTTACTATAATAATCTCTTTTTATACGCATATCATTAACAACATTTTGTTTATAATGAATGGAAGCCTTATTTAAACACGGCCATGGTCCTGAACCAAATGGACCTTGATCTGGTTTAACTAAAAAAAATGATTCAATATCATGATCCAAAAAATAAATCATTAGTAAATGTCTGAATGGATGTACATGACGATTTATATTGCGTGTTATTATTCTCAACCAATTATTTGTATCTTTTATATCAAGTGAACACTCATATTTTTCTAAAAACCCGTTTGGGAATTTCAACTCAAAAGCTTCGTATAACTCTTTTTTTCTTACTTTATTTTCAAGTGTTAATAAATTTCGTTCTCTAAAGAGAGTTCTATATCTAAGTTCAATAATTTCTCTAGAGAATTTATTGATTGGAATTTGTAATAAATGATATGCCATTTTTGCTAATTTAACTTGAAGAATACCTATTTCGTTTTGTTCTTCTTTTGAAGGTGAAAGTGAAACAAGATCCATTTTTCTTTTATCAAATCTAATATATTCATATTTACTTTCTAACCTAGGGTTTAAAATATATTTTTTTAATTTCAATCCATGATGTGCACAATATTCTATTCCTTGAAGTTGATGTTCACGATGAATAAATGGTTCACCATATTTCTCGATATCTTCATTTGCGCACTGCGAGCAATAATACAAACCATTCTTTCGACAAATTCCTCCTGCTACCATTCCTAATCTAGAATAAAGTCCTGATCCCTTTCCTTTTACATCATTTATCACCTCTTGCTGTCTCTTACTTGAAATAAAAGGGGAATAATAGGAATAAATTGTATGATCAGCAAGTATACTTTCAACCGAGTAATTTTCACCTATGTTTTGAACTAAAGTAGAAAATCTACTCCCTACTTCTATACTTGAAGTAACTGAACGCGATAGAAATAACTCTTCTAAAGTGTCTTTAATGTCAATATTACCGCTATAAAAATGATAACGCGCAATTGAAGAATAAAGTAATTCATCCTTATAAGGATCAGTAAAGAAAGATAATATTTTAATCGATCTCCTAACGATATTTGAAATTAAATTCATTTCCCCAGATTTTTCAACTATCTATAATTTTTTATATAAATTTCTAACATAGGTTTTATTTTTTGAAAATATACCGATTTTATCCCTGCATTTCTTTGTAATTTCCAAAGAATTATCGTTTCTTTTTCTAGTAACATTCTATCGATTAATTTATAACATCTTCGAAGTTGATATTCTTGTATATTCTCAGTTATTTCATCCAGTAATCTTTTAGTAATTGGTAACTTGTCCAAATGGCGCTCTAAATTAGCTAGTATGCCTAGCTGTTTTCCTATCACTGAAACAGTTATACGAACTGGCTGTTGTCGGTCCAATAATTGTTTATACAACAGTTTTACTTCTCTAACATAAACTTTGTCTCGTATTGCCCAATCAACTGTTTTAGTAGGTTGTTGTTTCTTTTGTTTAGGAGATAAGCGTTCCATAAGCCATTGCTTATCGTGACGATATAAAAACATATATTGCTTCTTAAATTCTTCTCGCAAAGCTGTTCGAGATAAAAGAGGAAACTCTTTCATTCCAGAAATAATTTCATTTTTGTATTGCTGCAGTCGCACTATATCTATTTTATATTTCTTTTTATTATCTATTTCTAAGTGTTCTTCCAGATACTTTTTAACTGTTTTAGAATCTACTCCAAGCTCTCTAGAAATAGCTCTTGTGCTTATATTTTTATTAGCCAACTGCTTAAGCTTAATCTGCCACACCTCTCCAAATTCTTTTACTCGCCCTATCCGGAATTTATCTTCTAGTGAAATATCAGGACCTTTTCTTGCATAAACAAACCCACAGGAGCAAGTAAATGTACCGATAGGAGAGTTAGTTTTATAATCTCTTGTTACTTCCACATCTTGAATTACTCGTTGATTGTAATGGGTTGTTCCTTTATTCAGACAAGGGAACGGTCCTGTACCAAATGGGCCTTCATCAGCTTTACTATTAACGAAATCATCTATGCCTTGTTCTAGAAAATAAAGCGTTAGCAAGTGTCTAAATGGATGTACATGACGTTTTGAATTACGCGTAATAATCTTTAGCCAGTTGTACTCATTATTTATATCCAAATCACTCTCATGTTGGTTTAAAAAATCTGTTGGAAATTTACTTCGAAATCCTTGATACAGTTCTTTTTGTCGTAACCGATTTGAAACTGTAACAAGATTCTTTTCACGTAATAATGCACGATATTTTAATGTTATTTCCTCACGTGAAAGCTGATGTAATGATAACTGCAATAGTTTATACACTTGCTTTGCCAAATGAACCGAAAAATTTGCATAAGGATCAACTTTATAAATTGGCGAAAGATTCATCTTGTCTATTTCAAAACGAATATATTCAGTACGACTAGTGATTTCTGCTTCATATTTTAGTAATGACAACTCATGATGAGGGCAATATTCAATTCCTTGCAATTGATGCTCTCGATGGATATAGGGCTCGCCATATCTATTTAGATCTGCTTTTGCACATTCTCCACAATAATACAGTCCATCTTTTCTGCATATGCTTCCAGCTACCACACCAAGCCTTGTATAAAGTCCTTTTCCATCTCCTGCAACATCTTGCAAGATTTCTTGCTGACGTTGCTTTGAAAGAAAGATTGCATAATAAGGATAAATTGTATGATTTGCTAATATATTTTCAACAGAGTAATTGGAGCCAAGCTGCTCAGCTAATACAGAAAAATGGCTACCAATCTCCACACTCGGGATCACAGAACGACTTTGAAATAATTCTTCTAAAGTGTCCTTACAATCAATATTTCCACTATAAAAGTGATAACGAGCAATCGCTGAATATATTAATTCATCTGGATATGGATTCGTAAAGAACGGTAGCATTCTAATGTCCCCCTAGTTATACGCGACTTACTTTTATAATGTCGATACAACTAGGTTTTTAGACACCTCATGCCTTAATTTTTAATTACTTATAAAATTCTTGTAATGGATTTTTAATAAATTTCATAACTTTCAACAATTCATATGGATGTTGCTTTTGTTCTAATGCTTTTGTTCTTAGCGCTAACAATGGCAATAATTCTACCTTTTTCACCCCAGGTTCTTTTCTTACTTTCTTTTGGTGGTTTAATATAATAGCCTTTTGAATTGCTTCAGTTTTTAATAAATTTAAATCTGTATCAATAGGGTTATTATCAACAATTTTTGCGATGAGATTTCTAATTTCATTTACATTTAAACTATCGAAAATTCCTAATGCTGAGATTTCCACACTCAAGTTTTCAATCATATCTCGTCGTCTATAATCCAGTGAATGTTGGCGTTCTTTAAAGCCTTTGCGGATTCGCCCTTCTAGTTCCGTATCAAGCTTATGATTAAGCATCAGTTCATCTAAATTAATCATGATGTCCTCATATTTCATCATGTCTTTTAAATTATTGGTACGAATTGCTTTCATCATAGGCTGAAGAATTTGCATATCTACTTTAGCAGTCTTTTTGAGCACTTTTGAATTAATAATTTCATTAACATTATCATCATTAAACATCGCTCGCTCCTGAGCCAAAATAAATAGACAAACAGCAACAGAAGTTATTCCTTGGCACTCATCATAAAACGTCTTTCTCACATCATTGGTAAGTTCAGAACGTGTTTTCAAGCATTGTAGTTCCCACAATGTTTCCAAGAAAAACTCCCATTCTTCACTATCCTCAGCCATACGGTCCCAAATGATAGCACCGTCACTTGCTGCACGACGGGCTTGACGAAAGTTTCCTTTAAACAACTGTTGTGCTTTTGATGTGCCGATTAGAACCGTTGGAATCCCTACCGTATTGGACAATGTAACAAAGAAGTTCAACATTTCCTCTTGATCATTTTTTGAATGTAAGAGATGCTGAATTTCATCTATTACTAGCACGCCAATTCCATACATGCTGGCCAATGAAGTCATGTGAAGAAGCATTGTTGACGTAACGCGATTCAAATAGCCATATTTCTCTAAATAACGAGTTCCCAATAAATCATCAATCGCTTTAAAAAAGCTTTTGCACAGCGTTGAAAGACTACCATCATATGGGCAATCTATTTTAAGCCAAACAATTTGTGTACGATTAAAAGGCATTCCTTCATAAGTTTCATGCTTAATGACTTGTGGGTACATAAGTAACAAGCGTTCTATTGCTGTCGTTTTACCGATACCTGAAATCCCAATAATCGAAAGGCTATCAGCTGTTGAACGAATATAGTTCAAACGCTCATCAATATGCTTATGGGCTTCTGCTTCATCCTCCCGCAATTGATGCAACACTCGAATACGTTCTAAAAATGTTTTATCTAACGGATTACGAGCTAAGTATCCCCGACGAATTAATGTCGATAGTCTTCGTTCTACTTCAAAATGAATTGGTAAAGGCTGAATGAAATTTTTTACACGCTTTAAAATATGGTAGCGAACGTTTGCTTCACTTTGTTTATCTTGTTTTGTTATACGAGGTGTCACCATAAAGCGCTCAATTACTTCATCTTCATCAAAAATTGGTGGCAGAGATTCGATGAATGGATTATTACTGTATTCAGATAAAGCTTGCTCTTTATAGATCGCTGTTTCAAATTCCCCTCTCAGAACAAGATTACTCATCCTTTCCATATTTCTCATCTCGCTTCTTCTTTAATTTTTCCATTCGACGTGAACTAGCCTTTTTAGAAGGTTCTTCAATTTGTCGATTTTTTGAAGTGAATTCGATTACTTGTGCTGGTTGTTCACTCACTTTTTCTACTAAATTAAACTTCTCATAATTTCTGTTCATAATTTTTTCTGCTTGTCTATTTACACGAATATCTTTAACTTTTTCTGAATTACTTACGTAATTAGGTACAGTACTTTTCTTCTGAGCTACTGCTTGGCTAATGATAGATTCAATTTCTACATCTACATTAATTGTATTTTCTTTCTGGTTAACCGTTTCCTCTTTTTTTAATTCTTCACGTAAATCTTGAAAAAACTCAATTTCTTCAAAAAAACTTCCTTTAAATTGCGCGCTCGTTTCTAATAAATAGCATGTATCAAAACTACGTCCATCTGTGTGCGGAATATATAATTGATTCATATTCCTTGGATCATAAACGACCTCGATACTTTGTTTTTTAAATTTTAAATACCATTTTTCGTTCAATGCTTTTTCAGAACCATAAAAAAGCCCCTTAAATCTAATACCTGCCCGGGTTATTTTGGCATTCCCTTTAGGTAATAAATTCAGTCTCATCACATTTTGATCTGTGACAGTCTGAAGTCGACCTTTTTTATTTTCAATGCCCCAATACCATAAATTAATAGGAGTCGCTGTTAATTTATCCGCAATCATTTCTTTTTCAAGTGGATACTTATCAATAATTTTCTGATTGTGGTGTAACACAAGATGAATAATGATTTTCGTAAATTCTTCTAAATTTAAGCTCGCATCTAGACGATAATCACGGTCTCCACGTTCACGATATTCTTTTTGTATTGCTCCAGGAGCCTTACGTTTTATCTTGCCATTAATTGTACGGAATTGTCGTTCAATAATTCCTTTTAAATCGCCACGATAAGGCGAGGTGTTTTCAATTTTTACATTTAAGTTGTTTATCAAGTTTTCTACTGAATAACCTTCAAATTCGCCACGGTCAGCTATGATAATCTCTGACAGATGATGAGCAGGCCATTGTGATTCTTCGATTGCAATATCATACTTAGCACAAAATTCACCTTTATTCATCACCATGTTATCTAAAGTCATCATTGCTCCGAGCCATGACGGTCCTTCTAGACCAACATATATCCCTGTAATCATACGTGAATATACATCAATCACACCATAAACAATGGGACGTCCTATAATTAACGACCGATCAAATGAACTTACTAAATACACATCTGCAATTGTTGCATCAATTTGAAAGCGTGTACCAGGACCATCCGTTTCAAGTGTTGAATTACTTAAAATAGGACGGTGCTTTAATTCAAACTCTTTTGAACTATATCTTAACTGGATATCAATTTGAGGGTCTTCTAGTTTTTTAAACCAATAGTAAAACTGCGTATAGGTAGGTATTCTTGAAGCATCCCAAACCTTAAATTTTAATATATTTCCTTCATAATATTTGTCAGAATAGAATTCTCTTAATAAATAGTTATAAGTATCTGTAAGAGAAAGCTGCTCTTTTTTTCGATAATACTTCTTGATGACATAATTAAACTGTTTTTTTACTTCTTCAGTGGTATTGATACCATTTTCAATTGAAGTATATTTCCTCGGTCGACCTACTTTAGCTACCGTAGTAAGAATCCGTTCTTTCCCTTTACCACCGGAGTACATATAATCCGGCAATAAAGCATTTTTATTTAATCCACGTTGCCAAAAGCGAGAAAAGATGCGTTTAACCTTTATCTTAGCAATATCGTTTTGTATCGCTAACCTATCAAAGGCTTCGTCTCTTAACTTTTTATTTAACAAATCATCCTTTAAATTAGCCCAGCCTACAGTTACAATGGTCCAATCTTCATCGCGTATTTGAATTTGCTTTTCTGTTAAGTCATTATCTGAGTAGCTTTTAGCAAATGGATCTGGAATAGGTAATAATATATCACTTTGCATTTCTGCTTCTAAGTCCACAGTAAACGCTTTTTTAGGCATTGACGTATCACCATGAAGTTCCACGAAATAAGCAACATCACTATCTATCTCGATCACGCGAATACGATTTTTTTCTTCTCTATCGGTATACTGATATACATGGTTGTAAAAAATCATATTGCTTTCACCTTATCAGAAAAATCTGTTCGAACTGCTTTTATATTTAGAATTTTAGTCACGTCTAGCTTTTCACTTAAATCAATTTCAATTACTTTAGTCATTACAAGATACTTAAAAATGGAAAGACCACATCCAACTACCATGCCAAAATTGTTTTCCATCTCTTTTGCAATTTGCTTAACGGTCTTTTCCTGAGCTAACAGAACTTGAAGAAAGTAAATACTCATATCTTCAATATCGTATGTGCTACATTTCTCAAAGCCCTCTAACATTGCTAAGTCTGCATATCTATGAACAAAAGCTATATTATGAGCAATTGTTTTCGGCACCTCTAGTTCTGTTACGATTCCCCACTGAACACCTTGTCTTTCCCAATAAATACGCTCAATTTCAAACTTTTCGAGTACACGTTCATCCATTAAATCTTTCTTATATTTTAAAGTGCGAGCTATATGCTCATGTTGTCCATCCTTTAAGGTCGTTACAAGAAAATCCGTAGTCATCACAATAGGCTCATTGGTCTTAGGGTCAGTAGGATGCTTGATACCTAATTCATCCGCTATTACAATTGTTTCTTCAATAGTGAGTAAAGGATACTGTTCCCGAATATCGACTACTAAATCTGAATATTCTAATAAATAAAAGTAGTTTCGTTCCAAATCTGAAAGAAATTCGAATTGTCGCGGAATCTTATAACCTTTTAACCGCGTAGAGCGTCCAAGTGAACCTACATCTTGAATAACTAACCACGGCTTATAATCCGTTCCTATTCCTTGTCCGCGACCGTCTTTTAACCTTTTCTCAACTGACGATGAACGTTTGCGTTTCGCCATAGCGCATTACCTCTTCCTATTCATATTCGTACTACGAAGGGCTTGAAGATAGGAGCGATGTTTTGATATTTTCAACACCTTCTCCTTGGTTATAGCTAATATTAACTCTTCACTTAGTTCTAATTCTGTCATCAAATAATATTCAATCATTATAATTAACAACGTCGTTAGTTGAACTAACTCTTCACCTGTTACAGCCTTCTTCCTCAAACTTTCATCAAAATGAGTATTATAATTTCTAGTATTTTTAATATCCTTTATCAAACTTTCAATCTTAATTCCTTGAAGTTTAAATAGATGGTATGCTTTCCCATAGTTTTTATTAGTCGTGTTTTTTACTGGGAAAAACAAATCTTCTAATCGTTCATGTAAAGATGGTTCATTAGAAAAATTTAATTTACCTTGTAGCCAATCTCTATATTCTTCTGGGCCTGAAGATAATATAGAATCTATTTTCAACTTATGCTCAGCTTTAGGTAACACTACATTTTTTCTAGTTAAACGATGGTAAGCTTCTAACGCTTGAACAGCATTTAAAAAATGCATCTCATAAGATGTATGCTGATAGTTAATACCAGTGTATAAATCAATAACGGGCTGTAAAAGTTCATTTTTAGAAAACCAGTTTTCCATACACTTTTCAAAGTCATTAGCTATTTTATCTAGTCTTAAATTAATATTAATAAAATGCAATTTAGGTATTTCTTCTACTTCACTTTTTTCTATACCATGTCCGTAAACTTCAAAAGGTAAAGTAAAATCAGCTTGCTTGTTAGGAATTGGCATTGCTACAATTGTTTCAATATAAGTGCGGGTTGATGTACAAAGAGTAAGAAAATCACGAACTTTATTAATTAGAATTAGTGCTTGTTCTAATGGTTTAGGTTGTTCAAATAAGATTTTAAATTTACAAATTGTATTAATTTTAAACTCATGCGAATGTTGAGAGAAGTAATCTGGTATCACTTCATAATCAATACTAAAAATAAAATCTTCATACTTACAATTTATATTTTGTAGCTCCTTGACTGTAATTAAATGTCCTTTTTCTACGTCATAGTCTATCTCAATAGCTTCTTGATGAGCCCATACATCCATATTACTGAGTTTAAAATTCACTTCAGTAACAAGCAAGTCTTCAATGTTTTCAAATAAAACGTCTTCTAATACATACCTGCAATGAACAACTATTTCATAACGTTTTGAATAATCATTTTGGGAAGATATTGATACATTTTGAGCTAAACTACAATCAACTAATGTAAAAGATGTTCCTCTATGTGTTTTACCAAATACATTTGCAGAAAAATGCGGAAGTTCAACAGCTTCTTCGTTATATAGCTTCAACTCATATATTTTTTGTTCATGATTAATTTCTAGTATTCCATTTAAATCAATATCACTACCTAGTACTCTCCAACTTCCATAATGCATACTATTATTTCGAGACACCTTAATTCCCCCTAAGATAGAATTCCAACTGCTTTTTTCTGAAAAATAAAAAAATAACCCCTTACGGATATAATACCCGAAGAGGTTATTTTTTATCAATCTTTAATATAAATGAACAATCTTTAATATAAATAATCAAACTTTGTTACAAATGATCAATCTTTTTTACAAAGCAACACAAAATTTAATAAATATAACCACTTTTTATTCCACTGTAACTGATTTAGCCAAGTTTCTTGGTTTATCCACGTCACAATCTCTATGCAATGCTGCATAATAACTAATCAGTTGAAGCGGAATTACTGCTACTAGTGGAGCGAATAGCTCGTGTACTTTTGGAAGTACGAAGCGGTCGCCTTCTTCTTCATGGCCTTCCATAGCAATAATACATGGGTTTGCGCCACGTGCTACTACTTCTTTTACGTTTCCACGAATGTTCAGGCTCACTGCTTGTTGAGTGGCAAGAGCAAAAATCGGTGTACCATCTTCGATTAGAGCGATTGTACCATGTTTTAGTTCTCCGCCTGCAAAGCCTTCTGCTTGAATATATGAAATTTCTTTTAGTTTTAGAGCACCTTCTAAACTTACGTAGAAGTCGACGTTGCGTCCGATGAAGAATGCATTTCTAGTTGTTGCTAAAAATTCTGTTGCGATTTGTTCCATTTCTTCTTTGGAGTCCACGATTGCTTGCACCGCATTTGCTGCAATCCCTAGTTCTTTCACTACATCAAAGTCTAGTGTTTTCCCTTGAGACTGTGCATATACAGAAGCTGATACCATTAATACTGCAACTTGAGCAACATAAGCTTTTGTAGATGCAACTGCAATTTCAGGACCAGCATGAAGTAATAATGTATGATCTGCTTCGCGAGAAAGTGTTGAACCTGGTACGTTTGTCATTGTAATCGTTGGGTAACCTTTTTCTTTTATTTTCACAAGTACTTGTCTGCTGTCTGCTGTTTCACCTGATTGTGTCAAGAACATAAACAATGGTTTCTCTGATAGAAGCGGCATGTTGTAGCCAAATTCGCTCGAAATATGCACTTCTACTGGAATACCAGCAATTTTTTCGAAGTATTCTTTACCAATCAGTCCACCGTGATAGCTTGTTCCTGCTGCGATAATATATAAACGGTCTGCATCATGAAATGCATCTAAAATAGCTTGATCAATTGTAAGCTCGCCTTGTTCGTTTTGGTATGCTTGAATTATTTTACGGATTACAGCAGGCTGTTCGTCCATTTCTTTAAGCATATAATGAGGATATGTTCCTTTTTCAATATCACTCATATCAAGTTCCGCTTTGTACGACGCACGTTTTACTTTTGTGCCGTCTAGTTTTTGAATTTCAACAGAATCTTTTTGCACGATTACGATTTCTTGGTCATGAAGCTCTACATACTGCTCCGTAACCTGTAGCATCGCCATAGCATCAGAAGCTACAACATTAAATCCATCACCAATTCCTACTAGTAGTGGTGATTTATTTTTCGCTACATAAATCGTATTTTTATCTTCTTTGTCTAGTAGAGCAAGTGCATACGATCCGTGAATAAGATGCAATGTTTTTCTAAGTGCATCTACTGTAGATAGCCCGTCTTGTGAGAATTTCTCAATAAGCTGAACAATTACTTCTGTATCCGTATCAGATGCCATTTCTACATTAGATAAATATGCTTTTTTCATTAGGTGATAGTTTTCAATAACACCATTATGCACAAGCGTGAAACGTTTTGTCGTACTTTGATGTGGATGTGCATTTAGTTGATTTGGAACTCCGTGAGTAGCCCAACGAGTATGACCAATCCCAAGCTTCGCATCTACCTCTTCATCTACTACGTCACGTAAATCAGCTATACGTCCTTTTTCTTTGAAAACAACTACGCCTTCTTTATTTAACACAGCAATCCCCGCAGAGTCGTATCCACGGTACTCTAATTTTTCTAAACCATTTAACAAAATTTCTTTAACATCTGCTTCTCCAATATATCCTACAATTCCACACATAATCTTATTTCCTCCATATACATTCATGTCTAAATAAGCATGCTTCAGACTGTTGAGAAACGCTCGCATTCTTTGTTGCTTGCACTCGTTGTAAGCTCATGAACTATAAGTTCTATTCGCTTCCGCCTCGTGCTTGCGCGCCTCGACTGACAAGCGTTTTCAATCAGCCTGAAGCTCTACCTCCGAATAAAGAGTTTATTTTCCCTAAGTACCTACACAATGCTCATTAAGCTAAGAATGCCTTCTTTTCCCCTCTGTCATACAATCACTCATATGGTTTATGAAAAAGAATAACAACCGGGCAAATACGGTCGGGAGGCATCCGCCGAAAGTTCGATAACCTCCACCTCGTCTGCTGAAGATACATTTCCGTCCAATTTCTTCAGCTCTGGCGCTATAATTGTTTTCCTGTTTTTACGCGTTTCTTGTCCCTCCATTTCTACGCGGTTACATGAGAAGTCTTACCTCTCACCGACAACACTACCATCATACATAAATTGGGTACAATAGTCAATTTAAGTACCTTGTTTCTATAAGATGCTGCTCCTGAAGAATTTGCTACACAAAAAGAGCCACATATCTGTGACTCTTCGTTTAACCGGTAATCGCACCATATATTAAAGCTAATAAAATAACAAATGCGGGATGGACTTTGAACTTAACTAATAATAGCAAGCTGGCAGCTATTAGTATGATTGAACTCCACATTCCCAATCCTATTACAGATTCTTGTGCAAACTGGATGGTCATAAAACCTAGTAAAACGGCAATGATCGGTCGAATAAACTTCGATAAGTTTTTTACTTCCGGAGAATCTTTATACTTTAATAAGATGGCCATCATACCAATCATTAATATTAATGTGGGAGCTATAGTGGCAAACATTGCGATGAAGGAACCTAATATACCACCCTCTGTGTAACCAATATAACCTGCCATTTTCGTAGCAATTGGTCCAGGTAGAGAGTTCCCAATAGCGACTACTTCGCTGAATTCTTGTGTTGTCATCCAGCCATATTTCCCCACTACTTCATGTTCCACTAATGGTATGGAGGCTGGACCTCCTCCATAGCCTAGTATGTTCGGAATAAAAAAGGCTAGAAATATACGCCAATAGATCATATTTTCTTCCTCCTTTTAAGTAAGGGGGCGAACACAAGAACTATGCACGCTAAAATGACAATGGCAGGATGAATATGTAGAACCTCTATTAATACAGTTGAAAGAACTATTAACAACAATGCCTTCAACCAACCAAGAGATTCTCCTGATTTCTTTATAAAGTCCCACGTTAATTGACCAAGCAATACCGCTACAACTGGTATTACTGCGATAGACATATTTTGCACTTTCGGAATATCCTTATACTTTTGTATTAATCCCAATAATAAAATCATCATTAGTACAGTCGGAATTACGGATACAATAATTGCATTTAAACAACCCCATATACCAGCTATCCGGTAGCCGATATACCCTGCCATTTTTGTGTTAATTGGTCCAGGCAACGTATTTGCAAGGGCAAGCGTGTCTCCAAATTCATCTTCATCCATCCAGCCATATTTTTTTACAACCTCTTGATGAACGAGTGGTATAGAAGATGGCCCCCCTCCGAATCCAAGAATCCCTGAACGAAAAAAGGCTATACTTATATCCCTCTGAAGAACACGACCTGGACGCTTGGATTTGTTCTTCATTGCAATACGTTTTACCAAACTGCTATAGCTCCATCCGTTCGAGATTCAGTTCCGCCTTGAAGTACACCCGTTTCCGCATTTCTCCAAATAATTTGTCCACGTCCAAAACTTCCGGTATCTGGTGCAATATGAATGTCATGACCTTTCCTTACTAAACTTTGTACAAGATAGTTTGGAAATTCGGGTTCTACATGTACAGTTTTCCCGTTTATCCATTGCCATCTTGGCATATCAAGCGCCGCTTGTGGGTTTATTAAATAATCGACCGTGTTCGTGACTATTTGGAAATGGCCTTGTGGTTGCATATATCCGCCCATTACGCCAAACGGGCCAACTGCTTGACCATCTTTCGTTAGGAATCCGGGAATAATCGTATTATATGATCGTTTACCCGGTTTGATAAAGTTTGGATGAGACTCATCTAATGAAAAATCATGTCCACGATTTTGCAATGCAATTCCTGTACCTGGTACTACGACACCTGAGCCAAATCCCATATAATTACTTTGGATGTAAGAAACCATGTTTCCTTCTTCGTCAGCCGTAGCCAAATAAACAGTGCCACCTTTAGGTAATTCATATGGTTTTGGATAGCTTGCTTCCACTTCAATAGTTGCTGCACGTTCTTTCGCGTATTCTTCTGATAGTAACTGTTCCACACTTACTGACATTTCTTCTAGCTCTGTAATGAAAGCTTTTCCGTCTGTAAACGCTAATTTCATTGCTTCGATTTGTTGGTGAATTGTATTCGCACTTTGCCATTCCGGTTTTGCGAGCTCCTTAAACACATTTAGTGCCATGAGTGCTATCATTCCTTGACCATTTGGTGGTATTTCCCACACATCATAGCCACGATAATTCGTCGAAACAGGCTCAACCCATTCAGGTTTATAGGTCGCTAAATCTTCTTTTGATAAATAACCGTTATGCCGTTTCATAAAGGCATCTATTTTATTTGCAATTTCCCCTTCATAGAAATCACGAGCATTCGTTTCACCAATTGCACGTAATGTTTTCGCATGATCAGGTGAAGACCATATTTCTCCGATTTCTGGAGCCTTTCCATTAGGTGCAAATGTCTCGAACCAAGATGTAAATTCTTCCGAGGTACAGTTCTCTTTAAACTTTCTATACGCCATTTTCCAGTACTTACCGAGAATCGGTGTTAAAGGATAACCTTCTTCTGCGTACCGAATCGCTGGGACTAACACTTCTTGAAGTGTTAGTTTTCCGTATTTTTCGGATAACTCCGCCCATGCCGCTGGAACACCAGGTACTGTTATTGGAATGACACCATATACCGGCATTTTGTCGTGTCCTTTTTCTTTAATTTCCTTTGCAGAAATCGATAGAGGTGCTGGACCTGATGCATTTAACCCATGAAGCTTGTCCTTAGTCCAAACCAGTGCAAATGCATCCCCCCCAATTCCGTTTGAAGTTGGTTCTACTACCGTAAGTGCCGCTGCAGTTGCAATTGCTGCATCAATGGCATTGCCACCTTTTTGGAGGATTTCTATTCCTGCTTGTGCTGCCAATGGGTGCGACGTTGCAACCATACCTTTTTTAGCGAAAGCGGTATGCCTTTTCGCTGCAAATGGGTGATGTAAGTAATCCATGATGTTCCTCCTCATATTCTTTTCATATATCGCTTTAAATATTTGCGCCCGCAAAATGACACGCAGCAAAGTGGCCATCTTCCACTTGTTCCCAAATAGGCTTTTTACTTCTGCATATTTCTTGTGCAATAGGACATCTTGTATGAAACGGACATCCTGAAGGTGGATTTGCTGGGTTTGGTAAATCACCCTGTAATCTAATTCTTTTTTTATTTGCATTAACCGATGGGCGTGGAATTGCCGATAATAAAGCTTGTGTATAAGGATGAATTGGGTTTGAAAATAAATCCTCCACAGTACCAAGTTCAACCGTATTACCTAAATACATAACTAAAACACGATCACAAAAATATCTTACAACGCCTAAATCATGTGATATAAATAAATACGATAATTGATACTTCTCTTGCAACGATTTCAACAATTTTAAAACTTGCGCTTGGACTGATACGTCTAATGCAGAGACCGCTTCATCACAAATTACAAATGAGGGATTTAAAGCAATGGCTCTTGCAATCCCGATACGTTGTCTTTGCCCACCACTAAATTCATGCGGATATCGTTCATAATGTTCCTCCTTCAAACCAACTTCGTTTAACAAATCAATTACAGCAGATCGTTTCTCTTTTTGCGTCATATTAGTATGCATTGTAAACACTTCTTCTAATGCGCTCCCAATGCGTTGTCTAGGATTTAATGAAGCAAATGGGTCTTGAAAAATCATTTGCATTTCTTTTACAAATTTTAATTTTTCTTTTCTTTTTAAATCTTGTATTTCTTCATTCCTAAAAATAACTTTACCTTCTGTTAATTCTTCCAATCCTAAGATTGCACGCCCTAAAGTTGACTTTCCACAACCTGATTCTCCTACTATCCCTAAGCTCTCCCCTTCATAAAGATTAAGGGAGACTTCTTCAACCGCCTTCACATACCCTTGTACACGTCTTAATACTCCTCCTTTAATAGGAAAATATTTTTTTACTCCTTCTAAACGTAAGAGGATTTTCCGATCAGTTTTGGGCGACAAATTGACCATCTTTAACTTCCTCCTCTTCATGTAACCAACAACTAACAATATGCCCTTGGTCTGTGCTAAATTCTGGTGGAGCTATTTCCCGACATTTATCTGTAGAAAATTTGCATCTCGGATGAAATCTGCACCCAATAATCTTTTCTTGAAGACTAGGAAGAGACCCTGGTATAGGTTCTAATTCAAAGTCTGGATCATCTACATTAGGCACTGAATTTAATAACCCTATAGTATAAGGATGCTTTGGGTTATCAAAAATCTCCTCTACTTTCCCTTCTTCTATTTTTTTACCAGCGTACATAACCATTACTCTATCGGCCACTTCAGCAACAACACCCATGTCATGTGTAATTAACATAACACCCATATTAAGCTTTCCTTTTAATTCATTTATCAAATCTAATATTTGAGCTTGAATAGTTACATCCAGTGCAGTTGTCGGTTCGTCTGCTATTAGTAATCCTGGATGACAAGAAAGTGCGATTGCAATCATAACGCGTTGTCTCATTCCACCGCTAAGTTCATGCGGATACTGATTCATACGTTTTTCAGGGTAAGGAATACCGACTTGTTCTAATAATTCTATCCCTTGTTTTGTTGCTTCACTTTTACTCAACTTATGATGCAGCATTAATGGTTCGCGCAATTGATATCCAACTGTTAAAACTGGATTTAGTGCTGTCATCGGCTCCTGGAAAATCATTGAAATTTTCGTGCCCCGCATTTTTCTCATTTCTTCGTAAGGTAAGTTATGTATTTCCTTCCCTTCGTATTTAATCTCTCCTGCAGCTATCTTTCCGTTACTCGGAAGCAGACCGATAACCGATAGAGATGTAATACTTTTCCCACAACCAGACTCACCAACGATACACAATGTCTCTCCTTTTGCAATTGAGAAGGAGACATCTCGCACAGCTTGGACATCTCCATCTGCTGTACGAAATTCAGTTACTAAATGATTTACTTCCAGTAATGTCTCCTGCATCATCTAACCTACTTTCCAGTAATATTTTTTAAGTACCACTTGCCGTTTGGATCTAATTCCAGTCCTGTGTATGTCTTGTCTAATGCTGCAGTAACAATTCCGTGATACATTACTACAACTGCGTTTTCTTCAATCATCATTTTGTTAGCTTTGTCTAGTAATACCTTTCGTTCATCTTGGTCTATTGTTGTGCGGGATTGTACAACAAGCTTATCAAATTCCGGGTTACTGTACTGAGCACGGTTTGAAGAGCCTACATTATCGCTATGGAAATTTGGATACAACAGCTCCGATCCATCTCCTGTAACATTGGACCAGCTTAAGAAAGTAAGATCATAATCACCCGCACGAGCCGAATCTAAAAATGTAGCCCATTCCATTGATTCGATTTGCACATTAAATCCAGCTTCTGTTAATTGAGCCTGAACTATTTCAGCCATCAAGACGAAATTAGAGCGATTTGCAGTTAATAACTTTATTGGTTTATTTCCATATCCATTTTTCGCTACTAACGATTTTGCTTTTTCTAAATCATAAACAGTACCTGCTTTATCTGCAGATGAATCGTAACCAAATACTTTAGGTCCAATAACACTATCACTACGAACCCCTAGTCCGTTTAACTTAGAAACAAATGCATCACGATCCATAGCTGCTGCAACTGCTTCACGGAATTCAGGATCTTGATTGATTTCTCTTAAATGGTTAAATGCTAAATAGTATACTGGCGATCCATCTATTTTATCGATATTTACATTATCTAATGATTCTATGCGTTTAATTTGTTCAGTTGGTAGATTATCAATAAATTGAACCTCTCCTGTTTGTAACATAGATATTGCCGTTGATATTTCAGGTACTACTTTATAAACTACTTTCTTTAACTCAGGAGCTCCATCCCAATACTCTTCGTTTGCCTCTAATACAATTTGATCTCCTGGCGTCCAACTTACAAATTTAAATGGACCTGTACCAACTGGTTCTTTCATTAAGTCCTGTTTTTGATCAGCCGTAGGACTAACGATTGCCGCATTCGTATGAGAAAGAGATGCTAAAAATGCACCATAAGGATATTTAGTTTTAATCTCCACTGTATATTCATCTAAAACATTAATTGTATCTACTGGTTCTAGTAACGATGCACGGGGTGCGGCAGTTGCAGGATCACGTAGTTTATCAAATGTATATTTCACAGCTTCCGCATTGAAAGGTGTGCCATCGTGGAATTTAATTCCTTCTTTTAATTTAATAACCCAAGTGTTTTCATCAGGTGTTTCATATGACTCTGCTAATTTAGGTTCAAATTCCATAGTCTCTACATTTCGTTGAAATAATTGTTCATACACTTGCTCTGTGACATTAGCTGATGGTGAATCATTCATCAAAATAGGAGACAATCCCACTGCATCCGAAGTTGAAGCATAAGTAAAAGTTTTATTGCTTATTGTTTTTTCATTACTTGAACCATCCGTATTTTTCGGCGCAGATGCAGATTCGCCACTTGAACATGCTGCTAAAACGAGTGCCACGATAAATAAAACAACTAATAACAAATTCTTTTTCATTTCTTTTCCCCCTATTATAAGTTTTATTGGATATCCATATTTGGATCTAACGCATCTCTTAATCCATCCCCTACTACATTAAAAGCAAAAACCGTTAACATAATTGCGATTCCTGGAACAATAGTTAAATGTGGCGATGTCCACATATAATTTTGACCTTGAGAAATCATTGCACCCCATTCTGGTGAAGGGGGTTGAGCACCCAATCCTAGATAACTAAGTGAGGCAGTAGAAAGTATTGCTGTACCCATGCGCATCGTTGCAAACACAATTATTGGAGCAAAAGCATTTGGCAATATGTGACGAACCATAATTCGAAGGTCCGAAGCCCCTAAAGACCTTAAAGCCATGATGTACTCCTTTTGCTTAATGGAGAGAACTGACCCCCGAACAATGCGAGCACAACTTGGTATTGACCATACACTTATCGCTATCACCACGTTTACAAGACTGGTACCTAAAATCGCAATAATTAACATTGCTAATAGAATACCTGGGAATGAGAATAGTAAATCAACGATTCTCATGATGATTCCATCTAGTTTTTTATAATAACCACCAAGTAAGCCAAGGATAATTCCTCCAAATAATCCTAAGGACACTGCTGTAAAACCTACAATTAATGAAATTCTGGAACCATATACAATACGTGACCATACATCTCTTCCATAATTATCTGTTCCTAGCCAATGTCCATTCGAGAACATCGGAAGTTCACTATCTACAAGACTCTGTTTTACAGGGTCATATGTAGCTAAAAAAGGTGCAAACAATGCCATAAAGATTAAACCTAAAATAATTATAATACCGATTACTGATAGTTTATTTTTCAAAAGTCTTTTGATTGTAGTGATGTATACTTTCTCTCTTTTCTTATTCACGGATGTTTGTACACCTGTTGTTATAATCGCATTCGTCATGGTTAGCCTCCTCTCATTATTCATAAGTAATTCTTGGATCAATAAACGTATATACAATATCTACAACTAAGTTAACGACAACGAACAACGTAGCTACTAATAATACGGAAGCCTGTACCATCGGGAAATCTCTCATTGCTATTGCATCTACCATAAGTCTTCCAACGCCATTAATAGCGAAAACTTTTTCAGTAATGATTGTTCCACCCAGCAAAGCACCAAAATTGACACCTATCACAGTTACTACTGGTATCATTGCATTTTTTAAAGTATGTACCCAGATAACTTTTCGCTCCCTAACTCCTTTAGCGCGAGCAGTTCTTACATAATCAGCTTTTACAACTTCAAGAATAGAAGACCTCGTCATCCTTGCAATCATAGCTGCTGAGCTTGTCCCTAAAGTAATTGCAGGAAGAATCATCTGTTTAAATCCTTCTGTTGTATAAAAAGGTGCTGAGAGCCCTCCTACAGGAAGCCACTGTAAATTAACCGAAAATACTAATATTAGTAAAGCACCTAACCAAAAATTTGGAATTGATATTCCAGCTAAAGCAAAAGTTGTAGAAGTTACATCTAGCCAAGAATTATGTTTTAAAGCTGATATTAAACCAGCGATAATCCCAATTATGATGGCTACTACCATACTAGCTACCGCGAGTTTTAGAGTATTAGGGAAACGTATGGAAATCGCTTCTGATACTGATTGTTTCGATTGATAAGAATAGCCGAAGTCACCTTGTACCGCATTTTTTAAATATCGACCATATTGTACAAGGAACGGATCATTCAAACCTAAGTTGTCTCGGATTGCTTCTAAATCTGTTGCCGAAGCTGTTGGTCCTCCTACCATAGTTGCTGGATCACCCGGAGCAATGTACATGGATGAAAATACTAAAAATGAGATACCCAACAATAAAAATATTAATTGTATCCCTCTACGTACAATTAAAGCAATCATATATCACCCTCACTTTCATACAAATGTTAATTAAATAATAGATTTTAGTTAACAAATGGTTGTTATTTGTTAATTGTGATTATAATACATTAAAAATAAAAAATCTATAGGAATATTCAAATAAATTTATTTATTTTGTATTATCATTACTTTGTGAATAAATGAAATATATTTTAATTACGTTTTGGACTCCTCAAGATCATTTATCAGTCTTTTTGTATATTTACTTCACCCCATTTCTACAAACACTTCCAACCATTTCGACAATGAAAATATTTATTAAAAGCGCAATGCGCCTTTTAATAAATATTACAGTTCAAATTGACATTATTTATAGGAGTCAGCCTTGACCTGATAATTTCTGTGCTTTCGACTCCACATCTGCTACATCCTTACTGCGGAAATCTTTGAGGAGTGGGAAGTGGTTTCATCCCTCCTGTCACTCGAGACATAGTACTTTAAGTTGGATAACGAGCTAACTGATCCTGTCCTACGAATATAGAAAGCGTCCGGAGATACAATTTCGGACGCTCTTTTGTTTCTCTAAGAGCTATTAATGATAACTATTTTTCTCCATTCCGCCGACCAAAATGATAGGATAGAATAGGGAGATACTTTTCTACAAATCATTTTTTTCAAAGATTCAACACTTGAACCCTCAACAATCCTGAGTAAAAAAACTTATACTTTTGTATGAAAACAGTAGCTTTATTCATATTCAAAATTAGTAGAACTTCCATTTTCAACTGAAATAATACTGGTTTAAAGCTAAAACGAGCTTTTTCCATGGTAGATGGTGAATGTCGTGAAACGTGAGCAATGGTAGTTTTTTATATGTTAAATAAAAAAGACATTCCTATATGGAATGTCTTTTTTTCATAATTATAATTTTAAACCACTACGACTTTTAAACCTTCTAAGTAAAATATGACTTTCAACTCGTGTGATACCCTCTAATGCATATAACTCTTTATTAATAAACTTTTCTAGACTTAAAAAATCATCTACTAATACATGCATATGTAAGGTTGATGGCCCCGTCATCTGATAACAACTAGCTACACTTGGATTATCTGCCAGATTTTGGGCAACCTCTACGAGAGAGGATGGCTCGCAATCCACTTCAAAGAAACCCGAGACATTTTTACCTACTTTTTCCGAATTGATAACAACGGTAAATCTTTCAATCACGCCTTCATTTTGTAGTTGGTGTACTCGTTCTCGAACAGCAACTCTTGATAAGTTAAGTTCTTTACCAATATCAACGTAAGACAAACGACCATTTTCCGTTAACAATTCTAATATACGCTTGTCAACAGCATCCAAATTCATGTAACACCCACTTTCTCCCATGTATAGATATTATACGAAACTTCCTTTACTATGGGAAGCAGAAATACTACATACAATACAGAATGTAAGTAATACGGTTGTATTATTTTCCATTAGGATTAAACCAACAATCTACAGTATAAGATTATACATTACGCACTAAAAAGTAATATTTTTGAACACTCTTCCAAGTAGGATATAATATCCATTACTAAAAATAATCTTGCTCTATTACTACCATTGGCTTTCTAAAGAAAAGATTGCCCACTTATGAATATGTGGGCAATCTTTTATATCATTTCTCTAACAATTTCACGATTTCTCCATTAAACGCTGGCAAATCATCTGGTGTACGACTTGTTACAAGTTGATTTCCACAAACGAATACTTCTTCATCGTGATATGTGGCTCCTGCATTTTCTAAATCGACTTTTATCGACTTATAACCTGTAGCATCTCGTCCATTCAACGTTTTCGCTGTAATGAGAAGCTGTGGTCCGTGACAAATTGCGAAGACGGGCTTTTTCGCATCCATAAATGCTTTTGCAAATTCAACAAAGCGATCGTCCGCACGTAAAATGTCCGGTGAAAATCCACCAGGGATGAATAACGCATCAAAGTCTTCTGGCTTTATCTCCTCAATATTATAGTCTATTTTTACTTTTGCTTCGCCCTGTTTTCCTGTAATTTCTTTTCCTGCTTCTTTTTCAATTGTAAATACCTCATGTCCTGCATCTTTTAATGCTTGTGCGGGACTTGTGTATTCTACGTCCTCAAACATATTTGTGATTAATGTTGCTACTTTAGCCATTTCCTCACTCCTTATCTGTTTGTTCTCTCTTATTATTCCACCAAATAAACTGAGTAAACATTTAACAAAAAGAATGATTCTTTTTCTCTACTTCCTAAGATAAATTTTAAGGAATTAATAGCATTTTTCCAACGCTTTTTCGACTTTCCAGTAACCTGTGAGCTTCCGCACCATCTTGCAATGAAAAGATAGTAGGTTCCTTCAATATTATTTTGCCTTCTAAAATCCAATCAAATAATTCCTTGGATCGCTGTTTTCTTTCCTCTAAAGAGGTTAGTACATTCCAAAGGTCACCACCTGTTAAAGTTTTAGATGTGTCCATTAGCATGCGTGGATCAACTAGTGCCGGATCCCCGCCTGACATTCCAAAAAACACTACGGTACCACCTATTCTTGTCACTTTAAAACTGTCTGCTAATGTAGAACCTACAGACTCATAAACAACATCTACTCCAACACCGTTAGTTACTTCGTTTACTTCATTAGTCCAATTATCTTTGTATAAAAAAACATGATCTGCTCCAATTGAATAAGCCACTTCAGACTTTTCCAATGACGATGTAAGTCCAATCACTTTCGCTCCAAGTAGTTTCCCAATTTGAATAAGATTTTGTCCAACTCCGCCAGCAGCTGCATGAATTAGAATCGTATCTCCAGCTTTCACTTTGTAACTGTCTCTAGTTAAATATTGCGCTGTTAACCCTTGCAATAAAACAGATGCCGCTATTTCAAATGAAATCATATCTGGTAAAGGAATTGCCTTTTCCATCGGGACTGCGACTAATTCAGCATTCGCAAACGGAACATCCGCAAACGCAATACGATCTCCGACTTTTAAATTTTTTATACCTTCTCCTATTTGTTCTATTATCCCTGAGCCCTCATATCCTAAAATAAATGGAGGATTACCGGCTAAATGATAGTTCCCTTTTCTTCTGTAAATATCAGCAAAATTTAATCCAATGGCCTTCGTCCTAACCAATACCTCATTTTCCTGGATGATTGGTTTAGCAATATCTTTATATTGAAGTACTTCTGGTCCACCAAACGTTTCAAAAATAAGTGCTTTCACTTTACTACTCCTCTTCTACTGAAATATATGAACTATCGTATACAATCTTTGCTTGAAGCACAAAGAATTAGTCTTTTTAAGAAAAACAGCAAACGATTTTAAATTGCTTCTTGTCTTCGCCATTCCCTTGCTTTCTTACTTTCTAAACAAAAAATCCAGCACAAGGCTGGATTTTTATCAATTCATTATTCAGCTAAACCCATCTCCGCTATTACCACTTCGACAATTCGGTTTACATAGTTTTCACAAGCTTCTTCGGTTGCTGCTTCTACCATGACACGTACAAGCGGCTCTGTTCCAGATGGTCTTACAAGAACACGACCGTTGCCTGCCATTTCTGTTTCCACTTCACTTATAATTGCAGCTACTTTTTCATTTTGTGTTACTGCATGCTTATCCGTTACACGCACATTTATTAGTTTTTGAGGGTAGATGGTCATTTCGGAAGCTAAATCCGAAAGTTTTTTACCTGTTATTTTCATAATATTCACGAGCTGTAAACCAGTCAGTAATCCGTCTCCAGTTGTATTGTAGTCTAAGAATACGATATGGCCTGATTGTTCTCCACCTAGATTGTATCCATTCTTTTTCATTTCTTCAACTACATAACGATCTCCTACTGCTGTTTTTACACTTGTCATTTCATGTGTCTCTAATGCTTTATAGAAACCCATATTGCTCATTACTGTAGATACTACCGTACTATTATTTAATCGGCCTTGAGCGTTTAAATATTTGGCACAAATATACATAATTTGATCACCATCTACGATATTACCTTTTTCATCTACAGCAATTAGACGGTCGCCGTCGCCATCAAAAGCAAGTCCTACATGGGCACCTTTATCTAAAACAAATTTTGCTAACTCTTCTGGATGGGTAGAACCAACTCCATCATTAATATTCAAACCATTAGGAGATGCTCCCATTGTAGATAAATCAGCATCTAAATCAGCAAAAACATGTGTTGCTAAGGAAGATGTAGCACCATTCGCGCAATCTAAAGCAACATGAATACCTATGAATTCTTCATCTAATGTTTGTTTCAAGTATTGAATATACTTTTGTCCGCCTTCAAAATAATCGGATACAGACCCTACACCTGCCCCCGTTGGACGTGGAAGCTCATCAACCTCTGCATCTATTAAAAGTTCAATTTCTTCTTCTTGTTCATCCGAAAGTTTAAATCCATCGGAACCAAAGAATTTGATACCGTTATCTGCCACGGGATTATGAGAAGCTGATATCATTACACCAGCATCTGCACTCATTACTCTTGTTAAATAAGCAACACCTGGCGTACTAATTACTCCTAGGCGCATTACTTCTACTCCTACGGAAAGAAGTCCTGCAACGAGCGCTCCTTCTAACATATGACCAGATACTCGAGTATCACGACCTATTAAAACTTTTGCGCGATTCTCTGCACCCTTCGTTAAAATGTATCCGCCTACTCGACCTAACTTAAAAGCGAGCTCCGGTGTCAATTCTGAGTTTGCTACTCCTCTTACACCATCTGTTCCAAAGTATTTTCCCATTTAATCTTCTCTCCTTAAAAAACCTGTTGTCCTACATATTAAACTTCTTTTACTGTTAATTTTACCTCGGACGCAGACATTTCCCACTCAACATTTGAAGGGGCATCCATTTTTATTGATAACGAATTTTCCCCTATTTCTGCATTTTGAGCCTCTACATATAGTGCTATATTATTGCTATTTATTTTATCTAACGCTTCAGGCGTACCTTTGGCTGTCACCGAAACTAATCCGTCTGTAGGTGATTGAAAAACACTTTCTAATTGATCCGGAAGTCCTCGCACTTCCACGGCCACATGCTCAAAAGACTTTTCACTTACATCAGAAACAGCATCTTCATCTACTGGCGGTTCTATTTCTGGAGCAGGTGTCACGTCACCGACAACTTTAATCTTGTCTAAAGACATTTTCGTCACGCCATCTGGGACTGCTAGCCTCACTTCAAAATCACCAGCATCTTCTATTTTACTTACATCAACATCCACAACGAACTTCTCTATTTTATCCACTAATGCACGTGGACCATATAATCGGATATTTTGGACATTCGTGGATAGTTTATTTATCGTGACACCTTGTTTTGGTGTACCTTTTTCCATTAATGATATTGGTACTTCTTTACTGTATTCTTCCACTTTCACTCTTACTTGTACTGTTTTAGGCTCGATTGAAACATCTAATTTGTTCAAATCTTTGTCTAAAACGCGCACACGTGCTTCTTGTTCAAAGGATTTATTAATCCCTTGTTCTCCTTCAATTGTTGCTTTTACATAGCCTATGCTCTTTATCACACTTTTTGCACCAGTTATAGTAACTACTTTAGGTTCAACCTCGTAGGACTTCACAATGTGATTTTCCGCCAACAGACTTTCATTCATATCTGGGTCTACACGAAATTCCTGCGATATCCGTTCTTCAATTACCACGTTTACATAAACAGGATCTGTACGAACTTTTAATTTATCTGAGAAATTTTCAGTTGAAATGGCTACCTTGTGCTCTCCGATTGTTAGCTTTCTTAAGTCGACGAATACTTTGTAGTCTTTCATCACTTTTGCAGAGCTCACGAGCGTACTTGGTCCCTCAATATTTACGGAAACGGTTTTTGGTACGCCTGATACAACTAAACTGTCATCATCATAATATACTTCTACTGGTACATCTCGGAGTTCTACTGACTTGACACTAGCATTCATATTCGTATTTTCAATATCAGATTTCACGGAAACAAATAACAAAATCGCTAAAACTAAAGCAATTATTCGTAAGAACCATGGATTATTCATCATTTTATCCATTCTGTTTCCCCCTCCACAACCATTTAGAAGAAGTTACTTGTTCTACGGTTGGTCCAAACCAAAGACGTTTCAAGTGTGCTTCAAATTCTTCCATGGATAGATTTCTATGGAGATCTCCGTTCGACGTTAAACTCACTGCTCCTGTTTCTTCCGATACAACAATTGTAATGGCATCAGTTACTTCACTTAGACCAATTGCTGCTCGATGCCTCGTTCCAAGCTCTTTAGAAATGAAAGGACTTTCGGACAACGGCAAATAACACGCTGCAGAAGCTACTTTATTTTTTTGCACGATCACTGCACCATCGTGTAATGGTGTATTTGGAATGAAAATATTAATCATTAATTCGGATGAGATATTCGCATTTAGAGGTATTCCAGTTTCAATATAATCTGTTAAGCCTGTTTCCCGTTCAATCGATATTAATGCTCCAATACGGCGTTTTGCCATATAGCTCACAGATTTGGTCATAGCCCCTATTAAACGGCTCTGCTCCTCCTCTTCTTGCATCGAACTTCTCGAAAACAATGCTCCTCTACCTATTTGTTCTAATGCTCTTCTAATTTCTGGTTGGAATATAATAATAATCGCTAAAAATCCAAAATTAATGACCTGTTCTAGCATCCATCCAAGTGTATCCAAACCTATAAAGTCCGTGACAACTCGAGCTACGACAATGACAAAAATCCCCTTTAATAATTGGACCGCTTTCGTTCCTTTTACAAGGGTTATTATTTTATATATTACATACCAAACGAATAACACATCTAAAATGTTTACAATTACGTTTACTGGCATTAAACTTGTAAATTGCTCCATAAACGACATGTGGCATCCCCCACTTTTCATTACAAATCCATATAATTTAATTATAACATAGATAAGGAATTTCCCGCTTTCTTAAACTAACAAAGTCTACCCAATATTTTGGATAGACCTTTCATTGCTTTGTACTTTCTTCTTCAAAAAATGATATAACCTGTTTGGCTCCATCTTTTATGTGAAACCAAAGCCAGTCAAATACTTTATTGATTTCTTCTGTTTTACCAGTAATAACTGCTGTGGAAGCCATATATTTAGAACCGTTTATAACAGTTAGATTCCCATCCAATTCACCATCAATTCGAACATCGCCATTTTTTACAACGAGGTCACCTTTTACAACCTGTCCCTTAGGGATAATGACTGTTTCTCCTTCTACAATAACATTTTCTTGTTTTGTAAAAGAAAATTGTTTCTCTTCATTAAAATTTGTGAATAATGCACTACTCATAAATAATAAGAATAAAGCTGCTGCAGTAAGAATGGGATGACGTCGCAACCATCTACTAACACCAGCATGTGATTTTTCTTTTGGAAGTCTTTCCATAACTGATTTTTTAAAACCAGTTGGTGCCTTTACATGAGCTGCTCCTTTTATAAAGGCAACAACATCACTCAGTTCATGCATATGCTTTTGACAATCAACGCATGACTGCAAATGAAATTTTAGTTCAAGCTCATGTTCACGGCTAATTTCACCATCTAAATATTCATGCATATAGTGAACAATTCGCTCTGGACACGCATTCATCGTGATTACCTCCTATAAAAAGTTGGACTGTTTACTTAACTGTTTTCTAAGTGCTTCTCGGCCTCTATGAATTCTAGTTTTTACCGTCCCAAGTGGTAATTCTAATATCTCACTTATTTCTTGTAAAGATAATTCTTCCATATATTTCAGTACAATTGCGGAACGGTATTTATCTGGTAATCGTCTTATTTCATATTGAATACGATCTTGCAATTCGAGCTTCATCAATTCTTCTTCTGGAAGTTCTTCCGCCGTGGCGATTTGCGAATACATATTCAGTCCTTCTGTACCTGCAACTTCCGCATCTAAATAATAATCCGGCTTTTTTTTTCTAATGCGATCGATACATAAATTTGTCGCGATTCGGTATAGCCAAGTGGAAAATTTTCTTTTTTGATCAAATGTATGAATGTTAATAAAAGCCCGCACAAAAGCTTCTTGGGCAATGTCTTCGGCCTCGTGACGATTTCCTAGCATACGGAAGCATACTTGAAAAAGTTTATGCTTATACAGGTCCACAATCTCCGCGAATGCGTCTTTGTCCCCTTTTAACACTTGTTTTATTCGTTTGTTCACTAACGCATCCATGGTGATTCCCCTCCGCTCTATGCGGCTGTCTTACCTATACGGTTAAAGGTTGCAACAGGTTTCATTTTTTTAATATTAATTTAATTCTATCAAATAATTAGCTCCCTGTGTTGTTAAATCTTGTTAAATAAAAAAAGAAAAAGCAGACGAAGTGTCTGCTTTTAAACTAAACTTTCACCAAACAAAGAGCCCATTAACGCAACTGCAACGTCTGCTGTCTTATTCTTTTCGTCTAAAATTGGATTTACCTCAACAAATTCTGCAGAAGTGATCAAATTAGAAGCATAAAGCATTTCCATCGCTAAATGACTTTCACGATAGCTAATTCCACCCGGAACTGGTGTCCCAACTCCTGGTGTATAAAGCGGATCAATGCCATCAAGGTCTAATGACAAATGTACTCCATCCACTGAGCGCTCACGGAAATATTCAATCGTTTGGTTCATCACTTCCGTCATACCAAGTTTATCGATTTCATGCATCGAGAATACTTTAATGCCTTTTTCTTTAATCAATTCACGCTCACCTGGATCAACTGAACGTGCTCCAATAATAATGACGTTTTCTGGTTTAACCTTTGGAGCATACGAACGAATATTCACTAAATCGGCATGACCTAAACCAAGACTAACCGCTAGTGGCATTCCATGAATGTTTCCAGAAGGAGAAGTTTCGGCTGTATTTAAATCTGCATGTGCATCGTACCAAATAACACCAAGATTCTCATATTTATCAGCTAATCCCGCAAGAGTACCAATAGCAATACTATGATCTCCACCGAGTACTAAAGGAAATTGACCTGCTTCTAATACTTCATTTACTTTATTTCCAAGCTTCGTATTGCCATCGATTACATCTTCTAAATTTCGTAAATGCGTATTCGGAGATTGCTCTTTTCTTGTATGACTGATGGCAATGTCTCCTTCGTCTTTTACAGAATGACCTAGCGCTTCTATACGTTCTACTACCCCTGCATAACGAATAGCACTAGGGCCCATATCCACACCGCGTCTATTTTGACCAAGATCCATCGGTACACCTATAAGTGAAATGCTTAATTTATTCATTATTTTATACCTCCTCTAGTTAATACATCTATTGTAATACCTAAAGGTCAGTTGGCTCAACCTAACAAAATTACGCATATTTATTCATAAGTTGAACAAGGTTATTTTCCACTTCTTTCCACTCACTATCAATAATTGAATAAACGACTGCATTTCTAACTGTCCCATTTGAACGTATCCGCTCATTTCGCAAAACACCTTCTTTTATTCCACCTATACGCTCGATTGCTCTTTGTGAATTTACGTTTAATTCGTCTGTTCTAAATTGTACACGTATCATTCCAAGGTTATTAAATGCGTGTTTTAATAGCAAATATTTGCATGTCGTATTCACATGTGTTCGTTGGAACTTTTTACCGTAGAAAGTAGATCCAATTTCGCATGCATAATTTAATGAATCGATGCCATAAATCCGTGTTGTCCCTATGATTTCTTTTGTATCTGAATCCTCAATTACGTAAGTGAGAGCGGTTTTGGCAACATTCATTTGTTGAATACCTGCTTGTAGCCACTGTTCCAGCTGCTCATAGTTCTCTATTTTACTTAGCATAAATTCAAAAATTTTAGGGTCATAAAGCTCCCACAAACGTGGAATATCTTGCTCTTCCAATGGACGTAGCTTCAAATCTCCAAATATTATTGTTTCCGCCAAATCCCAACACCTCACTTTTTTCTATAATCATAATAGAAACATATAGGTGTTGAAAAGCATTATTTTCATTTAATTTTACCTACATAAAGTGACTGAGGACGGAATATTGCCTGATCATCCACTTGTTCTATCACATGGGCACTCCAACCCACGATTCGAGCTACGCTAAACGTTGGTGTAAATAAAGCTGCTGGCATATCGATTGAGCGCATTATTGCAGCAGCATAAAACTCCACATTTGTATAAAGTTTTCTACCAGGTTTATACTTATCTAAAAGTCCAATGATTTCTTTTTCAGCCTTTGTTGCCAAGTCCAGCCAAGGATCCGAGCCTTGTAAACGTAAACAAGCTTCTCTTAATAAAATCGATCTAGGATCCTCCGTTTTATATATACGATGACCGAATCCCATCACTTTTTCTCCATTTTTAATCTTTTCTTCTATAACTAGTTGAATCCTTGATTCATCTTTTATTTCTTCTAACAAATTTAATACTTCGGATGGCGCACCTCCATGTAAGGGACCTTTCATCGTGCCAATTGCAGAAGTTACCGCTGCTGGTAAGTCCGATTCTGTAGATACGGTAACTCTCGCTGCAAACGTAGAAGCGTTTAACCCATGTTCCATTGTCAGCTTTAAATACGTTTCCAATGCTTCTACTTGGGTAGAAGTCGGTATAGTTCCATTCAACATCCACAAATAGTTTTCTGTATGCGAGAAGTTATCGTTTGCCTCAATTATTGGTAGCCCTAGTTGTTTTCTATAGTGCCTTGATATAACGACTGGAAGCGCACCAGTTAATACGATAGCCTGCTCCATAATTTGCATCTGCAAAAATTCCGCAGTAGAAAATGTGGATATTGCCGTTCTCATTGCATCCATAATAGAGATTGTTTTAGGGAGTGCATCCATAACCTTTTGAACATGTAATGGGAGATATCTGCCTTCTTTTAGTTTTTCATTAAACTGTTGAAGCTCCACTTCTGTTGGTAACTTGTCATTTAATAAAAAATAAGCTACTTGTTCGAATGAATAATCCAGTACTAATTCCTTTACATTGGTACCATGGTATCTAAGTACACCATTTTCTCCGTCCACTAAACTGATTTTTGTATGCACTGCAACAACGCCCTTTAACCCTTTTTGAAACATATAACTTCCCCTCTCTTTTCTTTAGTATAAGAAAGATATATAATTATGAAAATTAAATATTCTAAATGAAATTGATTAATATTTTTAATTAAAAGGAGAAGTCAATTGGAATATCAATGGTTAAAAACCTTTATAGTCGCAGCTGAAACAAGTAATTTCAGAAAAGCCTCTGAAAAATTATTAATTTCACAGCCAGGTGTTACTGTCCATATAAAATTATTAGAGGAGTACCTAGGAGTATGTCTATTTGAACGAACTAATAAGCGGGTGCACTTAACCGAAGCAGGTAAAATGTTTTATACAGAAGCTATACAACTTACTAAAGGCTTTGAGGTAAGTGTTAATCGTCTACATGCTTTTACTGAGGGGTACACTCGTCAGTGGAATATTGCAATTTCTCCTTTGATGGCCGAAACCATCTTACCTTATATTTTGCGTTCTTTCATGAACAATCATCCAGATCTAGAAGTATCTATACGAGTGGAAGAGTCGAGCTCCATTGAAGATTTAGTGTGTAGTGGAGAAGTTAATATTGGCATTTCAGCTTTAGAAGCAACAAGAAAAAGCATTCAATCTATTGAGCTTTATAAAGATCCACTTCTATTTATTGTTCCAACTGATGCATATGATGATGAAACAGGCCCTGTTATAGATCCAGAGGACTACTTAAAAGACCATTATTTATTCACTCATCATCACCCAGTCGTTTGGGATGCTCTTCTTTTACAGCTCCGCAAGAAAGTAATTAATATGAGACCAATGAAAGTGACGCAAGCCTATATAGTGAAACGTTTCATACAAGAAGGTCTAGGTACTTCCTTTCTTCCTCAGTCCATCGTGAAAAGGGAACTTATAGAAGGGCGTGTAATGAGTATCCCTTTTGATTTATTTCCTCTTCCCGAAGTAAAGACCTATCTTTTACTAAAAACATTAGGTGATTTAGAAAAAGAATTTATTAAAAAAATTTCCCAATACTACTTCGGTTAACTATTCTTAGAGGTGAGCATATGAAGAAACAAATATATCTGATTAGACATTGCCAAGCGGAAGGACAAGAAGCCGATGCACCCCTTACTGAGAAAGGGTATATCCAAGCTATTCAGCTTGCTGAATTCTTAAGTAACATGAAAATCGACCGAATTATTTCCAGTCCTTTTTTACGGGCGCTCGAATCTATTGACCCTTTTGCAAAAAACAACAGTTTAGACGTTCAAATAGATCATCGATTAGCAGAACGAGCACTAAGTTCCATATCCATGCCAGATTGGCTTGAGAAATTGAATGCGACGTTTAACGATATGGAGTTAAAATTTGAAGGTGGAGAATCGAGTAAGGAAGCTCAAGCACGAATGTTAGAAGTAATAGACGAGGTGATATCAAATGATATAGAAAATACAATAATCGTAACTCACGGAAATATCCTGTCTTTACTATTGAATTATTACGATCATCATTTTGGCTTTGAAAAATGGAGATCTTTAAGAAACCCTGATGTGTTTTTATTGCAACATACAAATAACACTTGTTCAATCGAGCGTGTGTGGCAAAAGTAATTTCCAACAAGAAAAACGCAATCGCCCTTTAAGTGCACCTTGTATTCTCTATTTCTAGAGTGCTTTGGACGAAACATTTGCTCCTGCGGTTACTCGTCGCAAAAAGAATTTTGGCTACACTATTACCGCGGGAATTTCTGTGAATTGAGAAGTGACTGTGTCACTTCTCAATCCACTTTTTTTCGATAATCTTGCGGCGGATGTTTGTCCGTTGCCTTCTTGAAATTTGTAGAGACAAGGAGCGTAAGGTTTGGTGGATGAGAGATTAGATACTTTCCTATTCCTTTAAAAGCGGACGAAGATGCAATTTCGTCCGCTCAGCGCTTCGTTATCAATGAATACTACCTATTTTTTCAGGCCCCACCAACTCTAATCACCTACCTGCTGATTCATGTATACTGTGTACGATAAAAGTAAAAACATATAGGAAATCCCGCTTAAGGAAGCCACCATTAAAATCACTTCAGGTCTTTGTGAATACTGGATTTCTAGTATATCAATTTCATATACTTTCTTATTAGGAACTACTCACTTAAGGATTGTAGAGAAAGGTGGCGACTCCAGATGGAGGCCAACAGGATGTTAGTCACGAAGGCGTTACCACACGATGTGGCGCTCTTAGCCTTCGTTCCTCATCGCTCACCACGCGGAACGCTTCCACCTGAAACGGAAATCCGCGGTATTTTTTATTCTTTAAAGTACTATGAACACTGGTTTCGCTGGTTGTTAATCCATATACTTTCTTATCTTTCAAGAAAAGCGCAAGCTCCTATGTCTGCCCGAACAGGCAAAATGGGGTTGGTGTAGGTCTGCATCATGCGTGCCCAGGGGGCAGCTCTCCAGCCACCACAAACGCTCTTGTTTGCGACGAGCTAGTAAGCTTGAGCAAAATTTTCACATTTGACCCCGAAGGACAAGGCGCTGCAGTCTGGACAGTTACTTAGTAGAAATCCATATGCTTTCTTAATTTTCAAAAAAAGGGTATTCCAGTTGAAATGGAATACCCTTTTAATCATGATATATATTTATGGAGCCTAGCGGGATCGAACCGCTGACCTCCTGCGTGCAAGGCAGGCGCTCTCCCAGCTGAGCTAAGGCCCCTTAATAAGTTTTTTTATATTACGGTTATGGCTGGGGTACCTGGATTCGAACCAGGGCATGACGGAATCAAAATCCGTTGCCTTACCGCTTGGCTATACCCCAATAAAATGGTGGAGGGGGGCGGATTCGAACCGCCGAACCCTAAGGAACGGATTTACAGTCCGTCGTGTTTAGCCACTTCACTACCCCTCCAAAGCTAAGTATGAAAATAAATGGTGGAGGATGACGGGCTCGAACCGCCGACCCTCTGCTTGTAAGGCAGATGCTCTCCCAGCTGAGCTAATCCTCCTGGGTTATAAAATCACGATAAGTGGCGCATTTCTACGTCATATCCGGACAAGAATAATAATAACATATATGCCTTACTTAGACAAGTAGTTCTATAAAATTTTAATATTTTCTACTTTATATGTAAGCTTCCAACCGGATTTGAACCGGTGACCTCTTCCTTACCATGGAAGCACTCTACCTACTGAGCTATGGAAGCAAAGACAAAAAATGGCTCCGAAGGTAGGACTCGAACCTACGACCAATCGGTTAACAGCCGATTGCTCTACCACTGAGCTACTTCGGAACAATATGTTTAACTGAAGTACAAATATAATTATAGCAATCCTTTTATAAATTTCAAGCCTATTTTAAAATCTTCTTAACAAATTTATAGATTATTTTCTAAGTTTTGATTAATTAAGTACTTTTCATTTACTAGTGATACGTGAAAACCAAATAATCTCCTAATAAATACTACAAATACATCTAATTCGTCCGAAATAGAACCCTATTTTCTCTTACGAAAAAGTAGAAAATGAATAAAAATTGATTTAGTAGATGTCCATATAATAGCTGTGAAGGATATGAGCAATTCTCTTGAGTAAAGGGTATCTTCACAAAAAGTTCGGCAATTAACCTAAAAGAAGTCCTATTTCAAAATTGTTTTCGAATTATTATCCATAAACAGTTAGGAATTGGTAGAACGAGACTAATTCTAGTAATCTCGTGATCAAATTTCACATTATGGGGTTGACTCTATGTGAGATAGGTCATTTGTTTAATAGTGCAATCAGATCAGATTCATAATAGAATTTTTGATTTTTACACAAGATCGATTCTCCTAAAATCATTTTACATATAAAAAAAGTCGTTACCGATTACTCGGTAACGACTTTTTTTAGTGCCCAGCGACGTCCTACTCTTGCAGGGGGAAACCCCCAACTACCATCGGCGCTGAAGAGCTTAACTTCCGTGTTCGGTATGGGAACGGGTGTGACCTCTTCGCCATCATCACTAGACTAGTTCGGCTTTCAATACACTGCGCATTGCGTTGTCAACTTCATTCGATCAATCAGTCACGTACTTAAGTACGCTCCTTCTTTCTCTCAATCGTTTCCTAGCACTGTTTGCGTCTTGAAACCCTCTAAATTGAGTGCTTGTTCACTCAAAACTGGATAAAAGACATTGAAATGTGCAAATTCTATTTGGTTAAGTCCTCGATCGATTAGTATTCGTCAGCTGCACATGTCGCCACGCTTCCACCCCGAACCTATCTACCTCATCGTCTTTGAGGGATCTTACTTACTTGCGTAATGGGAAATCTCATCTTGAGGGGGGCTTCGTGCTTAGATGCTTTCAGCACTTATCCCGTCCACACATAGCTACCCAGCGATGCTCTTGGCAGAACAACTGGTACACCAGCGGTGTGTCCATCCCGGTCCTCTCGTACTAAGGACAGCTCCTCTCAAATTTCCTACGCCCACGACGGATAGGGACCGAACTGTCTCACGACGTTCTGAACCCAGCTCGCGTACCGCTTTAATGGGCGAACAGCCCAACCCTTGGGACCGACTACAGCCCCAGGATGCGATGAGCCGACATCGAGGTGCCAAACCTCCCCGTCGATGTGGACTCTTGGGGGAGATAAGCCTGTTATCCCCGGGGTAGCTTTTATCCGTTGAGCGATGGCCCTTCCATGCGGAACCACCGGATCACTAAGCCCGTCTTTCGACCCTGCTCGACTTGTAGGTCTCGCAGTCAAGCTCCCTTCTGCCTTTACACTCTTCGAATGATTTCCAACCATTCTGAGGGAACCTTTGGGCGCCTCCGTTACACTTTAGGAGGCGACCGCCCCAGTCAAACTACCCGCCTGACACTGTCTCCTACCCGGGTTACGGGTATGGGTTAGAATTTCAATACAACCAGGGCAGTATCCCACCGACGCCTCCTCCGAAGCTGGCGCTCCGGGCTCTAAGGCTCCTGCCTATCCTGTACAAGTTGCACCAAAATTCAATATCAAGCTATAGTAAAGCTCCACGGGGTCTTTCCGTCCTGTCGCGGGTAACCTGCATCTTCACAGGTACTATAATTTCACCGAGTCTCTCGTTGAGACAGTGCCCAGATCGTTACGCCTTTCGTGCGGGTCGGAACTTACCCGACAAGGAATTTCGCTACCTTAGGACCGTTATAGTTACGGCCGCCGTTTACTGGGGCTTCAATTCGCACCTTCGCTTGCGCTAAGCACTCCTCTTAACCTTCCAGCACCGGGCAGGCGTCAGCCCCTATACTTCACCTTACGGTTTTGCAGAGACCTGTGTTTTTGCTAAACAGTCGCCTGGGCCTATTCACTGCGGCTCTTCTAGGCTATACACCCAAAAGAGCACCCCTTCTCCCGAAGTTACGGGGTCATTTTGCCGAGTTCCTTAACGAGAGTTCTCTCGCTCACCTTAGGATTCTCTCCTCGACTACCTGTGTCGGTTTGCGGTACGGGCACCTATCACCTCGCTAGAGGCTTTTCTTGGCAGTGTGAAATCAGGAACTTCGGACTAAGTCCTCGCCATCACAGCTCAATGTTACAGAGTGCGGATTTGCCTACACTCACACCTCACTGCTTGGACATGCATAACCAACAGCATGCTTACCCTATCCTTCTGCGTCCCCCCATTGCTCAAACGGTGGTTTGGTGGTACAGGAATATCAACCTGTTGTCCATCGTCTACGCCTATCGGCCTCGACTTAGGTCCCGACTAACCCTGAGCGGACGAGCCTTCCTCAGGAAACCTTAGTCATACGGTGGATGGGATTCTCACCCATCTTTCGCTACTCATACCGGCATTCTCACTTCTAAGCGCTCCACCAGTCCTTCCGGTCTGACTTCAACGCCCTTAGAACGCTCTCCTACCACTGATACCATAGGTATCAATCCACAGCTTCGGTGATTTGTTTAGCCCCGATACATTTTCGGCGCAGCGTCACTCGACCAGTGAGCTATTACGCACTCTTTAAATGATGGCTGCTTCTAAGCCAACATCCTGGTTGTCTAAGCAACGCCACATCCTTTTCCACTTAACAAATACTTTGGGACCTTAGCTGGTGGTCTGGGCTGTTTCCCTCTTGACTACGGATCTTATCACTCGCAGTCTGACTCCCAAACATAAATCATTGGCATTCGGAGTTTGTCTGAATTCGGTAACCCGGGATGGGCCCCTAGTCCAAACAGTGCTCTACCTCCAAGATTCTAACGTTTGAGGCTAGCCCTAAAGCTATTTCGGAGAGAACCAGCTATCTCCAGGTTCGATTGGAATTTCTCCGCTACCCACACCTCATCCCCGCACTTTTCAACGTGCGTGGGTTCGGACCTCCAGTAAGTGTTACCTTACCTTCATCCTGGACATGGGTAGATCACCTGGTTTCGGGTCTACGACCACATACTCATTCGCCCTATTCAGACTCGCTTTCGCTGCGGCTCCGTCTTCTCAACTTAACCTTGCATGTAATCGTAACTCGCCGGTTCATTCTACAAAAGGCACGCCATCACCCATTAACGGGCTCTGACTACTTGTAGGCACGCGGTTTCAGGATCTATTTCACTCCCCTTCCGGGGTGCTTTTCACCTTTCCCTCACGGTACTGGTTCACTATCGGTCACTAGGTAGTATTTAGCCTTGGGAGATGGTCCTCCCAGATTCCGACGGAATTTCACGTGTTCCGCCGTACTCAGGATACACTCAAGAGAGAATGAACTTTTGACTACGGGGCTTTTACCCTATCCTGCGGACCTTTCCAGATCGCTTCGTCTAACTCATTCCTTTGTAACTCTATGTAGAGTGTCCTACAACCCCAAGAGGCAAGCCTCTTGGTTTGGGCTATTCCCGTTTCGCTCGCCGCTACTCAGGGAATCGATTTTTCTTTCTCTTCCTCCAGGTACTTAGATGTTTCAGTTCCCTGGGTGTGCCACAGATACGCTATGTATTCACGTAAATGTACTGCTCCATTACGAACAGTGGGTTTCCCCATTCGGAAATCTCCGGATCAAAGCTCACTTACAGCTCCCCGAAGCATATCGGTGTTAGTGCCGTCCTTCTTCGGCTCCTAGTGCCAAGGCATTCACCGCGCGCCCTTATTAACTTAACCTAATTTGGTCCTCCGTGAAAACACGGACTTCCTATAGTAGTTAAAAATACTACGCAAAATATAATCACAAAAGTGATTACAAATTGAATTTCTTGAATTTGTTTCTTTCAATGTCTTTTTATCCAGTTTTCAAAGAACAAGTTTTCAAATGCTCATAAAAATGAACATTCAAAACTGAACTGCAAAACGTTAAGATACAGATAAAAATCTGTATTCCGATATTATCCTTAGAAAGGAGGTGATCCAGCCGCACCTTCCGATACGGCTACCTTGTTACGACTTCACCCCAATCATCTGTCCCACCTTCGGCGGCTGGCTCCCGTAAGGGTTACCCCACCGACTTCGGGTGTTACAAACTCTCGTGGTGTGACGGGCGGTGTGTACAAGGCCCGGGAACGTATTCACCGTGGCATGCTGATCCACGATTACTAGCGATTCCGGCTTCATGTAGGCGAGTTGCAGCCTACAATCCGAACTGAGAACGGTTTTATGGGATTAGCTCACCCTCGCGGGGTTGCGACCCTCTGTACCGTCCATTGTAGCACGTGTGTAGCCCAGGTCATAAGGGGCATGATGATTTGACGTCATCCCCACCTTCCTCCGGTTTATCACCGGCAGTCACCTTAGAGTGCCCAACTGAATGCTGGCAACTAAGATCAAGGGTTGCGCTCGTTGCGGGACTTAACCCAACATCTCACGACACGAGCTGACGACAACCATGCACCACCTGTCACCGCTGTCCCCGAAGGGAAAGATCTATCTCTAGAACGGTCAGCGGGATGTCAAGACCTGGTAAGGTTCTTCGCGTTGCTTCGAATTAAACCACATGCTCCACCGCTTGTGCGGGCCCCCGTCAATTCCTTTGAGTTTCAGTCTTGCGACCGTACTCCCCAGGCGGAGTGCTTAATGCGTTAGCTGCAGCACTAAGGGGCGGAAACCCCCTAACACTTAGCACTCATCGTTTACGGCGTGGACTACCAGGGTATCTAATCCTGTTTGCTCCCCACGCTTTCGCGCCTCAGCGTCAGTTACAGACCAGAAAGCCGCCTTCGCCACTGGTGTTCCTCCAAATCTCTACGCATTTCACCGCTACACTTGGAATTCCGCTTTCCTCTTCTGTACTCAAGTCCCCCAGTTTCCAATGACCTTCCACGGTTGAGCCGTGGGATTTCACATCAGACTTAAAGGACCGCCTGCGCGCGCTTTACGCCCAATAATTCCGGACAACGCTTGCCACCTACGTATTACCGCGGCTGCTGGCACGTAGTTAGCCGTGGCTTTCTAATGAGGTACCGTCAAGGTACGAGCAGTTACTCTCGTACTTGTTCTTCCCTCACAACAGAGTTTTACGATCCGAAAACCTTCTTCACTCACGCGGCATTGCTCCATCAGACTTTCGTCCATTGTGGAAGATTCCCTACTGCTGCCTCCCGTAGGAGTCTGGGCCGTGTCTCAGTCCCAGTGTGGCCGATCACCCTCTCAGGTCGGCTACGCATCGTCGCCTTGGTGAGCCGTTACCTCACCAACTAGCTAATGCGCCGCGGGCCCATCCTGTAGTGACAGCCGAAACCGTCTTTTAACATTTCCCCATGTGAGGAAATGGATTATTCGGTATTAGCCCCGGTTTCCCGGAGTTATCCCAATCTACAGGGCAGGTTGCCCACGTGTTACTCACCCGTCCGCCGCTAAATCAGAAGAAGCAAGCTTCTTCGTCATTCGCTCGACTTGCATGTATTAGGCATGCCGCCAGCGTTCGTCCTGAGCCAGGATCAAACTCTCCATAATAGAGAACTTAAAAAGCTCATTTTGTTTTGCTGGCATCATCATTAAATGATGTCCATTTTTTTTTTGCTATCAAACTAACCAAAGTTAGTCTTTCAAGCTGTATGTCTTAACGTTTTGCATGTTCAGTTTTCAATGTTCATGTTGTTCATTTTGTCGTTTTGTTTCAGCGACCTTTGTATCTTAACATCTTTTAAACATGAATGTCAACACTAAATCATAAAATTGATTAGAATGACTGGAAAGGTGCGATTTTACAATGAAGTCAAAGCTTTTATTAATTGTAACACTGTTCGTTTTTGTGAGTCTTTTTTTTATTATCCCAAATAAGTATTCTTCTATGCTTCCTGTTTTTCAATTGGTTGAAAAGCCTACTGTTGTTTCCAAAGGTTCACACGGAAAAACGATAACCATCGATTTAACTTTCGGCAAAGAGGACATGGAAGTTTTCTTAAAAGGCTTGGAGGCACCTTATCCACATTTTTTCATTAGCAATGATTGGATTGATCGTTCTCCTGCTCTTATTCAAATCATGAGGGAGAAAAGTATCCCGATTAGTCTATTAGGGCAAGAAGGTTCAAAATATATAGACGATCCTTCTTTATTCAAAAAGGAGATTGATCAATTCGAACAAAGCGTTGGAGAAGTTCCTCTCTGGTTTCGAACAAAGGATTATGAGTTTCCTATAGAATTACAAAAAACCGCTTGGAAATATGAAGTAAATTTGTTGAGTTCAAGTAAATACTGGGTAGAAGGAATTCAAAAAATCAAGCTTGAAAATGGCGATATCCTTAGCATCCCACTACACCAAGAGGAAAGAATGGATATAAAACAACTAAGTCAATTACTTAAATCTGATTCTTTTCTTTCTATTGAACAAAATATTTTCGGTTTAACGACTAAAAGTAAAACAATACCCGAATAGAGATGGCACAAAAAAACTGCTCGACATTTAGTCAGAGCAGTTTTTTGTTATTTCGCTTTTAAAGCGATTGCTTCTTTTCTTGCTTCTCTACGCGCTTCTAATTTTTTTCTATCTACGTCTGACTTTGCATTATATTTTGGCAAAGACAATAATTGGTATGCATTAACTGACAGAAGTGGCACCAAAACAATTAGTAACCATGCATCCGCATCACTCGATTGAACCCTTAGAGCTGCCAACCATTCAAGTGTCGTAATTGCAATCATAAAGAAAAGAGCGGAGATTAATATTTGTTTCTTTGTTTTATTTGCCTTAATGATGGCTACAATTACTGAGGCACCTATTAAAAGACCCAGTGCTACTATTCGTAGCCAGATGTGGCTTGACGTCCCTTCAGTAGCTTTAAATCGAAAGAAAATTAAGTCAAAAATGACAAATGCAATGATGAGTAATTGCACCCAATTCCATAAAGTAAGGCTTTTGAAAATATTGACGCCCATTTGATGGATTGTTAAATAAGCAAAAAATCCCATCTGAGCAATTACACTTATGATAAGTCCAAAGCCCACTAAAACGATAAATGCTGCGATCACTGCTCCCCATTGTCCTGCTTCATAGTATGTAGCAAAGTTTTTATTCCATAATATTATTGACCCTAATACACCTGTGATTAGTCCACCTATCCACATTGCATTTAGAAAAAATATAAACCAATTTCGAATTGTCACTGTAAAAAGTCCTCCATATTCTAATAAGTCCTTTATAGATTGTAACAACCATTATCAAAAAAATCTATTTGTTACTTACTTCTATACATATTTACGTAAAAAATGTGAATAATAATTGAAAGGATGGTGACTAATTTGAAGTATCTTGCTCTCATTTTATTAACTATTTGCTTACTCGCTGGGTGTAGCAACTCCACTTCCTCGACGCCTTCTTACGATGAGATGAAAAAAATCGTAATTGATGCATTGCAAACAGAAGATGGGAAAAAGTCTGTGCGAAAGCTTTTAGATGATCCTGAGTTTAAGGCATTATTAGTAATTGATAGTGAACAAGTAAAAAAATCTGTTGAGCAAACAATGTTATCCAAAGATGCAGAAGAATTTTGGAAAGAAGTTTACCAAGACCCTAAGTTTTCAGAAACAATGGCAAAGAGTATGGTAAAGCAACAAGAAGAGTTAATGAAAGCACTTATAAAGGATCCTGAATACTTAAAGGATTTAGAAAGCTTTTTCGCTTCTGCCGATATGAAAAAAGAGCTAGGGAAAATACTACAATCCGCTGATTTACGGAAAGAGATGGAAAAGGTCGTAGAAGAAACGATTCAAAGTCCTTTATTGCAAACAAAGTGGCAAAAGCTAGTGGAAGAGGCTGGGTCTGGTTCTCAAAAAAGTGGGGGCGGCGGTTCTTCAGGAGGTTCGGATACATCAAAAGAAGGGCAAGAGGATTCCAAAAAGTAAGGCCGCTCCTGTTTAGGAAACGGCCTTTTTCTTATGCTTTTTCAATGACTTCACGTGCGATGTCTAAATAAATTTTTCCTGTTTCATGCGTTTCAGCGTAAACAGACGGAGCAAAATCGATATCGTTCCAATCTGGTTGACCAAGAGGAATTTGACCAAGTAATTCTGTACGAAGTTCATCCGCAAGTTTAGGTCCCCCACCCTTACCAAATACAAACTCACGTTCACCTGTAGATTTCACTTCGTACCAGGACATATTTTCAATTACTCCTAATATTTCATGATCTGTTTGTAGTGCCATTGCACCTGCTCTAGCAGCAACAAAAGCAGCTGTAGGATGTGGTGTTGTGACAACAATCTCTTTAGACGTAGGTAACATTTGATGAATATCTAAGGCAATGTCACCTGTACCAGGTGGTAAATCCAATAGTAAGAAGTCTAACTCTCCCCATTCTACATCTTTAAAGAATTGATCTAAAACTTTTCCAAGCATTGGTCCCCGCCAAACAACCGGCGTATTGTTTTCCACAAAGAACCCCATTGAAATGACCTTTACTCCTTTTCTTTCTACCGGAATAATACGATCTTCTTTAATCTGCGGAACATCTTTTACACCCATCATATCCGGTACGCTAAATCCGTAGATGTCTGCGTCTACTAAACCTACTTTTTTCCCTAAACGCGCAAGTGCTACTGCTAAATTTACGGATACAGTAGATTTCCCAACTCCACCTTTACCTGATGCAATGGAGATAATCTTAACTTTACTGTTTGGAGAAAGGATACTTTCACTATCACTTGTTTTTGCCTGACCACGGAATTGTTCTAATACTTCTTTTGGAAGCTCCTCGAAACGAATACCAACAGTAGCTGCTCCTGCATTTTTCAACGTTTCCACAACTTTTCCTTGCAGTTGCATTTGCTCACCAGAATTAATTTTGGCAATTGCAAGTTTTACGCTAACATGGTTTTTTTCTTCCTTTATGGATACTTCCGAGATTCCGTTTGTTTCTTCTAGCGTTCTATGTAAAAATGGATCGTTTAATTCTCCAAGTAATGCTCGAACTTGTTGTTCATTAATCATTTGTAGACACTCCCCTTAAAGTTAACTATTCGCATTATAGTATACCATATACGAGTGTCTACAAACCCTCACATGCACTTAGTAAATATTATCCTCTACGAAACGACGTACACCTTTTGCAATTGCTTCCACCATTTGCTTTTGATACTTCTCCGATTTTAATAATTCCCGTTCTTCATTATTACTTAAAAATCCAGTTTCGACTAATACGGCTGGAGCCTTTGCTTTTTTCAAAATATATACTTGCTTTATAGCAAGTGCTTCTCTTTCTGTATTCCCTATATCTTCTCGAATAGCTGCTTGAATGGATTTTGCCAATAGTTCCCCACCCTCATGACCTTCAGCATGGTAAAATACTTGCGCACCTCTCCATCTTTCTTCCGGTACAGCATTCACATGCAGACTAAGTACAATATCTGCCTCTGAATTATTCATAATTTCTTCTCTTAGAAGTAAATCTGCCCGCTTTCGTGCACGAGTCGTTCGATAATCTCCATTTGGATCATGCTCATCAATTGCATCACCTTCTTTGCGACGAGTCATCACAACTGTTGCCCCTTTAGCTTTTAACTCTTTCTCTAGCTTTAGAGACATTGATAAGGTAATATCCCGCTCAATCGTTTCTCCATGACTGGCCCCCCCATCTATTCCTCCGTGGCCAGGGTCAATCACAATTTTTACTCCACTTAATGGTTCTGGCATGAAAAAACTTAAATCACTAGCTTTCGTTCCATAAAATACAGCTAGCAAAGATATCAAAAACAATACGAAGATAATCAGCCATTTTTTCAGATTCATCGCTCCTTTTTCACTCATTATACGTATGAGGGACAAAGAGTATGTTTGCTTTATGGAACAACTTCGTGAATCATTTTTCTATCCTATATATCCCTTTCTTATCCCTTAATTTACAACCATTTTTCTCAAAAATTCTTATCATATGCCAATTACTTTCATCTGTACTTCCGACATAATAATTAGCATTCATTTTTTTCATTAATTTTAATGTAATTTTGTGAATCTCTACACCTAGGCCCTTCCCTCTCCATTTGGGAACAATGCCAAAGTAGAACATTCGTCCTTCATCTATCGTTCCCATCTCGATATGTGGAATACTTATTCCAATTAATTCGTGATCTTTTAAGAAGTAAAAGCAGTTGTTTCTCCAGTCGGCACCTAATTCATTGCTTATAGAAGCCATCACTTGATCTATTGGCTGCGGCACATTTTTATTTGTTGTTCCCAAACGACATAATTCGTATGTACGACCAAACTCTGAATCCGTCATGAATCCTTCCGATAGAGCATGAAACGTTAGGTTGCTTTCGTGGTATTCTTCTTCCCCTAATTCTTTTATATATTCATGAATAACAGAGATTTTTCTGAACCCATTATCTAGAAGCCAATTCTCAAAACTTTCTTCCATTAGTAAGGATAAATAATCAATATTATTCTGTTCGTATTCACTCAATAGTTTTGTAAACTCTGCTTTATATACTGCATCGGTTTTGTCTTTTATCTTAATCTGATCAGCCAACCAAGAGGCTTGTTAATTTTTAATTATATTAAATAATTTCATGCTAAAACCTCATTCTCATTTTATTGCTTAAATAAAAGGACGGTATAGCCAATACAGTTACCAAACTGATGATGATAAAGACAATTGCGCCTCCACTGAAACTATCCAACAGCAAGCCCCCCATACTTGGTCCGGCAATTCTCCCAACAGATTTCACTCCGGATAAAGCAAAATAGGTCCCTTTTTCATGTTCCTCGCACATGCCATCCAGGTGAATATCAATCATCGTGAATACTAATACCTCTCCCGCCGTAAAAATAATCATCGCTAAAATTAGCATAACAATATGCTCAGTCTGTCCAAATAAAAACAAACCAACAGTTAACAACCCACTACCTATCATCAACGAGGTGGTTGTGCTAATAATTTCACCTAACCTATAAACAAAATATTGAATAACGATTACGGTAATTGCATTTGTTGTAATCAGCCATGCAAAATATTGCAGTGCTTGCTTATGATTAAATATCATCCCCAAATATTGACTAAACGTCGAATCAAATTGACTGTAACCGAAACTGATGAAAATTAATGCCAATATAAAAATGCTAAATGCATAATCCTTTTTGAATACATAAAAGGAATGAAAGATGGATCGCTTCTCTAAATTTTTGGCTACTTGTTCCATTGGATACTTTTTGAAGATGAATGCAAACGTAATAATGTTAATTAAGAAAATAAAACCAACTACAAAAAACAAGTTCTTCATACCAAATTGTTGAAAATACACAGATGTAAGTGGTGCAATAGCTGCAGAAATATTAATCAAAAAGTATCGGATATTGAATATGAATCGTCTATTGACTGGTTCCGTATATAAACTTAATAACACTCGATAGGTAGGTTCTACAATCGCTTGACTCATTCCTAGAATCGCAGCAAAAACAATGAATCCTGTATATTGATCGATAAAAGGAAAATAAATATAACACCCTAAATAACCAAACAATCCAGTGATAATAACTTTATTCTTCGGAAACTTGTCGATATAAGGCCCCACAAAGAAACTCATGATTAAATTAGATAAAGCTAATGTAGATATAATCGTACCAATTTGAACTCCGGTATATTGAAATTCGTCTAGTAAAAATAGCGTCAGATAAGGTAACACTAAAAATGTTCCAAATCGCGCAATAAAAATGCTAACAAGAATCGTAGACGTTACCATGTTAAATTTGCTTTTCATAAAATACCTCTTTTTCTTAAAATTCATATTCCTTACGTATAACAGAATAACTTTCTGGCTTGAACAAATATTTAATTAATATACACCTCAAAAAATATGGAAACAATCTTTTTTTAAAACAATATTACAGAGTTATTACAGGTGCCTGGCACCTGTAATAACTCTGTAATATATGATATAGGTAAAAATGTTCTATTAATTGCATAATATCATCAAATTGATAACAGAAGAATTACTAAGTAGAAGATAAACGAGAAATAATAATCAGAATATTAACTTTTAATAGTAATAATTTAGCAAAATGATTGACTTTATCTTTTCAAGAAACTAACATGTTAATTGCAGAAATTTTAAATGATCACATTTTAATAGAATTGTACCTGTTCAATGGAGTTGTTGATAGAGATTCACCGGGAAAAGCAACGGCTATAATCCTCTTAACGTTTGAAATTTTTTTAATTTTTGCAGAAGTAATTGTAACCGAAAAAGAAAGCGCTTCATTTACACAAAGGGAAAGGATCGATGACGGATGGTACCAAAAAAAGACAATAACCTCTCACAACACGCCCCTCAACTAGAAGAGCAAACATTAAAACGGGGCTTGAAAGCTCGTCATTTAGCGATGATCTCTATTGGAGGGTCTATTGGTACAGGACTGTTTCTCAGCAGTGGTGCAGCGATTCACACAGCTGGCCCAGGTGGTGCTTTACTAGCGTTCGCTTTGGTTGGCGCAATGGTATACTTTGTAATGACTAGTTTAGGAGAAATGGCAGCTTTTATGCCAACAAGTGGTTCATTTAGTACGTATGGAACGAAATTTGTGGATCCAGCATTCGGTTTCGCCCTTGGATGGACCTACTGGTTTAACTGGGCAATGACTATTGCTGCAGAGTTATCCGCTTCCACGATGATTATGAAATTCTGGTTTCCAAACAGTTCATCATGGGTATGGAGTGCGTCATTCTTAATACTTATTTTCCTTTTGAATTATTTATCCGTTAAAGGGTATGGAGAAGGCGAGTATTGGCTTTCTTTAATTAAAGTTAGTGCGATTGTCATTTTCATCGTTGTTGGAGTACTTATGATTTTCGGCATCATGGGAGGAGAAGCAGTAGGCTTTAAAAACTTTACAGTCGATGATGCTCCTTTTTCAGGTGGCCTATTAGGTGTTTTTATTGTATTTATCGCAGCAGGATTCTCTTTCCAGGGTACAGAAATTGTAGGGGTAGCTGCTGGTGAAAGTGAAGATCCAGCCAAAAATATACCCATCGCTATTAAAAGTGTTTTCTGGAGAATTCTTTTATTTTATATATTCGCGATTTTTGTGATAGCGCTTCTAGTTCCTTATACTGATCCAAGTTTACAAAGTGAAAATGTCATGGTTAGCCCATTCACCCTTATATTCGAAAAGGCTGGGATTGCCTTTGCAGCATCCCTTATGAACGCGGTTATTTTAACGGCTGTATTATCAGCTGGAAACTCTAGTCTATATGCATCTACTCGAATGTTATATTCCATGGCGAGAGAAGGTCAAGCACCTCAAATTTTTGCAAAACTTAATAAACGTGGTATTCCTGTTGCTGGTATGGTTTTAACATGTGCAGTCGGTACACTTGCCTTTTTAGCATCATTCTTCGGCGATGGTAAAGTATATATCTGGTTAATGAATGCTATCGGTATTACAGGATTTATCTTTTGGCTAGGTATTTCTATTAGTCACTATCGCTTTCGAAAAGCATTTATGGCTCAAGGTCATTCATTGGATTTACTTCCGTATAAAGCCAAGTGGTTTCCAATTGGGACAATTTTTGCGATTGCTTGTGGGTTAATCGTTATTTTGGCACAGAATTTCCAGGCTTTCCTTGCAGATGAAGTTGATTGGGGTAGCGTGATAGCAGCATATTTAGGTGTCCCACTTTTCCTTTGTTTGTGGTTTGGATATAAAATTGCGAAGAAAACGAAATTAGTTAAACCAGAAGACGTAGAATTTGAATTTGATTATGAAAAAAAAATTAAATAAACTATCGATAGATCGGACAACATCCTATGCATGTTGTCCGTTTTTTTGTACTTGTTTAGTCAAAAAAAGCCCCCAACCAAATTGGTTGAGAGCCTTTGAAAATTTGAAATTAACGTTTTGAGAACTGAGGTGCACGACGAGCGCCTTTAAGTCCTGGTTTTTTACGTTCTTTCATACGTGGGTCACGTGTTAAGAATCCTGCAGATTTCAATGCTGGACGGAAATCAGGATCTACTGTAAGTAGCGCACGTGCAATACCATGACGGATTGCTCCTGCTTGACCTGTGAATCCACCACCATTAACGTTTACGTGTACATCATAGCTACCTAGAGTTTGAGTAGTTACTAATGGTTGTTTAATAATTTCACGTAAAGTTTCGAATGGTACGTAATCTTCTACGTCACGTTTGTTGATAACAATTTTGCCTTCGCCCGGTACTAAACGTACGCGTGCTACTGAACTTTTACGGCGACCAGTGCCGATATATTGAACTTGTGCCAAGTGTATGTCCTCCTCTTAATAATTATCCGCGAAGCTCGTATGCTTCTGGTTTTTGTGCTGCATGTGGATGTTCTGCTCCAACATAAACGTTAAGTTTTGTGAACATTTGACGTCCTAAAGAGTTTTTAGGAAGCATCCCTTTAACTGCTAATTCAAGCATTTTAGTTGGGTATTTAGTACGCATTTCTAAAGCTGTACGTTGTTTAAGTCCACCTGAGAATTGAGTGTGACGATAGTAAATCTTGTCATTTAACTTGTTCCCAGTTAAATGAATTTTTTCAGCGTTGATGATGATCACATGATCACCTGTGTCAACGTTTGGTGTAAATGTTGGTTTGTTTTTACCACGTAAAATAGCTGCAACTTCAGAAGCAAGACGACCAAGAGTTTGGCCTTCAGCGTCTACTACTAACCATTTACGTTCTACTTCGTGACCTTTAGCCATGAATGTTGTACGCATGTATTTTGTCCTCCTAATTCAATCATAATCGATCTAAAATTTTCTATATCCTCATACCAATAAGTTTCGGGGCTTATATTGTGGGGTTAATGAAAATGCCATACATCATCATACCCCGGATATGTCATTTAGTCAAGCATTTTACGAAAAACACCTGGAAAGGTTGCTTCACGGTTTATACTCTACCTTTTCTAAGTATAAACCGTGTGCTGGAGCGGTTTTCCCAGCCTTCGAACGATCACAAGATTCTAGAATTCCGCGCAACTCGCCCACACTTTTTTGCCCAATTGCAATTTCCCATAAAGTTCCTGCGATAATTCGCACCATATTATATAAAAAGCCATTTCCGTTAATAACCATATGCACCTGGTTCGACTCTTTTTTCATTTCAAATTTAATCGAATGCACGGTTCGTACGAAATCTTTCACACTCGTATTTGAGGCACAAAAACTGGAGAAATCGTGTGTTCCTAGTAAATATAGCGATGCTTCTTTCATTAATTCTACATTTGGCTTGTACCGATCAACATGGACGGAATAATTCCGCTCAAATGGGCTATGCACTTCATTTAAAGACCAAATGTATCGATATGTTTTCCCTGTAGCATCGTAGCGCGCATGAAAATCATTACGAATTTGCTCTACCGATGATATACGTATATCTCCTGGAAGCTGTACATTTAAAGCTGTTCTCCAGTTATCCATTGGTATTGTAAGTGGACTATCAAAATGGATAACTTGTCCCGTTGCATGGACACCTGCATCCGTTCTTCCACTACCTATTACCTTCACTATATCGCCTTTGTGCATGATGCATAAAACACGTTCCAATTCCTGTTGTACAGTTCGTTTTTCTGGCTGAACTTGATAACCCGAAAAACCACTTCCATCATAACTGATGATTGCTTTTAATCTCATTACCGCACCTCGTTTTATTGCCTAAAGTATACAAGTATTCCTGCGAACACAACGAGAGAAAACATTATTATGGTATCCCTTGTTGCCCATTCTAACTTGCGATACCTTGTTCTACCTTCTCCACCTTTGTATCCTCTAACTTCCATCGCTGTAGCCAAGTCCTCTGCACGCTTAAAGGCACTCACAAACAAAGGAATGAGAAGTGGAACAATGGCACGCATTCTTTCTTTCATATTGCCTGTTGTCATATCAGACCCTCTTGCCATTTGTGCTTTCATAATTTTATCCGTTTCATCCATTAAAGTCGGGATGAATCTTAAAGAGATAGACATCATTAGCGCTAATTCATGCACAGGGAGCTTCCATTTCTTCAAAGGGCCTAATAGTGTCTCCAAGGCATCCGTAATTGAAATAGGGGTCGTAGTGAGTGTTAGAATAGACGTTAAAATAACAAGTACGAAAAATCGGATGGCAATAAATATCCCCTGTCTCAATCCCTCTTGATAAATCGTTATAAACTTCCAATGAAAAATAATGTCGCCCTCACGCGTAAATATTAAATGTAACAAAAAAGTAAAAATGATTAATATAACAACTGGCTTCAATCCGTTTATTAAAAAGTATAGTCTAATTTTGGACATACGAATTATTAAAAAAGTAAATACGAGTAAAATACCATATGTAATCCAGTTATTTGCAATAAAAACGATAGCAATAAATAAAAATACAAAAATCATTTTAGCTCGTGCATCTAGTCGATGAATAAATGAATCACCAGGAATATATCGACCAAATATCATTTTTTCAAGCATTACACTTCACGCTCCTTCTTAATAAGTTGCGCAAGTTCTTCTGCTAATGACTCCTCAGTTAGACAAATAGTTGGAAAGCTTTTCCCAATCATTTGCTCCATCTTTTTTTGAAATTTAACACTTTGTGGTACCTCTAATCGATAATCCGTTAGACGCTCTTCATTTCTAAAAACCGCTTGAGGTGTATCTTCTAAGACACATTTACCATTATGCATAATAGCAATACGATCGGCGTATCTCGCAGCATCTTCCATACTATGTGTTACTAAAACGGTTGTTAAACTCTTCTCTTTATGAAGTTTATAAAACAAATCCATTATTTCTTTTCGTCCTCTTGGGTCAAGACCAGCAGTGGGCTCATCTAACACTAACACTTCAGGATTCATCGCGAGCACTCCTGCTATAGCTACTCGTCTCATTTGTCCTCCTGATAAGTCAAAGGGTGACTTTTCCATTACTTCGTCAGGAAGGCCAAGGAGTTTTACTAATTCAATCGCACGATGTTTGGCCTCTTCTTCAGATACTCCAAAGTTCATAGGACCAAACATAATATCTTTCAAAACGGTTTCATCAAACAATTGATGCTCTGGAAACTGAAAAACAATTCCTACCTTTTGCCTTACTTTTCTTAGTTGCTTATTTTTCTTGTCGGCTTTTATTTCTACATCTCCAATTTGAATTGAACCTTCCGAAGGTTTTAATAAAGCATTTAAATGTTGTAAAATGGTCGATTTACCTGAACCGGTGTGCCCAATAATCGCTTGATAGCTACCTGATGGGATATGTAAATCGACATCATATAAAGCCCGTTTTTCAAATGGAGTATTTTTAGCATAAGCATAACTTACTTGTTGAAGTGTGATGTCCATAAATCATTCACCAACTCTTCTTCTGACATATGATCCGCTACTAGTGATATTCCTTGTAAACGCAATAAACGGGATATATTCATCGCAAAAGGCAAATCTAAACCTAAGTCTACTAATTCTTGCCCTTTTTGAAATATCTCTTCCGGCGTACCTTCCGCATACTTTTCCCCATGATTCATCATAATTATTCGATCAGCTAGCAACGCTTCTTCTAAATCATGTGTTATTGAAATAACCGTCAAATCCGTCTCCTCTTTAAGCTGACGAACAGTTGCAAGTACCTCTTCTCTTCCTTGGGGATCTAACATAGAAGTGGCTTCATCAAGTAATAAAATCTTCGGTTGTAACGCTATGGCTCCAGCAATTGCCACACGCTGTTTTTGCCCACCCGATAAATGATGAGGCTCGCTATTCATAAACTCGCTCATCTTCACTTTTACTAATGAAGCTTCTACTCGTTCCACCATTTCCTCAAAGGGGATTCCGTTATTTTCCAAGGCAAATGCTACATCATCTTGAACTGTGGCTCCTACAAACTGATTGTCCGGGTTTTGAAACACCATTCCCATCTTAGAACGAGTTTCCCACAGATTATGTTCATTCAACTTTTCCCCAAAAATACGTACACTTCCCGTCTGAGGAAATAGAAGACCATTCATTAAACGCGCAAGTGTCGACTTACCTGATCCATTGTGCCCGACAATCGCAACCCATTCACCTGCTTGAATAGAATAGCTAACGTTATTCACCGCTGGACGCACATTTTTGTCTTCTATTGCATATGTAAAAGTTACATCTTGTAAAGTAATAATTTTGGTGCTCATCCTTTACCTCCTCTAGCTCTTCTCTGCTTGGCTAAGCTCATGCTATTATTTTACGATAAAATAAAAAAGCGCGCACCTCATTTTGAGAAATGCGCTCTTCTATAACGATTTCAAGACTGGCTGCTCAAGACCAATCATGAAAATGAGGTGCGTAGAGCTAGACGAGTCGCTACTACTAAAAGTACGCTCATCATAACACTCAGCTTTTATATTGTCGTATAAATCTAATTAAATATGTTAGAAAAAAGAAGAGGGTGGTAGAAACACCAATGACCCTCTTCAACTTTAAATGTAAATCAAATTCATTTTGGCGTATTGCATGTAAACGCCTGTTGAATTGAATTAAACTAACTCAATTACTACAACTGGTGCTCCGTCTCCACGACGAGGTCCAACTTTCATAATACGAGTATAACCGCCTTGACGTTCTGCATAGCGTGGTGCTACATCATCAAACAATTTTTGTAATGCAAAGATTGTTGATTCATTACCTTCTTCATCAGTAGATGTAACTACTTCACGACGAATGTAAGCAGCTGCTTGACGACGTGCGTGTAGATCTCCACGTTTGCCTAAAGTGATCATTTTTTCAACAACAGAACGTAATTCTTTGGCACGTGCTTCAGTAGTTTGAATACGCTCATGAATGATTAGGTCAGTTGTTAAGTCACGTAACATCGCTTTACGTTGAGAACTTGTACGTCCAAGTTTTCTGTAACCCATAGATGTTTCCCTCCTTTGGTGAATAGTTCAAATCTAGCTATATCAAAATTTGCTTAGTCTTCTTTTCGTAATCCTAAGCCAAGCTCATCTAACTTTGCTCTAACTTCTTCTAGTGATTTACGTCCAAGGTTTCTTACTTTCATCATATCGTCTTCTGATTTGCTTGCAAGCTCAAGTACTGTATTAATACCAGCGCGTTTTAAGCAATTATAAGAACGAACAGAAAGATCAAGTTCTTCGATAGTCATCTCTAATACTTTTTCTTTTTGGTCTTCTTCTTTTTCGACCATGATTTCAGCAGTTTGTGCCTCGTCTGTCATCCCTACAAAAATATTCAAGTGCTCCATTAGAATTTTCGCTCCAAGCGAAATCGCCTCTTTCGGACCGGTGCTGCCATCTGTCCACACATCAAGAGTTAATTTATCGTAGTTAGCTGACTGGCCAACACGAGTATTTTCCACTTGAAAATTAACGCGTGAAACTGGAGTATAAATAGAGTCGATCGGGATTACGCCGATAGGAAGATCCTCACGTTTGTTTTGAACAGCAGGAGTGTAGCCACGGCCCCGACCTGCGTACATACGCATACGGAAATGACCATTTTTGCCGATTGTAGCAATATAGAGTTCTGGATTTAAAATCTCAACGTCACTGTCATGTGTAATGTCAGCAGCTGTAACCGTTCCCTCGCCTTTTACATCAATCTCAATGACTTTTTCTTCATCAGAGTAGATTTTTAAAGCTAGCTTCTTCACATTCATAATAATAGATGCAACATCTTCCACAACGCCTTCAATAGTTGAAAACTCATGTAAAACGCCATCGATTTGAATAGAAGTAATTGCAGCTCCTGGTAAAGAAGACAGAAGGATACGACGTAAAGAATTACCCAAAGTATTTCCATAGCCACGTTCTAGCGGTTCTACAACAAACTTACCAAACTTGGTATTTTCGCTGATTTCTACACTTTCAATCTTTGGTTTTTCAATTTCGATCATTCCAATTTACCCTCCCTCAAAACATCGAATGTATAGGTTCTTTCCATCATGAATTCGATCGTTTAACTGATTGCTGTCTACACAACCTCAGTCTGTACAATAAATGATGTTCTCAAACAATTGAGTTTCACCTATTTATACGCGACGACGTTTTGGTGGACGGCAACCATTATGTGGTACTGGCGTTACATCTTTAATAGCTGTAACATCTAGACCTGCAGCTTGAAGTGCGCGGATAGCCGCTTCACGACCTGCACCAGGACCTTTAACTGTTACTTCTAATGTTTTTATGCCATGTTCCATGGAAGTTTTTGCAGCTGCTTCAGCAGCCATTTGTGCAGCGAATGGAGTAGATTTACGAGAACCTCTGAATCCAAGAGCTCCAGCACTTGACCAAGAAAGTGCATTACCTTGCATGTCCGTGATAGTCACAATTGTGTTATTAAATGTTGAGCGGATGTGAGCAATACCGGATTCGATATTCTTTTTCACACGACGCTTACGTGTTTGTTGTTTACGTGCCATGTTAAGAAGAAACCTCCTTTACCGATTATTTTTTCTTGTTCGCAACTGTTTTACGAGGACCTTTACGAGTACGAGCATTATTTTTCGTATTTTGTCCACGAACTGGTAAGCCGCGACGGTGACGGATACCTCGGAATGAACCGATTTCCATCAAACGTTTAATGTTAAGTGATACTTCACGACGAAGGTCACCTTCTACTTTGTATACACCGATTTGTTCACGAATTTTGTTTAACTCGTCTTCAGTAAGATCGCGAACGCGAGTTTCTTCAGAAATACCAGCTTCCGCCAATACTTTTTGTGCAGTAGTTTTACCAATTCCGAAAATGTATGTTAATGAAATAACAACGCGTTTATCGCGTGGAATGTCAACACCAGCAATACGTGCCATATGTGTCGTGCACCTCCTTCTAATTAGCCTTGTCTTTGTTTGTGTTTAGGATTTTCACAGATTACCATAACTTTACCGCGTCGGCGAATAACCTTACATTTTTCGCAGATCGGTTTCACAGATGGTCTCACTTTCATCTAACCTAACCTCCTTAGTAGTCCGGAGTGCAAAAGATTATTTAAAACGGTACGTAATACGACCGCGTGTTAAATCGTAAGGAGATAGTTCAATTGTGACTTTATCTCCAGGTAAAATGCGTATAAAATGCATACGAATTTTACCCGATACATGGGCAAGTATTGTATGACCGTTTTCTAATTCTACCTTAAACATCGCGTTTGGCAAAGTCTCAACAACTGTTCCTTCGACTTCAATTACATCATCTTTCGCCATCAACCCTGTCTCCCTTCTATATACAAATCAGGTTCTCATCAAAATTCAAACGTAATTTGCTGTTAGTATAGCCTCAAATCGAACGAAACTATCCGTTTCAAGCATATGTTTGGAAATCATGAGAGATGTTCGAAAGACACTCGTATGGTTTCGCTTTTAGCAATCCACGGAGTAGACTGACTGGTAGAAACCTGTCTCCCTCATGTCAACATATTCTTACGAAAGTGTTGGATGAGTTCCATAGTACCCGTTCGTTACATAGATGCTTCCACGAAACCCATTATACCCCTTCAGAATATGAAATGCACGTGGACTAGGGGGTCCGCGCTTTGATACATCCCTTTTCTTCCGTTTGTATACCGGGCGCAATATGCTTTTGCAGCTCTCGAAAAAAACATTTTCGTTCTTTGCATACTGCCCGGCAATTAGTCATCTGTGACAGGCACCGGGCTAGATGCGGTTGCCCTGTAACAGAGCATCAAGACCAGCAAAAACTTTTGAAATTTCTTGCTGTCCATCTATATTTGTTAAAACACCTTTGTTCTCATAAAAATCAAGCAAAGGTTGAGTTTGCTTCATATTTACTTCCAGACGGTTAATCACCGTTTCGGGATTATCATCCGCTCTTTGATAAAGTTCTCCACCATCTTTATCACATACCCCAGCTATAGCGGGCGGGTTAAAGACTAAATGATAAGCAGTCCCACATTCTTTACAAATACGGCGACCAGTTAGACGTTTAATCAATTCATCTTGTACTACTTGAATGTTAAGCACATGCTCAATTGATTTTCCTAAATCCAAAAGTAAAGCATCTAGTGCTTCTGCTTGAGGAACTGTACGTGGAAAACCGTCAAGTAAGAATCCTTTTTCACAATCTGGTTTACTTAATCTTTCACGGACAATACCGATCGTTACTTCATCAGGTACTAATGCACCTTGATCCATAAACGACTTTGCTTTTAAACCAAGTTCCGTGCCATCCTTTATTGCTGCGCGAAACATATCGCCTGTAGAAATATGAGGGATTGCGTACTTCTCAACAATTTTGTCTGCTTGAGTACCTTTACCGGCACCTGGCAGACCCATTAAAACGATATTCATACGAAAATGCCCCCTCAGGACTATTTTGTAGATTTTTAGGAACTATATTGTTCCTAAAAACCGACATTATTTCATAAAGCCTTTATAATGACGCTTAACTAATTGTGATTCTAGCTGTTTCATCGTTTCGAGTGCAACACCCACAACGATAAGTAAGCTTGTTCCGCCAATTTGTGCCGATTGTGGAAGACCCGCAAATTTGACAAACAATAATGGCATAATCGCTATAAGCGCTAGGAAAATTGAACCAACAAATGTTAAACGATATAATACGCTAGTCAAATAATTTTGTGTGTTAATTCCTGGACGAATCCCTGGAATATACGCACCTTGCTTTTTCAAATTGTCTGCCACGTTCTCCGGATTCACTTGAATGAATGCATAGAAGTAAGTAAACGCAATGATTAGAGCAATATAAAATGTCATACCAATTGGTTGTGTATAATTTAGTGCATTCGTAATAAAATCAGTTACCTTATTTTGACCAAAAAATAAAACAATAGATTGTGGTGCCATAAGGAACGCGGATGCAAAGATTACCGGGATTACTCCCGCAGCATTTACTTTTAAAGGCAAGTGTGTTTGTTGAGCACCAGTTTGAGCAGTACCCGCAACACGTTTCGCATATTGAATAGGTATTTTACGCAACGCTTGTTGAACGTAAATTACACCAACAGTTACAGCAATAATAGCAGCTAAAAGTAAAACTAACACAATAATATTGATAAACAATGCATCCCCAGCGTCTTGAATCTGTGAAGCGTACATTTGGTTTACTGCATTTGGAATAGCGGCAGCAATGCCGGCGAAGATAATAATAGAAATACCATTACCAACACCTTTTGACGTAATCTGCTCACCTAACCACATTAAAAATGCGGTTCCAGCAGTTAACACAACAGCGATCACAAAATAAGTCATAACGCCTTCGTTTTTTATCAAAGACCCACTAAACATACGGTTAAACCCATATGACATTGCGATTGCTTGAATAAAAGCTAAGATAATTGTGAAGTAACGAGTGAACTGTGCAAGTTTCCGTCTTCCGACTTCTCCTTGTTTTGACCACTCTGTAAACTTAGGTACAACATCCATTTGTAACAACTGGACGATAATAGATGCAGTGATGTAAGGCATAATCCCCATTGCTAAAATGGAGAATTTCTTTAATGCCCCACCACCAAATGTATTTAAAAATCCAATCACACCTAAGTGATCTGCTTGTTTTAATACACTTGCATCGACATTCGGAACTGGTATGAATGTACCAATACGAAAGACAATTAACATCAATAAAGTAAAAATGATTTTATTTCGAATATCTCGCACACGCATAAAGTTAGAGATTGTCTGAAACATTAAACCACCTCAGTTTGTCCGCCAGCGTTCTCAATAGCCTCTTTAGCTGACGCAGAGAATTTATGAGCTTTTACAGTTAACTTCTTGTCAAGAGTTCCATTACCTAGAATCTTAATACCAGACTTTTCACTACTCACAACACCTGTTTCGATTAATAGAGCAGGTGTTACTTCTGTGCCTTCTTCGAAACGATTTAATGTGTCAAGGTTTACAATTGCAAACTCTTTACGGTTAATGTTCGTAAATCCGCGTTTAGGTAAACGACGGAATAATGGGTTTTGTCCGCCTTCAAATCCTGGACGAACCCCACCGCCCGAACGAGCGTTTTGACCTTTATGACCTTTACCTGATGTTTTACCTGTACCAGAACCAATACCGCGTCCTATACGTTTGCGTGAAGAACGAGATCCTTCTGTAGGTTTTAACTCATGTAGTTTCATATGGTGGCACCTCCTTATTCTTAAATTAAACTTTAAATTTCTTTCAAAGTTACTAAGTGAGCTACTTTGCCAACCATCCCACGGATCGCAGCATTGTCTTGATGCTCAACTGATTGATGTAATTTACGTAATCCAAGAGCTTCTGCAGTTTTACGTTGATTTGGTTTAGTACCAATCAAGCTTTTAATAAGGGTAATTTCTAATTTAGTTGCCATTGTAATTTCCCCCCTTATCCTAACAGTTCTTTTACTGATTTACCACGTAATTTAGCAACGTCCTCAGCACGTTTTAGTTGAGTTAAACCTTTAACTGTAGCACGAACCATGTTAATTGGTGTGTTAGATCCAAGTGATTTCGATAAGATATCAGTGATACCAGCTAATTCTAGTACCGCACGCACCGGTCCACCAGCAATAACGCCTGTACCAGGTGCTGCAGGTTTAACTAGAATAGAACCAGCGCCGAAGCGTCCAATAATTTGGTGAGGAGTAGTTCCGCCAACTCTTGGTACTTCGATCAAGTTTTTCTTCGCATCTTCAACAGCTTTACGGATTGCATCTGGAACCTCTTGTGCTTTACCAGTACCAAATCCTACATGTCCGTTTTTGTCACCGACAACTACTAATGCAGTAAAACGGAAACGACGTCCACCTTTTACAACTTTAGCAACACGGTTAATCGTAACTACGCGTTCTTCAAGTTCAAATTTGTTTGGGTCAATACCACGCATGAAATATGTCCCTCCTTCTTCTTAAAATTCTAAGCCGTTTTCACGTGCGGCTTCAGCTAATGCTTTAACACGTCCATGATATAAGTAACCGCCACGGTCAAATACAATAGATTTGATGTTTTTCTCAACAGCACGTTTTGCAATTGTTTCACCAATTGATTTTGCAGCTTCAACATTTCCAACTGTTCCACCAAAGTCTTTATCCATTGTAGACGCACTAACGATTGTTAGACCTTTAGAGTCGTCTATAAGTTGTGCGTAAATATGTTTATTAGAACGGAATACATTTAAACGAGGACGTTCAGTAGTACCCGTGATTTTTGTACGAACACGTGCATGACGTTTTTTACGAACTTGATTTTTGTCTTGTTTCGTAATCACAGTGGTCACTCCTTTCTAATGCGAGATGCATTATTTACCTGTTTTACCTTCTTTGCGGCGTACAACTTCGCCTACATAACGAATACCTTTACCTTTGTAAGGCTCTGGTGGACGAACTTGACGAATGTTAGATGCTAATGCACCAACGCGTTCTTTGTTAATACCGCGAACGATAATTTTTGTATTCGAAGGAACTTCGACTTCAATTCCGTCTTCAGGAGTGAACTCAACTGGATGTGAGTACCCTACATTAAGTACAAGTTTAGTACCTTGTAGTTGTGCACGGTAACCTACCCCAACTAATTCAAGTCCACGCTCAAATCCTTGAGAAACACCAGTGATCATGTTAGCTAATAAAGCACGTGTTGTTCCGTGAATTGTGCGATGGTCTTTTGACTCTGAAGGACGTACTAAAGTAATTATAGTACCTTCTTGCTCAATTTTAATATCTTGATTAAAAGATCTTGTTAATTCACCTTTTGGTCCTTTAACAACTACTGTATTATCTTCATTGATAGCTACAGTAACGTTTGCAGGAACCTCAATTGGTTTTTTACCTACTCGAGACATTTTGTTGCACCTCCATTCGTTTGTTGATTATTACCAAACGTAAGCTACGATTTCTCCGCCAACTTGTTTAGCGCGAGCTTCTTTATCTGTTAATAAACCATTTGAAGTAGAAACTAAAGCAATTCCTAAACCATTTAATACTCTAGGTACTTCGTTTGTTTTAGCGTAAACGCGTAGACCAGGTTTTGAAATACGTTTCAAACCAGTAATAACGCGTTCGTCGTTTTGACCATATTTTAAGAAGATGCGGATGATTCCTTGTTTGCTATCTTCTACATATTCAACATCACGTACGAAACCTTCGCGTTTTAATATTTCAGCGATTTCCTTTTTCAAGTTTGAAGCAGGAACTTCTAATTTCTCGTGACGAACCATGTTAGCATTACGAATGCGTGTAAGCATATCTGCAATTGGATCTGACATTGTCATTACATTTACCTCCTTCCCAGTTTAGGGGATTACCAGCTTGCTTTTTTAACGCCAGGAATTTGTCCCTTGTATGCAAGTTCACGGAAACAAATACGGCAAAGCTTAAATTTACGATATACAGAGTGCGGACGTCCACAGCGCTCACAGCGTGTGTATTGTTGCACTTGGAACTTTGGCGTACGTTGTTGTTTAACGATCATTGATTTTTTAGCCACGTTTTCGCCTCCCTTATTTTACTTTTGGAATGGCATACCGAATTGTGTTAATAACTCACGAGCTTCTTCGTCAGAGTTCGCAGTTGTTACAATTACGATGTCCATACCGCGTACTTTAGAAACTTTATCATAATCGATTTCAGGGAAGATTAATTGCTCTTTTACTCCCAGCGTGTAGTTACCGCGACCGTCAAATGCTTTTTTAGAAACACCGCGGAAGTCACGTACACGTGGAAGAGAGATAGCGATTAATTTATCCAAAAAGTCATACATACGTTCACCACGTAGTGTAACTTTTGCACCGATTGGCATTCCTTCACGAAGACGGAAACCAGCGATCGATTTTTTAGCTTTCGTAACTACAGGTTTTTGACCAGCGATAATTTGTAACTCTTCAACAGCAGCGTCAAGTGCTTTTGTATTTGATACAGCATCACCCACACCCATATTGATAACGATTTTATCAACTTTAGGTACTTGCATTACTGATTTATATTCAAACTTGCTCATTAGAGCAGGAGAAACTTCCTTAAGAAATTTTTCTTTTAGGCGGTTCATGTGTGTACCTCCCTTCTTTTTACTTATTTAATAATTTCACCAGTTTTTTTCGCAACACGAACTTTTTTGCCATCTTCTACTTTAGAACCTACGCGAGTCGGCTCGCCAGTTTTTGGGTCGATTAACATAACGTTCGAAACGTGAATTGCAGCCTCTTGACTTACAATTCCGCCTTGCTGATTAGCTTGGTTTGGTTTCGTATGTTTTTTGACGATGTTTACACCTTCAACTAACACACGATCTTTCTTAGGAAAAGAAGAAAGGATAACACCTGTTTTACCTTTATCTTTACCTGAGATTACCTTAACTTTGTCGCCTTTTTTAACATGCATTCTGTCGCACCTCCTTGATTGGCACTTTCATGTAAATTAAAGAACTTCTGGAGCTAGAGAAACGATTTTCATAAAGTTGCTATCGCGTAATTCACGAGCAACTGGTCCAAAAATACGAGTCCCGCGCGGTCCTTTATCGTCTTTGATGATAACGCATGCATTCTCATCGAATTTGATATAAGTTCCGTCTTTGCGGCGCACGCCGCTTTTTGTGCGAACGATTACAGCTTTAACGACGTCACCCTTCTTGACAACGCCACCTGGTGTTGCTTTCTTAACTGTACATACGACGATATCACCGATATTAGCAGTTTTACGACCAGTACCACCAAGCACTTTTATTGTTAAAACTTCACGTGCACCTGAGTTGTCAGCAACTTTCATACGAGTTTCTTGTTGGATCACTTAGGTAACCTCCCTTCGGAATTATTGAGTTCCGAATTTATTATTAGATAATAACCGCTTTTTCTACAACTTCTAATAAACGAAAACGTTTTGTAGCTGACAGCGGACGAGTTTCCATAATGCGAACGATATCGCCGATTTGGGCTTCGTTTTGTTCATCATGTGCTTTTAATTTCTTAGAATATTTAACACGTTTACCGTATAATTTATGTTTCTTATGAGTTTCAACTAAAACAGTAATTGTTTTTTCCATTTTATCAGAAACTACACGGCCAGTGTATACTTTGCGTTGATTACGCTCAGTCATGCCCGAAAACCTCCTTTATCAGTTGTTTGCACTGATTTCTCTTTCGCGTACCACAGTTTTCATACGTGCAATCGCTTTGCGTACTTCACGAATGCGAGCTGTGTTTTCTAATTGACCAGTCGCCAATTGGAAGCGAAGGTTGAAAAGCTCTTCTTTCAGTGATTTTACCTTTTGTTCGATTTCTGCAGTAGTAAGTTCACGGATGTCATTAGCTTTCATTAGATTCACCACCAATTTCTTGACGTTTAACTACTTTACATTTAATAGGAAGCTTATGTGATGCTAAACGTAACGCTTCACGAGCAACTTCTTCAGAAACTCCAGCAATTTCAAACATAATTTTTCCAGGTTTTACTACAGCTACCCAACCTTCAGGAGCCCCTTTACCTGAACCCATACGAACCTCAAGAGGCTTTTTCGTGTAAGGTTTATGTGGAAATATCTTAATCCATACTTTACCGCCACGTTTCATGTAACGTGTCATTGCAATACGAGAAGCCTCAATTTGACGACTTGTAATCCAGCTAGCTTCAGTTGCTTGTAAACCAAATTCACCGAATGCTATTTCTTTCCCGCCTTTTGCTTCACCACGCATTTTTCCACGGTGTTCACGACGGTATTTAACGCGTTTAGGCATTAACATATTATTTGCCTCCTTCCTCAGAGTTCTTCTTCACTGGAAGGACTTCACCACGATAAATCCATACTTTAACGCCAAGCTTACCATAAGTTGTGTCAGCTTCAGCATGTGCATAATCAATGTCAGCACGTAATGTATGAAGTGGTACAGTACCTTCACTATAGTGTTCAGCACGCGCGATGTCAGCGCCGCCAAGACGTCCAGATACTTGAGTTTTAATACCTTTAGCGCCTGAACGCATAGTGCGTTGAATTGCTTGTTTTTGAGCACGACGGAAAGATACGCGGCCTTCTAATTGACGTGCGATACTTTCAGCTACTAATTTAGCATCTAAGTCTGCTCTTTTAATTTCTACGATGTTGATGTGTACACGCTTGCCAGTAATATCGTTCAAGTGTTTACGAAGTGCTTCGACTTCAGTACCACCTTTACCAATTACCATACCTGGTTTTGCAGTGTGAATTGTGATGTTTACACGTTTTGCTGCACGTTCAATTTCTACTGTAGAAACTGATGCATCTTTTAAACGAGTTTCAATGTGCTTACGAATTTTTAAGTCTTCGTGAAGTAGAGTTGCATAGTCTTTACCTGCGTACCATTTTGACTCCCAGTCACGAATAATACCAATTCGTAATCCTATTGGATGTACTTTTTGACCCACGGATTATCCCTCCTTCTTCTCAGATACCACTACTGTAATGTGGCTAGTACGTTTGTTTATAGCACTTGCACGCCCCATTGCACGTGGACGGAATCGTTTTAATGTTGGACCTTCGTCAACAAAGACTTCAGAAACAACAAGATTGTTAATATCTAAATCATAATTGTGCTCAGCGTTTGCAACAGCAGATTTTAGTACTTTCTCAACAACAGGCGATGCTGCTTTTGGAGTAAGTTGTAAAATTGCAATTGCTTCACCGATTTGCTTACCTCTGATTAAATCTACGACTAATCTTACTTTACGAGGAGCAATGCGCACTGTTTTAGCAATAGCTTTTGCTTGTGACATTTGAATGACCTCCTCTCAAATTAGCGTCTTGTTTTCTTATCATCTGCACCATGACTTTTATAAGCGCGCGTTGGTGCAAACTCGCCTAGTTTATGACCTACCATATCTTCAGTCACGTATACAGGAACATGTTTGCGTCCGTCATATACCGCGATAGTTAATCCGATAAAAGTAGGGAAAATAGTAGAACGGCGAGACCAAGTCTTAATCACTTGTTTTTTCTCAGAGTCCTTTTGAGCATCGACCTTTTTCAATAAATGATCGTCTGCAAAAGGTCCTTTTTTCAAGCTACGACCCATGCTGGAACCTCCCTCCGTGATTGCACCACGGTTCGATCTTTGAACCGTAGTAAAACCACTTTATTTTTTACGACGACGAATGATAAGCTTGTCGGATTTGTTTTTCTTGCTACGAGTTTTGTATCCAAGAGTTGGTTTACCCCATGGAGACATAGGTGACTTACGACCGATTGGCGTACGTCCTTCACCACCACCGTGTGGGTGATCGTTAGGGTTCATTACAGATCCACGTACAGTTGGGCGTTTACCTAACCAACGATTACGACCAGCTTTACCAATGTTCACAAGTTCATGTTGTTCGTTTCCAACTTCACCGATAGTAGCGCGGCATACAGAAAGGATTAAGCGAACTTCACCAGATTGTAAACGTACAATTACGTATTTACCTTCTTTACCAAGTAATTGAGCAGATGTTCCAGCAGAACGAACTAACTGACCACCTTTACCAGGTTTCATTTCGATATTATGGATAGTAGTACCCATTGGGATGTTTTGTAATGGAAGTGCGTTTCCTACTTTAATATCGGCTTCTGGACCTGACAAGATTGTCATGCCAACTTCTAAGCCTTTAGGAGCTAGGATGTAACGTTTTTCCCCATCCACGTAATTAATTAATGCGATATTCGCAGTGCGGTTTGGATCATATTCAATAGTAGCAACACGTCCTGGTATACCATCTTTGTTTCGTTTGAAATCAATGATACGGTATTGACGTTTGTGTCCACCACCATGATGACGAACAGTAATTTTACCTTGATTGTTACGGCCGCCTTTACGTTTCACAGGAGCAAGTAATGATTTCTCAGGCTTGTCAGTTGTGATTTCAGCGTAATCTAATGAAGTCATATTACGACGTCCGTTTGTCGTTGGTTTATACTTTCTAATCGCCATTTTATTCCCTCCTTCTTGAGTATTAATTCCTTCTAATAAGGATTAGATCTCGAATAATTCGATTTCTTTACTTTCAGTAGTTAGTTTAACAATCGCTTTGCGGCGTTTGTTTGTATATCCACCAAATTTACCTACGCGTTTGTATTTACCTTTGTAGTTCATGATGTTCACTTTCTCAACTTTTACTCCAAAGATTTCTTCAACAGCATATTTAACTTGTGTTTTGTTAGCGCGAGTGTCCACATCAAATGTGTACTTTTTATCTGCCATAACTTCAGAAGAACGCTCGGTAATGACCGGACGTTTAATAATATCACGTGCTTCCATTAACCAAGCACCTCCTCTACTTTTTCTACTGCAGCTTTAGTCATCACTAATTTGTCGTGACCAACTAAATCTAATACGTTAATGCCTGTTGCAGACACAACTGTGATCCCAGGGATGTTACGAGCAGCTAGTGCAACGTTCTCATCTAAATCAGCAGTTACGAATAATGCTTTTTTATTGATTGAAAGTCCAGAAAGTACTTTCAAAAATTCTTTTGTTTTTGGTGCATCAAATGCTAACCCTTCAAGTACTACGATGCTTTCTTCATGAACTTTAGTTGAAAGTGCTGAAAGAAGAGCTAAACGACGTACTTTCTTAGGTAATTTATAGCTGTAACTACGTGGAGTCGGACCAAATACAATACCACCACCACGCCATTGTGGAGAGCGAATTGAACCTTGACGAGCACGACCAGTTCCTTTTTGTTTCCAAGGCTTGCGGCCACCACCAGCTACTTCAGAACGGTTTTTCACTTTGTGATTACCTTGACGAAGTGATGCGCGTTGAGCAATGATAGCTTCAAATAAAACAGATTCGTTTGGCTCGATACCGAAAACTTTGTCGTTTAACTCGATTTCGCCAACAGAAGCTCCTGTTTGATTGAATAAAGATACTTTTGCCATTCCTGTTTCCTCCTTTCTCAGAGATTATTTCGATTTAATAGCAGCTTTCACAACTACTAATGATTTACGAGAACCAGGAACATTACCTTTAATAAGTAACAAGTTACGTTCAGCATCCACTCTTACGATTTGTAAGTTTTGGATAGTAACTACATGTCCACCCATTTGACCAGGTAATTTCTTTTGTTTAAATACACGGTTCGGAGCAACTGGCCCCATTGAACCTGGACGACGGTGATAGCGAGATCCATGGGCCATTGGTCCACGAGATTGTCCATGACGTTTAATAACACCTTGGAAACCTTTACCTTTAGTAACACCCGTTACATCGATTACATCGCCTTCTGCGAAACTTTCAACGTTGACTTCTTGACCAACCTCGTAATTAGCTGTATCCAAACCGCGGAATTCGCGGATGAAGCGCTTAGGAGCAGTGCTTGCTTTAGCTACATGCCCTTTAGCTGGTTTGTTAGAAAGCTTTTCACGCTTATCTTCAAAACCTAACTGAATTGCTTCGTAACCATCTGTTTCAACTGTTTTCTTTTGAAGCACTATGTTTGGAGAAGCTTCAACTACAGTTACAGGGATTAAGTCACCGTTCTCAGCAAATACTTGCGTCATACCGATTTTTCTACCTAAGATTCCTTTGGTCATCTGTCACACCTCCTATAATAATTTGTTGTTTTTTATGTTTACCATTAAAGTTTGATTTCAATATCAACGCCAGATGGTAAATCAAGCTTCATTAACGCATCAACAGTTTGTGGTGTTGGGTTAACGATATCGATAAGACGTTTATGCGTACGCATTTCGAATTGCTCACGAGAATCTTTATACTTATGAACAGCACGAAGAATCGTATAAACAGATCTTTCAGTCGGAAGTGGAATCGGACCCGATACACTTGCACCTGAACGTTTTGCAGTTTCGACAATTTTCTCAGCAGATTGATCAAGGATTCTATGATCATACGCTTTCAAACGAATACGAATTTTTTGTTTTGCCATTACTTTCCCTCCTTTTCGCCTATTTTCTAGACATTCTCCACGAAAATTTTCCGTACACTCGCCATGGCAAAGCGGCCGGGTGTGTCGGTAACCTCTCGCTTCATCGCAGTCAAAGACCAACATTCAACATTATACACATTAAAAAAAGATTTCGCAAGTGTTTTTACGAAATTCTTTTACTATGTTGCAAATACATATTTTCTATTTAATAAACATCGTTTTTTTAGCCGTTTTTTAGTATACAAAAACTAGAGTATAAAATCAAATGATAAGGTAAGATGCATCCGTAAAACAGTAGAGATAAAAAAGAAAGGCTCCTAATAGCCTTTCCTTCTATAATATATAAACAATCGCAATCCACCCAAAGAAAATTAACGGTATGTTATAGCAAATGAACGTCGGCACACATGTATCCCAAATATGATTGTGTTGCCCATCCACATTTAGACCTGCAGTTGGTCCGAGTGTTGTATCTGACGCAGGAGAACCAGCATCACCAAGAGCTCCTGCAGTTCCGATTAAAGCAATGATTGCTAAAGGACTTAATCCTAACTCCAACCCAAGTGGTACGAAAATTGCAGCAATGATTGGGATGGTAGCAAAGGAAGATCCAATCCCCAACGTTACAAATAAGCCAACGAATAACATAATTAAAACAGCTATGCTAACATTACCTTTTAATAAACTGGCAGAAGCATTTACTAAACTCTCTACATCTCCAGTTGCGTTAATAACTGCTGCAAAACCATTTGCGGTAATCATAACAAATCCTACAAAAGCCATCATACGCATTCCTTCTGTTAATAGTTGGTCCGCTTCTCTCCACTTTAAGGCACCTGTTACATATAGAACTGTAATTCCTGCAAGAGCACCGGCAATCATAGCTTCCGTCTCTATTTGAACAAATAACGCAGCGATTAGTGCTAGAACAGTAAACACTACACTACTTTTTTTCACTTTAACTTCAAGAACTTCTACTTCAGCTTCTGCTTGTTTATAGTTCCTTGGTTTTCTAAACAATATAAAGGCCATTATTAGTCCAAATAACATCCCTAACGCAGGAATAACCATCGCCTTCGGAATATCTGCTAGTCCAACATTAAGTCCCGACAATCCTATTTGCGTCGCTAAAATTTGTTGATAGATAGCTCCAAAACCAAATGGAAGAAACATATATGGAGTAATTAAGCCGAACGCTAGAATACAAGCTATCAAACGACGATCGACTTGTAGCATATTTAATATTTTTAATATTGGTGGCACTAACAATGGAATAAATGCTATATGAATCGGGATTAGGTTTTGCGAAAAAATAGCCATCATTAATAGTAATAAAAAAACTAATACTTTTGCTAAACCTGTTTTTGGTGAATCGCCTTCTCTTTTTACTAGTTTCAAAATGGCTACTACTAAAAGCTCTGGAATACCTGTTTTAGAAATAGCAATTGCAAAGCCCCCTAATAGCCCATAACTCAATGCAATTGTAGCTCCTGCACCCAACCCACCTGTAAATGCATCAATTGTCTCTGCAATCGACAAACCGGCCGTTAGACCACCCACAAGAGCTCCTATGATCAACGAGAATACAACGTTTATACGTAGTAGACTCAATACTAACATTATAACAACTGCAACAATAACAGCATTCATAAAAACAGCTCACTTTCACACACTAGATTGCTAATATAGAAGAGTTTAGTTGTTCTTAATATCTTTGTCAATACAAAAAGCCCCTTTGCTAATAAAACAAAGGGGTCTTAGACAGTTATTCCAAAATGCTTTTAGAAATCATTAAGAGCTCCTTAACCAGGCATATTTTATTACGCTTTATCCCACCACTTCGAGACTAATCGGTAGTCACAGTAAGTATTCGATGATTCTGTAATTCAAAATTAAAGAATTCAGCGCGCAACGATTTTTTTGCGACGAGTCTGCGCTGGAGCAAATAGTTATTAGGAGTTTTATTAGATAGACACTTTTTCAGTTCATTTCAGTTAGTTTTCGCTATTTTTTCATACAAAAAAAATCCACCTCATCGTCACGAGGTGGATTTTGACTTGTAATTTATTAATTATTTAGTAATTGTAGCAACTACGCCAGCGCCTACAGTACGTCCACCCTCACGGATAGAGAATTTAGTACCTTCTTCAAGAGCGATTGGTGAGATCAAAGAAACGATCATTTCAATGTTATCACCAGGCATAACCATTTCTACGCCTTCTGGTAAGTTACAAACTCCAGTTACATCAGTTGTACGGAAGTAGAACTGTGGACGGTAGTTTGTGAAGAATGGAGTATGACGTCCACCCTCTTCTTTTGAAAGAACATAAACTTCTGCTTTAAAGTCTGTGTGTGGAGTAATTGTACCTGGTTTAGCTAGTACTTGTCCACGTTGGATATCTTCACGAGCAACCCCACGAAGAAGAGCACCAATGTTGTCACCAGCTTCTGCATAGTCAAGAAGCTTACGGAACATTTCAACACCTGTTACAGTAGTTGATTTTGGATCTTCAACAATACCAATAATGTCTACAACATCACCGATTTTAACTTGTCCACGCTCAACACGACCAGTAGCAACTGTTCCACGACCAGTGATTGAGAATACATCCTCAACTGGCATCATAAATGGTTTGTCAGTTTGACGTTCTGGAGTTGGGATATATGAATCAACAGCGTCCATTAATTCAACAATTTTTTCTTCCCAATTTTCTTCGCCTTCTAATGCTTTAAGAGCTGAACCTTTGATAACAGGAATATCATCACCAGGGAAGTTATACTCAGTAAGTAGATCACGGATTTCCATTTCTACTAATTCAAGTAACTCTTCGTCATCTACCATATCACATTTGTTCATGAATACTACTAAGTATGGTACACCAACTTGACGAGAAAGAAGGATATGTTCACGAGTTTGTGGCATTGGGCCATCAGCAGCAGATACTACTAAAATCCCGCCGTCCATTTGAGCAGCACCAGTGATCATGTTTTTAACATAATCGGCATGTCCTGGACAGTCAACGTGTGCATAGTGACGTGTAGCAGTTTCATACTCAACGTGAGATGTATTGATAGTGATACCGCGTTCTTTTTCTTCAGGTGCGTTATCGATTTGAGCATAGCTCATTGCAGTACCACCAGAACGTTTTGCAAGAACTGTTGCGATTGCTGCTGTTAATGTAGTTTTACCATGGTCAACGTGTCCGATTGTACCAATGTTTGCATGTGTTTTGGAACGGTCAAATTTTTCTTTTGCCATTTGAGATTGCCTCCTCAGTAATTGTTTGTTTTTTTATGATAAAAGGTAGAGGGCGTACGTCCCTCTATCTTTTATACGTTATAAATTAGTTATACTTGAATATTGGTGAAAATTCAATTATTCACCTTTATTTTTTTTAATAATTTCTTCAGAAATTGATTTTGGAACATCTTCATAGTGGTCAAACACCATAGAGAATACTCCACGTCCTTGCGTATTAGAACGTAAAGACGTTGCATATCCGAACATTTCAGCAAGCGGCACCATCGCACGAACTACTTGTGCGTTACCACGCGCTTCCATACCTTCAACGCGTCCACGGCGAGACGTAATGTCTCCCATGATGTCTCCTAAATATTCTTCAGGAATAACAACTTCTACTTTCATAAGTGGCTCAAGAATTACTGGATTTACTTTAGATACAGCATTTTTAAGTGCCATTGATGCAGCAATCTTAAATGCCATCTCATTCGAGTCAACATCATGATAAGATCCGTCATATAGCTTAGCTTTAATATCGATTAGTGGATATCCAGCAAGTACACCATTGTTAAGTGAGTCACGAAGACCTGCCTCAACAGCTGGAACGTATTCACGTGGAACTACCCCACCGACAACTGCATTTTCAAATTCAAAGCCTTTTCCTTCTTCGTTTGGAGAGAATTCAATCCAAACGTGTCCGAATTGACCACGTCCACCGGATTGGCGAACGAATTTACCTTCAACTTTAGCAGAGCTACGGAATGTCTCACGGTAAGATACCTGTGGAGCACCTACGTTAGCTTCTACTTTAAATTCACGGCGCATACGGTCAACTAAAATATCCAAATGAAGTTCACCCATACCAGCGATGATTACTTGACCAGTTTCTTGGTCCGTATGTACGCGGAATGTAGGATCTTCTTCTGAAAGTTTTTGTAGAGCTTGCCCCATTTTATCTTGGTCAGCTTTTGTTTTCGGTTCAACAGATAATGAAATAACTGGTTCTGGGAATGTCATAGACTCAAGAATTACAAGAGCTTTTTCATCACACAGTGTGTCTCCAGTTGTTGTATCTTTTAAACCTACAGCTGCAGCAATATCTCCAGCGTATACTTGTGAAATCTCTTCACGAGAGTTAGCATGCATTTGTAGAATACGTCCTACGCGTTCACGCTTACCTTTTGTAGAGTTTTGCACATATGAACCCGCTTGAAGTGTACCAGAATAAACACGGAAGAATGTTAATTTACCAACGTAAGGATCAGTCATAACTTTAAATGCTAATGCAGAGAATGGTTCTGAGTCATCTGAATGACGTTCAATCTCTCCATCAGTGTCTGGGTCAATCCCTTGCATAGCTGGAATATCAAGTGGTGATGGTAGGTATGCAACAACTGCGTCTAGAACTTTTTGAACACCTTTGTTTTTAAATGCAGTACCACATACTACTGGATAGAATTCTACGTTTAGAGTACCTTTACGGATACCAACAACTAATTCTTCGTTCGTAATCTCTTCTCCACCAAGATATTTTTCCATTAAATCTTCGTCAAGTTCAGCTACCGCTTCAACTAACTTTTCACGGTACTCATTAGCTTGAGCTTTAAATTCTTCTGGAATTTCCACTTCTTCCATGTCAGTTCCTAGGTCATTAGCGTACATAGTAGCAGTCATTGTTACTAAGTCGATAATTCCGCGGAAATCTTCTTCAGCACCGATTGGTAACTGAATTGGATGAGCATTAGCTTGTAAACGGTCATGTAGTGTTCCTACAGAATACAAGAAATCTGCTCCCGTTTTATCCATTTTGTTAATGAAAACAATACGTGGTACGCCATAAGTTGTAGCTTGACGCCATACTGTTTCTGTTTGTGGTTCAACACCAGATTGCGCATCTAGTACTGTAACCGCGCCATCAAGTACACGAAGTGAACGTTCAACTTCAACTGTGAAGTCTACGTGACCAGGTGTATCGATGATATTTACACGGTGACCATCCCAAGCAGCTGTTGTCGCAGCAGAAGTGATTGTAATACCACGTTCTTGCTCTTGCTCCATCCAGTCCATTTGTGAAGCACCTTCATGAGTTTCTCCAATTTTATGGATTTTCCCAGTGTAATAAAGAATACGCTCCGTAGTAGTCGTTTTACCAGCATCTATGTGAGCCATGATCCCGATATTACGTGTTTTTGCTAAGGAGAACTCTCTAGCCATATTGTATTTCTCCTTTCAATTTCGGATTAGAGTATGATTTTTAAATAAATCCTACCAACGATAGTGTGCGAACGCTTTGTTAGCTTCCGCCATTTTGTGCATATCTTCACGTTTCTTAACTGAAGCACCAGTGTTGTTTGATGCATCAAGAATTTCGTTAGCTAAACGTTCTTCCATCGTTTTCTCTCCACGAAGGCGTGAATAGTTCACTAAGTAACGAAGACCTAGAGTTGAACGACGATCTGGACGTACTTCTACCGGCACTTGGTAGTTTGCACCACCAACACGACGAGCACGTACTTCAAGAACTGGCATTACGTTAGTTAATGCAGCTTCAAATACTTCTAAAGCATCTTTACCAGAACGTTCTTTTACTAGTTCGAACGCTCCGTATAGGATTTTTTGAGAAGTACCTCTTTTACCATCTACCATCATTTTATTGACTAAACGAGTTACTAGTTTCGAATTATAAATTGGATCTGGTAACACGTCACGTTTGGAAACAGGACCTTTACGAGGCATGTGTTTTCCTCCTTTCGACTAATTGTCTAATTATTTAAAAATTATTTTTTTACTTTCGGGCGTTTTGCACCGTATAAAGAACGACTTTGCATACGACCTGTAACACCAGCTGTATCAAGAGCACCACGTACGATATGGTAACGTACCCCTGGTAAGTCTTTCACTTTTCCTCCGCGGATAAGTACAACACTATGTTCTTGTAGGTTGTGACCTTCACCAGGAATATAAGCAGTAACCTCTAACGTATTTGTCAAACGTACACGCGCATATTTACGAAGTGCTGAGTTTGGTTTCTTCGGCGTCATAGTACCAACACGAGTACAAACCCCACGCTTTTGTGGAGAGTTAAGATTTGTAGCTGACTTTTTAAAGCTGTTATAGCCTTTTCCTAAAGCTGGAGACTTTGAGTTCGTAATTTTGGATTGACGAGGCTTACGTACCAATTGGTTAATTGTAGGCATCGATTATTCCTCCCTTCATTTATTCTTTTTAATACCACACATCCAGGTGGTTCATTTTTTGGGTAAAAACAAAGTCTTTGTGTTTTACACAAAAACTGTTACACAATAAGAGCTACTACTGATGCACCTAAGCGCAATCCACAAGCTTTACCAAGATCTATTTTAGACTTTACGTAGTGTATAAGAACATTGTTATCTTGTGCTGTTGATCGTGCTAGATCAATAATTCTTTCCTCTACATCAAGTGCAATATAAACTTCTTTGACAAGCCCTTTTTCCATCGCTTTTACTGATTGCTTTATACCTATGATTGTTTTTTTTGCTTGTTTCACTTTTTCATAAGACATTTTCATATCCTCCAAAGTCACAAGTCAGATAACTATCAACCTTAAACATATTATCACTCTTAGAAAAGACTGTCAACACTAATCTTAAAAATATTAGGGAGAACTACCATGACGTTTCTCCCTAATATTTATTTTTTAATCAGTGCTTATTGTTTCTTTTCCTTTATCCGCTTTATTACTAGTAATCTGAATCTGACGATAACGTTGCATACCCGTTCCAGCTGGAACTAGTTTACCAATAATTACATTTTCTTTTAATCCTAGTAATTCATCACGTTTCCCTTTAATCGCTGCATCCGTTAAGACACGAGTCGTTTCTTGGAATGATGCTGCAGATAAGAATGATTCTGTTTCTAGAGAAGCTTTCGTAATACCAAGAATTACTGGGCGACAAGTTGCAGGGATCTTACCTTGTAAAACTGCATCCTTATTTGCCTCAGCAAATTGATGAATATCAAGCAGCGAGCCTGGAAGTAATTCCGTTTCACCAGCTTCAATGACACGAATCTTACGAAGCATTTGACGTACCATTACTTCGATGTGTTTATCACCAATTTCTACCCCTTGCATACGATAAACTTTTTGTACTTCTTTTAATAAGTACACTTGAACGGTAGAAACGTCTTTTACTTTCAATAATTCTTTTGGATCAGTAGAACCTTCCGTTAATACCTGTCCACGTTGAATTGTATCATTTACTTGAACTTTTATACGCGCATTATAAGGCGCTAAATATTTACGAGTTTCTACATTACCTTGAATTGTAATTTCTTTTTGGCCCTCTCTAATTTCATCAATTTCAGTAACAATACCTGTAATTTCTGAAATAACAGCTTGCCCTTTTGGATTACGAGCTTCAAAAATCTCTTGGATACGTGGAAGACCTTGAGTAATATCATCTCCGGCAACCCCACCTGTATGGAATGTACGCATCGTTAACTGCGTACCTGGTTCTCCGATTGATTGAGCAGCAATAATACCAACCGCTTCTCCAACTTCTACAGTGTCTCCAGTAGCTAAGTTGAGACCGTAACATTTTTTACAAACACCGTGCTTCGTATTACATGTAAACGCTGAACGGATTGTTAACTCTTTGAGACCCGCTTCTTCAATAATGCGAGCGACATCCTGTGTAATTAAACCGTCTTTCACTAGGATTACCTCATTCGTTGTTGGATGGAAGATTGTTTTCTTCGTATGACGACCGACAATACGTTCACCAAACTCTTCAATTACTTCCGTGCCTTCCATAAGTGAACCTATTAGTAATCCACGGTCAGTTCCACAGTCTTCTTCTCTAACAATTACATCTTGAGCTACGTCAACAAGTCGACGAGTCAAGTAACCTGAATCGGCAGTTTTAAGTGCAGTATCAGCAAGTCCTTTACGAGCACCATGAGTCGAGATGAAGTATTCAAGAACTGTTAAACCTTCACGGAACGATGATTTGATCGGAAGTTCGATAATTCGTCCAGCTGGATTGGCCATAAGACCACGCATACCTGCAAGTTGCGTAAAGTTAGATGCGTTACCACGGGCACCTGAATCACTCATCATGAAAATTGGGTTAGAATTATCAAGGGATTTCATCAGTTTGTCTTGAATAATCTCTTTTGCTTTACTCCAATGTCCTATGACACTTGCATAACGCTCTTCTTCAGTGATTAAACCACGACGGAATTGTTTAATTACTTTATCTACTTTACCTTGCGCTTCTTCTAGAATTTCACCTTTGTCTGGAAGTACCACGATATCAGAAATACCGATTGTAATACCAGCTTTAGTAGAATATTTAAATCCAAGTGCTTTCATGCGGTCTAGCATTTTCGAAGTTTCTGTAATATGGAAACGTTTAAATACTTCTGCAATGATATTTCCAAGGATCTTTTTCTTGAATGGTTGTATAAGATCCATTGCCTCAATATGTTTCTTTATATCTGTATTTGTAGAAACAAAGTAGTTTGATGGAGTTTCAATTTGCAAATTGAAGTCAGTTGGTTCATTAATATACGGGAACGTCTCTGGTAATATTTCATTAAAAATTACTTTACCAACAGTTGTTGTTAACAACATTTTGTTTTGTTCTTCCGTAAATGTTTGGTTTTTAAGTGATGATGCATCAATTGCGATACGTGTATGCAAATGTACATGACCAGTGTTATATGCGATTAATACTTCTTCTGGACCATAGAAAGTAGAACCTTCTCCTGTTGCCCCTTTTCGCTCAAGTGTTAAGTAATAGTTTCCTAAAACCATATCTTGAGAAGGTGTAACAACTGGTTTTCCATCTTTCGGGTTCAAAATGTTTTGTGCTGCAAGCATTAATAAACGGGCTTCCGCTTGAGCTTCTGCCGATAAAGGAACGTGAACTGCCATTTGGTCACCATCAAAGTCAGCGTTGTAAGCTGTACACACAAGAGGGTGAAGACGAATTGCACGGCCTTCTACTAATGTTGGTTCGAAAGCTTGAATACCTAAACGGTGAAGAGTAGGTGCTCGGTTTAATAAAACCGGATGCTCCCTAATGACGTCTTCTAATACATCCCATACTTCAGCATGCATACGTTCAATTTTTCGTTTAGCACTTTTAATGTTGTGAGCTAAGCCACGTTCAACTAGTTCTTTCATTACAAATGGTTTAAATAATTCAATAGCCATTTCTTTTGGAAGACCGCATTGATACATTTTTAAGTTAGGTCCTACTACGATAACCGAACGACCAGAATAGTCTACACGTTTACCAAGTAAGTTTTGGCGGAAACGACCTTGTTTCCCTTTCAACATATGAGAGAGTGATTTTAATGGACGATTACCTGGTCCTGTAACCGGACGACCACGACGACCATTATCAATCAAAGCATCTACAGCTTCTTGTAACATACGTTTTTCATTTTGTACGATAATACTTGGAGCACCTAAGTCAAGTAAACGTTTTAAGCGGTTATTACGGTTAATAACACGACGATATAAATCGTTTAAATCAGATGTAGCAAATCGTCCACCATCTAATTGAACCATTGGACGCAATTCTGGAGGAATTACCGGAAGTACGTCTAAAACCATCCAATCTGGCTTATTTCCTGAATTACGGAAAGACTCTACTACTTCTAAGCGTTTAATAGCACGTGTACGACGCTGACCTTGTGCAGTTTTCAGCTCTTCTTTTAAGCTTTCTGTTTCACTCTCTAAATCAAGTTCTTGAAGTAGACGTTTAATTGCTTCTGCACCCATAGCAGCTTGGAACTTTGTACCAAACTTATCACGGTATGCACGATATTCTTTTTCAGAAAGTAATTGTTTCTTTTCAAGTGGTGTATCAGCAGGTTCAATTACCACATAGGAAGCAAAATAAATTACTTCTTCAAGGGATCTCGGAGACATATCCAAAATTAGACCCATACGACTTGGAATACCTTTGAAATACCAAATATGTGAAACTGGTGCTGCTAATTCGATATGTCCCATGCGTTCACGACGTACTTTTGAACGTGTTACTTCTACTCCACATCGATCACATACTACACCTTTATAACGAACTCGTTTGTATTTACCACAGTGACATTCCCAGTCTTTAGTAGGACCAAAAATACGTTCACAGAACAAACCATCTTTTTCAGGTTTTAATGTTCGATAGTTGATTGTTTCAGGTTTTTTAACTTCCCCGTAAGACCAAGAGCGAATTTTATCAGGTGAAGCTAAACCAATTTTCATATACTCAAAATTATTAACATCTATCAAGGAGCCTACCTCCCTTTAGTCTTGTGTCTTTTAAAAGACTTTCCAAGTAGCTCTGCATAATGCAATTTTATACGGAAATACGGACAGGCATCACCTGTCCGATTTCTTTTTACCTTTTATTCCACTATCCCTACTGGTTCCTCTTCTTTTGCTCCTGCGCACAGCTCGTCGCAGAAAACACTTGTTAGTCGCCGCGAAATAGTTGTCTAGCTGTATTCTTTATTCCACTATCCCTACTGGTTCCTCTTCTTTTGCTTGTGGCAAAATTCCAAGTGCGTCCGCTGCAGGAATATCGTCATCTTCATCTAAATCGCGAAGTTCTATTTCTTCTTCGTCAATAGTTAGCATTTTAACGTCCATACCTAAACTTTGTAATTCTTTGATCAATACTTTGAATGATTCAGGAACACCTGGTTCTGGCACGCTTTCACCTTTAACGATTGCTTCATACGTTTTTACACGCCCTACAACGTCATCGGATTTAACTGTTAAAATTTCTTGCAGTGTATAAGCGGCACCATAAGCTTCTAGTGCCCATACTTCCATTTCTCCGAAACGCTGACCACCAAATTGCGCTTTCCCTCCAAGAGGCTGTTGCGTAACTAGTGAGTAAGGACCCGTTGAACGAGCATGTAACTTATCATCAACCATGTGGGCAAGTTTAATCATATACATAACCCCAACAGAAACACGGTTATCAAATGGTTCACCTGAACGACCATCATAAAGAGTCGTTTTACCATCACGGTTAAGTCCAGCTTCTTCCATCGTATTCCAAACATCTTCCTCGTTGGCACCATCGAATACTGGTGACGCCATATGAACACCTAGAAGTCTAGCAGCCATACCTAAGTGAAGCTCTAGTACTTGCCCAATATTCATACGAGAAGGTACACCTAGTGGATTTAACATGATATCAACAGGTGTTCCGTCTGGAAGGAAAGGCATATCTTCTTCCGGAAGAATCCTTGAAATTACCCCTTTATTACCATGACGTCCGGCCATTTTATCCCCTACAGAGATTTTACGTTTTTGAACGATATATGCACGGACTAATTGGTTAACGCCTGGAGATAATTCATCGCCATCTTCACGGTTGAATACTTTTACATCTAAAATTATCCCACCAGCACCATGAGGTACGCGTAGAGATGTATCACGAACTTCACGAGCTTTTTCACCAAATATAGCATGAAGTAAACGCTCTTCCGCAGTTAGTTCTGTAACCCCTTTTGGTGTTACTTTCCCAACTAGGATGTCTCCATCACGAACTTCTGCACCAATACGGATAATTCCACGATCGTCTAAATTGCGTAATGCATCTTCTCCGACGTTCGGAATATCTCTCGTAATTTCCTCTGGCCCAAGCTTCGTATCACGCGATTCTGATTCATACTCCTCAATATGCACAGAAGTGTATACATCATCTTTCACGAGACGCTCGCTCATTATAACGGCATCCTCATAGTTATATCCATCCCATGTCATGAAGGCTACTAATACATTACGACCTAATGCTAGTTCACCTTTTTCCATAGAAGGACCATCTGCAAGCATATCAAGTGGTTTAACTCGATCCCCAATTTTCACAATTGGACGTTGGTTAATAGAAGTACCGTGATTTGAACGTTCAAATTTGTGTACTTTATAAGATGTTAAATCTCCTTTTACTTCTTTTCCATCGACTTCTTCGATGCGACGAACTCTAATTTCTTTCGCTTCTACGTGTTCTACGATACCATGGTATTTTGCAATAACAGCAGCACCTGAATCACGTGCATTCACATGTTCCATACCTGTTCCTACAAAAGGAGCTTCTGGATTCAGTAAAGGAACTGCTTGACGTTGCATGTTCGCTCCCATAAGAGCACGGTTCGAGTCATCATTCTCTAAGAAAGGAATGCATGCTGTTGCTGCAGAAACTACTTGTTTCGGCGATACATCCATGTAATCAATCTGATCTCTTCTAAATACAGTATTATCCCCACGGAAACGACCTACTACTTCTTCTTTAACGAATTCACCATCTTCTGATAAGGGAGAGTTCGCTTGCGCTACTACATAGTTATCCTCTTCATCAGCTGTTAGATAATCAATGCGTGAAGTAACGAGACCTGTTTCAGGATCAACACGTCGGTATGGAGTTTCAATAAATCCAAATTTATTTACTTTTGCAAAACTTGAAAGCGAGTTAATAAGCCCAATATTCGGACCCTCAGGCGTTTCAATCGGACACATGCGACCATAGTGAGAGTAATGAACGTCACGCACTTCGAATCCAGCACGTTCACGCGTTAAACCACCAGGTCCAAGAGCAGAAAGACGACGTTTATGCGTTAGTTCTGCAAGAGGGTTTGTTTGGTCCATGAACTGAGATAATTGTGAACTACCAAAAAATTCTTTAATAGATGCAATGACCGGACGAATATTGATCAATTGTTGTGGAACAATTGATTGTGTATCGTTAATAGACATTCTTTCACGAACTACTCGTTCCATACGAGAAAGACCAATACGGAACTGATTTTGTAACAACTCTCCTACCGAACGTAAACGGCGATTTCCTAGATGGTCAATGTCATCCGTATTTCCAACATTGTATAAAAGATTAAAGAAGTATCCAACAGAAGAAACGATATCGGCAGGCGTAATGTTTTTAACTTCTGTTTCCACATACGCATTGCTAATTACATTAATCTCCTTTTGTTCTTCTTCATTTGGTGCATAGATTTTAATGGATTGAATGGTAATATCATCTTCTAAAACACCACCTGCTTGAGATAATGTTTTAAACCCTATACCATTCTCTAAATGAGGGATCAGTCTATCAAGTACTCGACGATCTATCAGAGTACCCGCTTCTACTAATATCTCGCCTGTTTCAGGATCCACTAGCGTTTCTGCTATCGTTTGATTAAACAAACGATTTTTTATATGCAATTTTTTATTCATTTTGTAACGACCAACATTCGCTAAATCATAGCGTTTTGGGTCAAAAAAGCGAGAATACAACAAACTTTTTGCACTTTCAACTGTTGGTGGTTCACCAGGGCGTAGACGCTCATAGATTTCAAGTAACGCTTTTTCAGACGTTTCCGTATTATCTTTTTCAAGCGTATTACGTAGATATTCATTGTCACCAATTAAATCAATGATTTCTTGATCAGATCCTAAGCCTAATGCGCGAAGTAAAACAGTAACAGGTAATTTACGCGTGCGATCGATTCGAACGTATACGACGTCTTTTGCATCAATTTCATACTCTAACCATGCGCCACGGTTTGGAATAACTGTAGATCCAAAGCCTTTTTTACCATTTTTGTCTGTTTTGTCATGAAAATAAACACTTGGTGAACGGACTAACTGAGATACGATAACGCGCTCAGCACCATTAATTACGAAAGTACCTGTTTCTGTCATCAGTGGGAAATCACCCATGAATACATCTTGTTCTTTCACTTCGTCCGTTTCTTTGTTGTGGAGACGTACTTTTACGCGCAGTGGAGCTGCGTATGTTGCGTCACGTTCTTTTGATTCGTCGACTGAATACTTCGGTTCATTTAAACTATAGTCGACGAATTCAAGTGATAGATTGCCTGTAAAGTCCTCGATTGGTGAAATATCTTTAAACATTTCACGTAAACCTTCTTCAAGGAACCATTCGTAAGATGCTGTTTGAATTTCGATTAGATTCGGAAGTTCAAGCACCTCACTAATACGCGCAAAACTTCTGCGTTGGCGGTGTTGTCCGTACTGAACTAGTTGACCTGTCAACTCATTCACCCCTCAATAAAGCGATAATAGGTCTTTCCCATATCAACAAATTAGTGTATGATATCGAAAAGACAAAAAGAAAACGAGTTCTAAATAAGAGCTCATTTTTAAATAACCAAACTTTTCTTTCGGCCAGTATACCCGTATTTAATACATTTATTCAAAAAGGCATACGTCCTCAAAATAATATTTTACATTTCATTATAATATCATAGCGATTTTGTCAAGTCAATCTTTTGTAGCTTTTAAAATCCAGTAGCCTTTTGCTTTTTCTACTATTTCCACTTGACCAAAAATCTCTTCTAAATAACTAAAAGTTGATGGTGCCCCTTGTTTCTTTTGAATCACAATCCACAATTCTCCCTTTGAAACCAATATTTCATAAGATTCCTTGTAAAAACGAAAAATAGTCTCTTTTCCAGCGCGAATTGGTGGATTAGTTATAATAGCCGCAAAGTTTGCAGTCTGAACCGCTGACAACCCATCACTTTCATAGATTCGTACATTTTGTATCCCGTTAGCAGCAGCATTTTTTTCTGCAAGTTGGATTGCACGTGTGTTAACATCTACTAAATGAACTGTTCTTCCTTCATTTGCTTTCGCAATAGACAGACCAATCGGACCGTATCCACAGCCTATATCTAAAAAATCTCCTTCTAGATCAGGTGTTTCAAAAGCATCGATTAATACACGGGAGCCAAAATCTACTTCGCTCTTACTAAAGACACCAGCATCTGTTTCAAATCGAAAGGCATTCCCAAGCAATGTAAAATTCCAGTGACGTGGCTTACTTTCCGTTTGAGGTTTTCTAGAGTAATAGTGATCAGACACCGAATAACCCTCCATAATACATACGAAGAAAAGCCCGTCGTTAACTGACGAGCTTTTTTTCTTCGAACTGTACAAAAATTACTTAACTTCTACGTTAGCGCCGACTTCTTCAAGTTGAGCTTTGATAGCTTCAGCGTCTTCTTTAGATACGCCTTCTTTAACTGCTTTTGGTGCGTTATCAACTACTTCTTTAGCTTCTTTCAAACCAAGACCAGTGATTTCACGAACAACTTTAATTACTTTAATTTTTTGATCGCCTGCAGAAGCAAGGATTACGTCAAATTCAGTTTGCTCTTCAGCTGCAGCAGCACCGCCACCTGCAGCCATTGCTACAGGAGCAGCAGCAGTTACACCAAATTCTTCTTCAATTGCTTTTACTAAGTCGTTTAACTCAAGAACTGTCATTTCTTTGATAGCTTCTAAGATTGCTTCTTTGTTCATTTTATTTTCCTCCTATAATGGATATTTTTTAGGCTATTTGCCCTTTTTTAGTTGTTAAGCCGCGTAATAAATTATGCGCCTTGTTCTTCTTTTTGTTCTGCAACAGCTTTTGTTGCAAGCGCGAAGTTGCGCATTGGAGCTTGAAGTACTGAAAGAAGCATAGAAAGAAGACCTTCTCGTGATGGAAGTTCAGCTAATGCTTTCACGTCTTCAGCAGACGCTACAATACCTTCGATGATACCAGCTTTGATTTCAAGATGTTCGTTCTTTTTAGCAAAATCATTAATGATTTTTGCAGGTGCAACTACGTCTTCGTTAGAAAATGCTACTGCGTTTGGTCCAACAAGATGTTCGTTGATTCCATCCACACCAGCAACTTCAGTCGCACGGCGTGTAAGAGAGTTTTTGTAAACTTTGAATTCCACACCAGCTTCGCGAAGTTGTTTACGTAGTTCAGTTACTTGCGCAACGTTTAAACCACGGTAGTCAACTACTACTACTGAAGCAGCAGCTTTAAACTTTTCTGCAATGTCTTGAACTTGCACTTTTTTTGTTTCAATTGCTTTGTTCATTTTGGCACCTCCTATAAGAATTGGCCATTTATACCGACAAAAGAAAAGCCTCTGATCTACGGATAGACACAGAGGCAGAAAGTCATCATCTAAGAAGAATCTGAATTTGCTTGTCCTCGGTAGGATATTAAGTGACATGCCACTCCTACTGTCTTCGGTACAAATGTATATTTCACAACAAAAGCCATCTTAACAGATAGACCTTTAGTTGTCAATTATTATTTAATTGATTGAGCGTCAACTTTAACAGCAGGACCCATTGTAGTTGTAACATTAACAGATTTCATGTAAGTACCTTTAGAAGCAGCTGGTTTAGCTTTTTGCACTACTTCAAATACCGCCAAGAAATTTTCTACTAATTTTTCATCTTCAAAAGATACTTTACCGATTGGCGCATGAATGATACCAGTTTTGTCAGCGCGGTATTCTACTTTACCAGCTTTGATTTCTCCGATAGCTTTCGTAACATCAAATGTAACAGTACCTGTTTTTGGGTTTGGCATTAAGCCTTTAGGTCCAAGTACGCGACCAATTTTACCAACTTCACCCATCATATCCGGAGTTGCTACGATTACATCGAAGTCAAACCATCCTTGTTGAATTTTGTTGATGTATTCTGTATCACCAGCATAGTCTGCACCTGCAGCTTCTGCTTCTTTCAGTTTTTCACCTTTAGCGAATACTAATACGCGTTGTGTTTTACCAGTTCCGTTTGGAAGCACAACTGCCCCACGGATTTGTTGGTCATTTTTACGAGTATCGATCCCTAAACGGAAAGCAACTTCTACAGTTGCATCGAAGTTAGCAGTGCTAGTTTTTTTCGCAAGTTCAATCGCTTCTTTAGCCGAATATAATACATTACTATCGATTAATTTTGAAGCTTCTTGTAATTTTTTACCTTTGTTAGCCATTAAAATGTCCTCCTTGATAGTGGTTTTAGCGGAATAAACCTCCCACGTGTAAAGGTTGTAGTTATTCTAAGGAACAACTACAACCTCCAAAAAACAAATGCATTATATTAAAATGCACATTAAATATTAGTCTTCGATTGTAATACCCATGCTACGTGCAGTACCTTCAACCATCAACATAGCTGCTTCAACAGACGCTGCATTTAAATCTGGCATTTTTTGTTCTGCGATTTCGCGAACTTTATCACGTTTCACTTTCGCCACTTTTACGCGGTTTGGTTCACCTGATCCAGATTGAATACCTGCTGCTACTTTAAGTAGCACTGCTGCCGGCGGAGTTTTTGTAATGAAAGTAAATGAACGATCTTCAAATACAGAAATTTCAACCGGAATGATTAGACCTGCTTGATCGGCAGTACGTGCGTTGAACTCCTTACAGAATCCCATGATATTAACACCCGCTTGTCCTAATGCAGGACCAACCGGTGGCGCTGGGTTTGCTTTACCAGCAGGAATTTGTAATTTAACAACTTTAATCACTTTTTTAGCCACGAGACACACCTCCTTAAGTCCGTGATGTGGTAATTGGGTTGCCCCTCCCACTCAAATATCTGTCTCTCAGCGAATTGCTGATAACATTAGAAAAATTCATACAGACTTATTTTAAGTCTGACCTTTGAAATGATACCACTATTTTCAACCTTTAGCAAGTAACTAAATAAAAATTATATTTTCGTTACTTGAACGAAGTCTAATTCCATATTTGTTTCTCGGCCAAACATATCTACAGAAACAGTTACTTTACCTTTAGTAGAGTCAATTACCTCTACTTTCCCTTGGAAATGAGCAAACGGTCCTTCTAATACTTCAACCAATTCGCCTACCGCGAAGTCTACTTCTACTCTTGCTTCATTGCTGCCCATTTGTTTCAACATAGACTGCACTTCTTCAGGAGCTAAAGGTGTTGGTTTTGTTCCTCCGCCTGAAGAACCCAGGAATCCAGTTACCCCTGGAGTATTTCTTACAACATACCAAGCATCATCTGTCATAATCAGTTCAACGAATACGTACCCAGGGAAAGTTTTTCTCGAAACGACACGTTTTTTTCCATCTTTAAAATCCGTTTCTTCCTGTTCAGGGATATATACGCGGAAAATTTTATCTGACATTCCCATTGTTTCTACACGCTTTTCTAAGTTTGCTTTTACTTTATTTTCATACCCAGAGTAAGTATGAACAACATACCAATTTTTTTCCATGGCTGTAGGACTGATCGTCCTTCCCTCCTTTTCTTAGACAAATGAAAAAACCCGTTCGTTTAGTAAGACGGGCTATTTTCAAAAAATATTTACAAAATGCATTTTATAGATCCAAATACCAACGGAAAAGTTGAGAAATCCCTAAATCTACTAAACCAAAGAATACAGCCATAACTATCACTGTCGCTAGTACGACAACTGTATATCTTGTAAGCTCTTTCCTTCTAGGCCAACTTACTTTTCTCATTTCAGACATTACATTTTTAAAAAATCCTCCAACATTAGCCATCTTAGCTAAACCTCCATACGGAAAATCTATCTTATTTACATACTCACAACGTTTGTTTGTGAAGTGTATGTGCGTTACAATGCGTACAATACTTTTTTCGTTCTATACGTATAGATGCACTCTCTTTTGATGTATTAACCGTATAATTTCGGTGACCACATTGTGTACAACTCAAGACAATTTTCTTAGTCATTTTCTCACCTTTTTGGCGTTTAAGTCTTTTTAAAGATTATCATCTTACATAAACTGTGTCAACAGAATCCCAGTGTTTATACATAATTACTACCAATCTCCATATAACGCTCTAATTTTCGTTTCACTCTTTGAAGCGCATTATCAATTGATTTCACATGTCTATTCAACTCTTCTGAAATCTCTTGGTAAGACTGCCCATCTAAATATAACACAAGCACTTGTTGCTCCAGTTCACTTAAAATCTCCGTCATTTTCTCTTCCATACTATTATAATCTTCCCGATTTATAATTAACTCTTCTGGGTCATCTATTACCGAACCAGCAATCATATCCATCAAAGTTCGGTCAGATTCTTCATCATAGATAGGTTTATCTAATGATACATATGAGTTTAGCGGAATATGCTTTTGACGAGTTGCAGTTTTAATAGCTGTAATAATTTGTCGAGTAATGCATAACTCGGCGAACGCTCGGAAAGATGCTAGCTTTTCTTCCTTAAAATCTCGAATTGCTTTATATAATCCAATCATGCCTTCTTGGTGAATATCTTCTCTGTCAGCGCCAATTAAAAAGTAGGATCTGCCTTTCATACGAACGAACGAGCGGTACTTCGTTATTAAATAATCTAGTGCTTCAGTGTTCCCTTGATGAACCATCTCTACAAGTTCCTCATCTTGTAAACTATCCAATTGTTGTAGATTATGTTCCGCCTTTTCCAATGAAGTCACCTCTGCAATATACGAATAGATATAACAAGTATACAGGAAGAAAATTTACAGCGTCAATGCATCATTTCATTCCTCTTCGCCATTTTTCGAAAATTTCTGCAACTTCCTCTGTTAAAGGTATCTTAGAAGTTGGTTTGTTTTCTTGGATACGCCTCACATTTTTCGTAATATTCGATGAAATAGAAGCCATTTCGATTTCAAATTCTCGGGCAGATTTTCTTAATGCACCTTGTCCAAAAACTACTCTTTGCTCTGTCATATCGGAAGTCGCTACGTGAATTTGAACTCTTCTACCACTTAATTCCTGCGTAAGCTTTTCAATTCGTTCATCCGCTGTCTCATTTTCACGAGTAAATATTACCTCTACATCATTTTGCCTCTGCTTGTTTTCTACTCCCGGAACTAGATGTGCATCAAAAACCACAATCACTCGAATACCTGTAAATGCTTTATATTCTGCCATTAGTTCAATTAGTCGGTCTCTCGCATCTAAAAGTTTGTCGCTTTTTAATAATCTTAATTCATTCCATGCGCCGATGATATTATAGCCATCGACAAGTAGGATCTGCATCTGTTTAGCCTTTAAGCGGACGTCTAACACGCAATACTTCGTATAAAAGTATTGCGGTAGCAACAGACGCATTTAAACTTGTCACATGACCGACCATCGGCAAGTGGTATAAGAAGTCACACTTATCTTTTAATAAACGACTCATACCTTTTCCTTCACTACCAATAATAAGTGCTAGCGGAAGTGTTGCATCCATATTTCGATAGTCCGTTGATTTTGCTGCATCAGTTCCCGCAATCCAAACACCACGTGTTTTTAACTCATCCACTGCTTGTGCTAAGTTGCCGGCACGATATACAGGGATATGCTCTATGGCACCTGTTGATGCCTTTGCAACTACTGCCGTTAACCCTACAGCTCGTCTTTTTGGAATAATGATCCCGTGCGCTCCAACTGCATCTGCCGTACGCATAATGGAACCAAGATTATGTGGGTCTTCAATTTCATCTAAAATAATAAAAAGAGGATCCTCTTTTTTACTAGCTGCTAGTTCAAACAAATCATCTAGCTCTGCGTAACGGTAAGCAGCAACTGAAGCAACAATTCCTTGATGATTTGCATCCGTTAAGTTATCCAACTTCTTTTTCGGAACAAATTGAACAATAATACCCGCTTCTTTTGCTAATTGAATAATTTCATTGACTCCACTTTTTTGTATACCTTCCGCAATCCATACCTTGTTCATATCTCTCCCGGAACGCAACGCCTCGACTACAGGGTTCTTCCCTGCGATAATCTCACCTGTTTGTTCTGTTTGCTCTGTTTGTTCTGTCATTTACTTTTCTCCCCTTTCTGTGCGTCGATAAATTCAATGGAGAATTGCAGCAACTCCTGCAACCGCTCTTTTTGTTCACTTAAATATAAACTTCCTATCACCGCTTCAAACGCTGTACTATAATGATATGTTTGAACATCTGTGTTTTTCGGCACAGTTCCAGACTTTGCATTTCGACCTCTTCTTAATACAGCTTCTTCTTCTTCAGTCAGAAAATGAGTGTTTAAAAGTTCTCTAACAATTGTTGCTTGTGCTTTTGCTGATACATAGTTTGTAGCCTCTCTATGCAAGATATTAGGTTTTACACGCCCCGAACGAATGAGATGCTCACGAACAACTTGCTCTAACACAGCATCTCCCATATATGCTAAGGCTAAAGAGTTTAGTTGTTTTACATCAGAAAGTTTAAAATTACTCACAAGTTTATCCTCTTTTCCATCGGATACCTTGCGCAGTATCTTCTAAAATAATATTCATGTCTTTTAATTGATCTCTGATTTCATCTGCTCGCGCAAAATTGCGATTTTGTCTCGCTTCATTACGCTCTTCGATTAACGCATCGATATCTTCATCCAATACTTCTTTCTCTTGTTTAAGCGAAAGCCCTAACACGGATGTTAGTTCATCAAAAACCATTAGGAATTGGTTTAATACTGGTTCAGAAGTTTGCTTTTCGAGTAAATAGGTATTTGCAAGCTTTGATAGTTCAAATACTGCTGCAATTCCGTTCGCTGTGTTGAAGTCATCATCCATAGCAGTAATAAATTGTTCTTTCACTTCTCCGATTTTGTGTAGCCAAATATCACTGTGATCACCTAAATCAGCAGTTGCATTTAAGCGATGCACCACATTTGCATAAGAAGTTCGAATTCTTTCAAGACCAGCTTTCGCTTGTTCTACTAGATCTCCAGCGTAGTTAATCGGATGACGATAATGTACACTTAGCATGAACAGTCTTAATATTTGTGGATCAATTTGCTGACGGATATCGTTAACTAGTACAAAGTTCCCGAGTGATTTAGACATCTTTTCATTATCAATATTAATATAACCATTGTGCATCCAATATCTTGCAAAGGTTTTTCCAGTTCTTGCTTCTGATTGCGCAATTTCATTTTCGTGATGAGGGAAAGTTAAATCTTGGCCACCTGCATGAATATCAATTGTGTCTCCTAGAATCTCACGCGCCATTACTGAGCACTCAATATGCCATCCTGGGCGTCCTGAACCCCAAGGGCTTTCCCAGAAAATTTCTCCTGGTTTCGCCGCTTTCCATAACGCAAAATCAAGCGCATCCTCTTTCTTTTCACCCGTTTCAATACGTGCGCCAATTTTCAAATCATCTACTGACTGGTGGGAAAGTTTACCATAACCATCAAATTTTCTTGTGCGGTAATACACATCTCCATGGGATTCATATGCATACCCTTTTTCTTCTAGCACTTTTATAAACTCTATAATTTCGGTCATATGATCCGTTACTCGAGGATGGGAGTCTGCTCTACTGCAGCCCAATGCTTCCACGTCTGCAAAATAAGCATTTATGAAACGTTCTGTTAAATCGGAAACGTCTTCACCGAGTTCATTTGCCGCCTTAATAATTTTGTCATCTACATCAGTAAAGTTTGATACGTATGTCACATCATAACCACGATATTCTAAATACTTTCTGACCGTATCGTATACGATTACAGGTCGGGCGTTCCCAATATGAATGTAGTTATATACGGTTGGTCCGCACACATACATTTTAACCTTTCCCTCTTCCATTGGTACAAAGGGTTCTTTTTCACGTTTTAATGTATTAAAAATTTGAATTGCCATACTCTTTCATCTCCTCTACTTTTGTCAGTCTCTCTATTTCTTCTTGTAACACTTTTATTTCATTTTCCATCTTTTTGCATCTATCAGCAAAAGGATCCGGTAGATCTTGATGATTTAAATTCCGCTTCAATTTCACACCATTTTGAATAACGACTACACCAGGAATACCAACAACTGTTGAGTTAATCGGAACATCTTTTAACACGACAGAACCTGCTCCCACTTTACTATTTTCTCCAATTGTAATGGATCCTAAAACCTTTGCACCTGTTGCTACTAGCACATTATCGGCAAGGGTGGGATGTCTTTTTCCTTTTTCTTTTCCTGTCCCCCCCAATGTAACCCCTTGATAAATTGTACAATCCTCTCCAATTTCACAAGTTTCCCCAATAACTACACCCATTCCGTGGTCAATAAAAAATCGTCTGCCGATTTTAGCACCTGGATGAATTTCGATTCCTGTAAAAAAACGGCTAATTTGCGAAATGATCCGCGCAAGGAAAAATAGCCTCTTTTTATATAGAGCGTGGGCAATTCGATGGCTCCAAATAGCGTGTAAACCTGAGTATGTTAATACTACTTCTAGCATACTTGTTGCTGCAGGATCCTGTTCAAACACAACGGCTATATCTTCTTTCATTCGCTCAAACATCTGTATCTCTCCTTTTGGAAAAAAATAAAAAAAAGCGTCTCTGTCTATTGAAAATAGACAGAGACGCTTTAGGCGCGGTTCCACTCTGATTGAAAAGGTGTTTACAATACCTTTTCCACTTAGCATCTTTAACGCAGATGATACGTCCAGCCTACTCGTACGTTCGGCATGGCACTCAGAGGTGCATTTCAGTAACTCATTGGTTCAGACCACTTTCAGCCGGTGATGGTCCTCTCTAAAGAACTTGCGTTACTTACTTCTCCTCATCTTAGCTTTTTATAGATTTCGTTCGGAATTTGTATCCTCATTTTCACACCTAATTACATGAAAGTCAATCTTATTGTTTTGCGTATTTAGCCACTCGAGCAATTACTTTTTCTTTTCCGATTAGGCTGATTGCATCCGCTAACTCAGGACCGTGCGTTTGACCAGTTGTCACTACACGAATTGGCATGAATAGATTTTTTCCCTTATGGCCTGTTTCTTTTTGAACTGCTTTTATAGCCCCCTTAATCTCTGTTGCTTCAAAAGTGTCTAAAGATTCTAATTGCGTTTTAAATGCAGCCATAACTTCAGGAACTTGTTCACCAGCCAATACTTCTGCCGCTTCTTCAGTATATGCAATTTCATGATCAAAGAACTGAGAAGATAATTCAACGATTTCAGCTCCGAAGCTCATTTGGTCATGATAAAGAGCGATCAGCTTCGTTGCCCATGCTTGTTCATCTGCACTTAATTCTGCCGGAAGAAGTTCTGCCTTTTGTAGATGAGGAAGTGCAAGTTCAACGACTTTTTCAAGTGGTAATTGTTTAATGTATTGATTATTCATCCATGTTAACTTTTGTTTATCAAACATTGACGGTGATTTAGATAAACGATTTACATCAAAAATATTAATGAATTCCTCTTTCGAGAAAATTTCATCTTCCCCTTCAGGAGACCATCCTAAAAGTGCAAAGAAGTTGAACATTGCTTCAGGTAAGTAACCAAGATCTTTGTATTGAGTGACAAATTGAATAATGGACTCATCACGTTTCGATAGCTTTTTACGACTTTCATTAATAATTAAGGTCATATGTCCGTACTTCGGATATTCCCATCCAAATGCGTCAAATACCATTAATTGTTTTGGTGTATTAGATAGATGTTCTTCTCCACGGAATACATGTGAAATCTTCATAAAGTAGTCATCTAATACTACCGCGTAGTTATACGTTGGGATTCCATTTGCTTTCACAAGTACCCAATCTCCAACATCTTTCGATTCAAATGTAACCGAACCACGAACTAAATCCTCAAATGTGTATGTTACGTTATCTGGTACACGCATACGAATTGTAAATGGCAAACCTGCAGCTTCTTTTACTTGTACTTCTTCAGCTGATAAATGGCGACATTTCCCATTATACATAGGGGCTGCTACACCTTTTTCTCTTTGTACTTCACGATCAGCTTCTAATTCCTCTGACGTACAGAAACATTTATAGGCATGTCCATTTGCTAGCATTTCTTCCGCATGCTTCATGTAAATATCCAGGCGTTCCATTTGGCGATACGGTGCATAAGGTCCACCGATGTCAACGGATTCATCATATTCAATACCTAACCATTTTAAGTTTTCGAGTTGTGATAATTCGCCACCCTCTACATTGCGTTCAATGTCTGTATCCTCGATACGAACGATAAATTTTCCGTTATGATGGCGTGCATATAAATAGTTAAATAATGCTGTACGTGCTCCTCCAATATGTAAAAACCCCGTTGGACTTGGTGCATATCGTACGCGAACTTCTTGTGTCATTGTAATATCCTCCTAGTTTTCGAGCATGTAAACTTTATTTATTTTACCATTGCTACTGTGCTTTTTAAAGTTAGTCTTTCTTTACAAGTAAAATAGTTGCCATCGAAGCTATACCTTCTTCACGACCTGTAAAACCTAATTTTTCTGTTGTCGTTGCTTTTACATTCACTTGACTAACATGCGCCTGAAGAAGCTCTGCAACCCGTGCACGGATCGTTTCAATATGCGGAGCCATTTTCGGCTTTTGCGCAATAATAGTACAATCAATATTTCCCAACTTATAACCACGAGCATCTACGATTTTCCAAATATGTTCCAGTAATTTAGCTGAATCCGCGTCTTTAAAATCTGGATCGGTATCAGGGAAGTGTCTCCCAATATCTCCTTCTCCTATTGCTCCTAGAGCTGCATCTGTAATCGTATGGAGCAACACATCTGCATCCGAATGTCCAATAAGCCCTCTCTCGTAAGGAATTGCAATTCCTCCAATAATTAACGGGCGATTATCTGCAAATTCATGTACATCAAACCCTTGACCAATTCGTATCATTTTATTAATCCCCCTGCTTATGTTTGTTTAATATTACTTCCCCCAAAAGAAGATCTTCTTTTGTCGTCATCTTTACATTATCATACGTACTTTCCACAATGTGCACTTGCTCTCCTAGACGTTCGACAAGCATCGCTTCATCAGTACCCAAAAAGCAATCTTTGTCCGCAAGACGCTCAGCTTTTTCTAATAGTGCATACTGAAAAGCTTGTGGCGTTTGGATAACCCATAAACTTTCCCGATCCACCGTTTCTTGAATTATACCATTTTCTACTTTTTTCATTGTATCCTTTGCACGAACTGCCGCTACTGCTGCTCCCGATTCCTCAGCAGTTTGGACAAGTTGATGAATAACTACTTGTTTAATAAAAGGTCTTGCCGCATCATGCACAAGTACAATGCCTTGGTCTGGAGAGGATTTTAGACACGCGTATACGCTATGTTGTCTCTCTGCTCCGCCTTCTGTAATAGCGACCACTTTTGTAATATGATGTTTTATCAACATCTGCTCAATAAATGTTTGTTCTTCTTTTTTTACTGCCAATACGATAGATTTACACTTCGAATCTTGCTCAAAAACACGCAAAGTATGTATTAAAATAGGAATCTGTCTCAATTCTAAAAACAGTTTATTTTGACCTGCTCCCATGCGCTTTCCACTACCTGCTGCAGGCAATAACACCGTATACATCAAATACTTCTCCTCCTGTTACCAATAGAAAAAGGGCGTTTTCCTACTAAATCTTAGGAAACTACCCCTTCCATTATTTTGAGTCTTGTGGTTTCGCGAAAATCATTCGACCTGCAGAAGTTTGAAGAACGCTCGTCACTTCCACATTAATCGCTTGTCCAATATACACTTTGCCACCTTCAACTACAATCATCGTTCCGTCGTCTAAGTAAGCGACACCTTGGTTATGCTCTTTGCCGTCTTTAATAACGACTACATGCATTATTTCCCCGGGAATAACGACTGGCTTGACTGCATTTGCAAGATCATTAATGTTAAGAACGCGCACTTGATGAAGGTCACAAACTTTATTTAAGTTGAAATCATTCGTCACCACAATTCCATTCATTTTCTTCGCCAAACGCATAAGTTTTAAGTCTACTTCTTGTATGTCTTCAAAATCTTCTTCCACAATTAATACAGCGGAAGCACGTTCCGTTTGCAATGTTTTTAACACATCTAGTCCACGACGTCCTCTTGTTCTTTTTAAGGTGTCAGATGAATCTGCAATATGCTGTAGTTCCGTAAGTACAAACTGTGGAACTACCAATACACCTTCCATAAAACCAGTCTTTGAAATATCCGCAATACGTCCATCTATAATGACACTTGTATCGAGAAGTTTATACGTCCCCAAACTTAAATCCTGTTCCTCATCGTCTGAACCTTTTTTCTTTTGCCCAGGTTGTTTGGCAGTAGTGAAAACTTGTAGTAACTCGTCCCGTTTTTTAAAACCTACTTGAAAACCTAAATACCCAAGCACAATAGATAATAAAACCGGAACAACCGATCCAATACCTAGAATAACTATATTGTTAATAGCCGTTCCGAGTAGAAACGCTACAATTAACCCAATGACAAGTCCAATTGTCCCAAATAGCAGATCACCTATCGGCGCCATTAAGAGACGTTCTTCCATCCAACGAATAAAGTTAATTAAGTAGTCTGTTAAAAAAAATGCAGCAATATACAGTATGATTGCACCAATAATAACAGATACATAAGGATTTTGAATCCATGGGTTATCAGATAAATTTATTATTTCGTATAAGTGCGGTAAAAATATTAACCCTAATGTACCTCCTATTAAAATGAATGCAATTTGAATAATCCATTTTAACAAACATCCCACCTCCATTTACCTTTTATTATACCGCCAACCTTCATTCTACGTCTATTATGTTAAACAGGAGTAGACAGTTACTCCTGTTAGTTAAGTTAAACGTATAGAAGAACTACTTAAAATTGATTACCGAAAAGCTTCTTTCATGACTTCATTTACCGTTTCTACCCCAATTACTTGAATACCTTTTGGATAATCCCAGCCACCTAAATTGGATGCAGGAATCACGATGCGTTTAAAACCTAATTTGGTCGCCTCTTGCACTCTTTGCTCAATTCTCGATACTCGTCTCACTTCGCCAGTTAGTCCTACCTCCCCCACAAAACAATCGGTAGGTGCTACTCCTGTGTCCCGGAAACTGGATACGATACTTACTAGGACGGCTAAATCAATCGCAGGTTCGTCTAATTTAACTCCACCCGCAACTTTTATATAAGCATCTTGTGTTTGCAAAAGTAATCCCATACGTTTTTCTAATACTGCCATGAGTAAAGAAATTCTATTTTGATCGATTCCTGTTGCCATTCGTTTTGGATAATTAAAACTAGATTGCGTAACTAGTGCTTGAATTTCAACCAAGATGGGTCTTGTCCCTTCCATCGAAGCAACAATGGCTGAGCCAGCTGCTCCGTGTGAACGCTCTTGCAAAAATAGTTCAGATGGATTCAACACTTCTTTTAAACCTTGCTGCACCATCTCAAAAATAGCAATTTCATTTGTTGAACCAAATCTATTTTTTTGTGACCGTAAAATTCGGTATGTATGATGTCGTTCTCCCTCAAAATATAAAACCGTATCTACCATATGTTCCAATAAACGTGGTCCAGCAATTTGTCCCTCTTTCGTTACATGTCCTACTAAGAAAATTGCTATATTTTTTGTTTTAGCAATGCGCATTAGTTCAGCTGTACATTCCCGCACTTGAGACACACTTCCTGGAGCACTTGTCACTTCCGGATGATGTACAGTTTGAATGGAGTCGACAATAACAAATCTAGGCTCCACACTATCAATCGTTTCATTGATTAATTCTAAATTTGTTTCAGAATATATATACAGTTCAGCAGATGTGACACCCAAACGCTCGGCGCGAAGCTTCGTCTGTCTAATCGATTCCTCACCTGAAATATATAACACGCGCTCTCCCTTATTTGCGAGCAGTGCAGAAACTTGTAAAAGCAAAGTCGACTTTCCGATTCCCGGATCTCCACCTATTAATATAAGGGAACCAGGCACAATTCCACCGCCAAGTACTCGATTCAACTCCATGAGTTCCGTTTCTACTCTCGGTTCATCCGCTGTCTCCACCGCAATAATTGGTGTGGCTTTCTGAGCTACTCCAGTAGAATGTTGAAAAGATCGTTTTGGTCCTTTTGAAACAACCTCCAACTCTTCTACCATCGTATTCCATTCTCCGCATCCTGGACATCTTCCCATCCATTTGGCAGACTCATAACCGCAAGAATTACACATAAACTTCGTTTTTCGTTTTGCCATTTGTTCCTCCTATGTAAAAAAAGGCATTCCTTACTTAGCGTTTGGAATGCCCATTATTTTAAACCTCTGTTACTATCGCTTTTGTACGAACGACAAATTCATCATTCTCCACATCAAACACAACATGTTGGCCAGCTAGTACTTCACCTTTAAGAAGTTCTTCGGATAATCGATCTTCCACATGCTTTTGCAATGCTCGACGTAGTGGTCTAGCACCATATGCAGGATCGTACCCTTCTGTCGTAATCTTTTCTTGAGCGGCTTCTGTTAACTCTAGTTCAATACCTTGCTCTTTTAAACGTTGCGCTAATTGTTGCGTCATTAACGAAACAATTCGTTTTAAATGTTCTCTTTCTAGCGAGTGGAACACGATCATTTCATCTAAACGGTTTAAGAACTCAGGTCGGAATGCTTTTTTCAATTCCTCTAACATTTTACTTTTCATATCTTTATAATCTGTTTTTCCACCTTCTTGTAAGTTAAATCCAACGTACTTATTGTATTTAAGCGCATCCGCACCAACATTAGATGTCATGATAACAACTGTATTACGAAAATCGACTGTACGCCCTTTGGAGTCTGTTAAACGACCATCTTCTAATACCTGAAGAAGAATATTAAATACATCAGGATGCGCTTTTTCTATTTCGTCTAACAAAATAACAGAGTAAGGTTTACGGCGTACTTTCTCCGTCAATTGACCTCCATCATCAAATCCAACATAACCTGGAGGGGAACCTACAAGACGTGAAGTAGAATGTTTTTCCATATACTCAGACATATCTACCCGAATCATTGCATCTTCATCACCAAACATCACTTCTGCGAGAGCACGTGCAAGTTCCGTTTTACCTACACCAGTAGGACCAAGGAAAATAAATGAACCAATCGGACGTTTTGGATCTTTCAAGCCTGCACGAGCGCGACGAATTGCACGAGAAATTGCATCAACAGCTTCTGCTTGGCCAATTACTCTTTCATGTAGCTTATCTTCTAATTTTAATAACTTTTCAGATTCCGTTTGTGCAAGTTTGGATACAGGAACCCCCGTCCACATAGAAACAACGGACGCAATATCTTCCACTGTCACTTCAGACTCTTCTTTACCTTGTTTTTCTTTCCATGAGTCTTTCATTTTTTCTAGCTCATCTTTTATTTTTTGTTCTTTGTCCCTGAAAGATGCAGCTTTTTCAAACTCTTGACTTTGTACCGCTGCATTTTTCTCCGAGCGAACTGCTTCTAATTTTGCTTCTAATTCTTTTAAATTAGGAGGAGTTGTATATGAGCGCAGACGAACTTTTGAACCGGCTTCATCGATTAAATCAATTGCTTTGTCAGGTAAAAAGCGATCCGAAATATAACGGTCTGACATTTTAACTGCTGCTTCAACCGCTTCGTTCGTAATTTTTACACGATGATGCGCTTCGTAACGATCTCGCAATCCATATATAATTTGAATCGCTTCGTCCACAGAAGGTTCATCTACTTGAATTGGTTGGAAACGGCGTTCAAGCGCTGCATCTTTTTCAATATATTTACGATACTCGTCTAATGTAGTGGCACCGATACATTGAATTTCACCACGCGCTAGCGCAGGTTTCAAAATATTAGAAGCATCAATTGCCCCTTCTGCTCCACCAGCTCCGATTAATGTATGGAGTTCATCGATGAATAAAATAACATTTCCAGCTTGGCGAATTTCATCCATTACTTTTTTCAAACGATCTTCAAATTCACCACGGTATTTAGTGCCAGCTACGACCGTCCCCATGTCAAGTGTCATTACCCGTTTATCACGCAAAATTTCTGGTACTTCATTTTGTACAATTTGTTGCGCAAGCCCTTCGGCAATGGCCGTTTTACCTACCCCTGGTTCACCAATTAAAACAGGGTTATTTTTTGTACGTCGTGCCAAGATTTCAATCACACGCGTAATTTCTTTGCTTCGACCAATAACAGGATCTAATGTACCTTCTCTCGCTATTTGTGTTAAATCTCGTGCTAACCCATCTAATGTTGGAGTACTAGCAGGCGCGGCACTATTACTCCCATTACTATGAGATTGATCGGTACTCCCTAACAATTGAAGTACTTGTTGACGAGCTTTATTTAAGCTAACTCCTGCATTATTTAAAACCCTTGCAGCAACGCCTTCTCCTTCACGGATTAACGCAAGTAGTAAATGCTCCGTTCCAATATAGGAATGACCAAGCTTTCGTGACTCATCTACGGAAAGTTCGATCACTTTTTTGGCACGGGGTGTGTAGTGAACGATTGGACCAACTTCTTCTGCTCCCGTTCCCACTAACTCTTCAATTCCAGCTTCAATAGCTTTCGGATCTACTTCTATCGCTTCCAATGCTTTGGCTGCAATGCCGCTTCCTTCTCTTATTAGTCCAAGTAATATATGTTCTGTTCCAATTGATTCATGCTTTAAGCGAATAGCTTCTTCTTGCGCTAGTTGTAATACCTTTTGAGATCTTTGTGTAAATCGATTAAACATCATGCTAGTTCCTCTCCTTTTGTTTTCGGATTTTCTCCCATTTGCAAACGTTCCCTTAATAACTTTGCCCGAAACGTATCTCGCTCCGAAGCATTCAAAGTGGTTTCTGCATACTTTTGTAGAAACCCTGGTTGCATAAAAACCATGCATTCATTCAAAATAGTCACATCTACATCTTTTATGAGCCCTATATCTATTCCTAAACGTACATCCGACAAGCACCTAGCTGCTTCCTCCGTCGTTATTATACGAGCATAAGACAAAGTTCCCAATGAACGGTATAACCGATCTTCTAGTGTATTGGCAGAATGGCTTAATAGTGCACTTCTTGCTTCTTTTTCTTTTTGTATGATTTGTTCTGTAATACTTTGAAGATCCGATAAAATATCCTCTTCTGTTTTGCCCAGCGTTGTTTGATTGGATACTTGGTAAACGTTACCAAGAGCTTCACTGCCCTCGCCGTATATTCCTCTTACGACCATTCCTAGTCTCGAAATGATTGTAACGATCCTGTTCATTTGTTTCGTCATTGTTAACGCTGGTAAATGCATCATTACGGATGCACGCAACCCAGTACCAGTATTAGTAGGGCAACTTGTCAAATAACCAAATTGCTCATCAAATGCATATGGTAATTCTTTATCTAGTAATCGATCGATTGTATCCGCTTGTGCATATGCTTCTTGAATCTGAAGTCCAGGAAACAAGCATTGAATTCGAATATGGTCTTCCTCATTAACCATCACACTCACCGATTCATCGTCGGATAGTAAAACCGACCCAGTCATCGGTGAATTGGCTAGCTTAGGACTAATAAGGTGTTTTTCTACTAATACTTGCCGACTTAATTCGGATAAATCTTTTATTTGAATAGAGGAGAAGTTCATTTGTATTTCTTCATCTGCATCCAAAAGAGTCGCTGAAACTGATTGGTCAATTTTATGCGCTTCATCTTCGGTAAATGCCAATGGAAATCGGTACCCATTTAAGTTTCTGGCTAGCCGAATTCGCGTACTCATGACGATATCCGAATGATCTCCGCTACCAGCCATCCAACTAGAAGGAGAATTATCTAAAAAACGTTCAATTGACATGCGTTTCGTCACCTCCGGATGCAATCCTACTTTCAAGCTCTCTTGCCTCGTCTCTTAACTTAGCAGCTTCCTCGAAACGTTCTGTTTCAATGGCTTCCTTCATTTGCGAACGAATAGCTTCAATCCTTTTTTTCAGTTCTAATTTTTCACCTAGAGCTCCTGGTGCTTTTCCTATATGTGTAACGTTTCCGTTATGCAATCGCTTTAATACATTTGGCAACTGTTTACGGAAACTATTATAGCAAGAGGCACACCCAAATTTCCCTTCATCTAAAAATCGTTGGATGGACCAACCGCATTCATCGCAAACTAGTTTTGGCCTATCTTGTTTTGGGTGTACTGGTTGCTGTTCTGCATGATTAAACCAGTTTGATAATAGCTGGTGTAGAGATAACGGATCTTGTTTATACTCTACGTAAAACGGGTGGAGACTATTGGCACAATTCTCACAATAATGTCTTTCAAAGTGTTCACCGTTATGCACTTGCGTAACAGTTACTTTAGCTGGTCTCTGCTTACAATTTTCACAAATCACTTTTCAACACCCCGTTTACCTTCACTTTATTTCATATTTTAATGTTAGCAACATGGCACATAATATACGCGAGCGTAATTCATCTCTCACAGGTAGTGGAATTGCAAGTGTAGTTCGATTAAGACCCGCTAAAATGAGCTTTGCTTCTCGTTTGGATATAACCTCTTCGTCAATTAATCTGAAAACGATGTCTTCTGTCATGGATTCAGACGCCCCGTTTTCTAGGCTTTGTATTATATGCTCAATCAAATCAGCCTTTGTATGCGCACGTACGCGGAGAATTCGAATATATCCCCCACCACCGCGCTTACTTTCCACTAAATAACCGCGATCTTGGGTAAAACGGGTATTTATCACATAGTTGATCTGAGAAGGAACACATTGAAACTTTTCTGCAATTTCACTTCTTTTTATTTCAATTTGTCCCTTACTCTCTTCTTCTATAATAGACTTTAAATAACCTTCAATTATGTCAGATATATTTTTCATCTTCTCACCTCTTCTCGCAAACTGACTTTGACTAACTTTGACTATATTATAACGAGAAAATTATTTATGTGCAATTGATACGATTTTTAAGAAATACACATGATTTAACACCCACAACATTAGGGAATGAAAAATTTTTGGATTGTTTACCAAAGAGAAATTCCAAGTTCTAATTTCTTCCTCTTTCACTTAAAAAAACGTAAATGTCCTTTACGTGCATACTATCTTTACTATTCCCTGAGTACTTTAGACGAAACGTAGGCTACATTTTTTTCGGTAATCTTGTGGCAAATACTTGTTCGTTGCCCTCTTGAATTACGTAGAGACTAGGTGAGTAAGGTGTGGTTAATGAGAGAATAAATCCTTTCCTATTCTTTTAAAAGCGAACGAAGAGTCAATTTCGTCCGCTCAACGCTTCTTTATCAATGGATACTATCTATTTTTTTTAGGTTCCACCAGCTCTATTCATCTACCCAATGAATTATATGCTCTTTTTAAATTGTTAATAAAATGAAAAACAAATAAAAAATCAAGCTCTAGCGAGTTGAAAGGCTTCACTTATCAGCGCCTCATGCAACTCCGTCTAAACACTCGTTATAAGCACTAATTCATTATTTCGGCAAAGCATATTGTCTTTTTTGCTTTGGACTAAATATTGGATACACTATTACCGCGGGAATTCTTGTGGTGAAGTAAGATGAAGACGAAGGCGAAAAAAAACAACTCGAACTCTAGATTATAAGCATACCCATTTTATATAATTTCTTTTCATAAAAAAAACTACTAACCAGAGCGATTAGTAGTTTTGGGTTATTCTAATTTCAGGCTAACACTTAAAAGATATAGTGAAGTTAATATGCCTTATTTTTTCTTTATATAATTTTTCCGGTTATTTTTCGTAATTTGCTTCCACTTATTCGCTTCTGTTTTTTTGGCAACAACATTATTTTTTCGTTCGATATGGGCAAGCTCTCTTAATAATTTTATATAACTCCTATATCGTTCTTCTTTGAGTGTACCGTTAGATATTGCTTCTTGAATCGCACAACCAGGTTCTTTTTTATGTTGACAGTCCCTAAAGCGACATCCTTCTGCTAACTCCTCAATGTCTTTAAAGCTAGCACTTACACCTTCCGCGCTATCCCATAATTGAAATTCTCGCATCCCAGGGGTGTCTATTAAAAGACCTCCTCCTGGGAGCAACGATAATTCACGATGTGTTGTCGTATGACGCCCTTTACTATCATCTTCTCGAATATCACTAACCACCATTACTTCTTCCCCAGATAATGCATTGATCAACGAGGATTTACCAACTCCCGAGGAACCTAAAAGTGCGCCTGTTTTACCTGCAGATAATAGTGTAGCAAGATGATCAATTCCCTCGCTCGTCACACTACTCACTGCAAACACATCTACACCAAAGGCAACTGATTCTACTTCATTCATATAATAGGCCAAGTCGTCACATGCATCTTTTTTTGTTAACACAACAACAGGTGCAGCACCTGAATCCCATGCTGCTAATAAATATCTCTCTAAACGACGTACATTAAAGTCATCATTAAGAGACATAACAAGAAATACATAATCAACGTTGACAGCGATTAACTGAATATCCGTTGTTTGACCAGCTACTTTTCTTGAAAACTGTGAACTGCGGGGGAGCACTTCCTGAATAATTCCTTTTTCTTCACCAGGCATTTGCTCCATCACAACCCAATCCCCTACTGCGGGAAATGCTTCTCGGTCATGGTCAAACTTGAATTTCCCCGAAAGAGAGCATAGCCATTCACCTTCATTTGTTATGACACGATATAAGTGTTTGTGCTCAAGTAAAACACGACCCACAATTCCTTTACCAAACATTTTTTCTTCCCATTTATTATTCCAACCATATTTTTCGATTAAATTCAATTTAACTTCCTCCTAATTTTCCATATAAAAAAACCATGACTGCACAAATCAGCAATCATGGTTCCCCGGTCATTAGTAAAGAAGCATATCAAAAAGAAAAGTAATAAACACTTACTTTTTTAGAGACATTTAGAGTGGGACATCATGAACTTACTGATTCGTGGATTTTTAATTACACTTGCCATAATGCCTCACTCCTTTCCTTAAGTTATTTTCAGAATACTATAAGTATTGACATTATGTCAATACATTTTTATGCAGTTACATCTCTCTTAGTAAAAGACCAGTAACTAATAACTAAAAAGACAATGACATATACCAAAATGACTGCTATAGAAAATAGCATTGTTTGTCCCTCAATCATCGGGTGGTTATTTCCTATATATTGGCTTAGATTTGTATTTGCGAATAAGACGTACTTCACAAACTCAAATCTGGATAAAATCATTACTATGTTTACCCCCATGAACATAAGGAAAATGGATATACCAATAGCAAGTGAACTTGACCGGAATACGGAACCTATCATAAAAGCAAGCGTTCCAATAACAAATACATTTATAAGTGATAAACCAGTTAATAATAGAAGTCTTCCCCAGAAAGAAACGACTACAATCTGCCCATTCACTAACTCTAATTCTTTACCACCAATGGAATCAAAGAAGATATATCCACTTATCACACCTACTATAAATAGAACCATTGTCATTACAATTGCAAATATCCCAACCGTAATAAGTTTAGAGGTTAAAATTTTCCATCTCTTCACCGGTCTAGTTAATAGCATTTTAATAGTACCTTGTGAAAACTCTGAGGCTACAATACCAGCGGCAACTACAACAGTAAATAATGTAATTATAGATAACATCCCAGGAATATCGCTGATAAAATATTTTTCTTCGTCAAGATCTATTGGAGCAATATTATGTTCTAAACGGTACTTTTCAACCTCTATCGATTCTTTAAACTGTTGCTTTTGATCTTTGGTCAAATTAGGAATTGCTAACTGTCCCTCAGAAGTCGTAATTTTTTCCTGACTATCCTGTTTCCAATCTACCCGCGATTCTGATTGGTTGTTAATCCATTTATTAATTCCTGCAAAACCAATCATGAGAAGAGCAACGAGCACAACCATCACCCAAGTAGCTTTCTTACTCCAGAGTTTTAACCATTCATTTCTTATGAGATTCAGCAATTTGCCCACCTCCAGTTAATTCTAAAAATTGATCTTCCAACGTTTTTTTATGTGGACTGAACAAATAGATATGCAAATTACTTGCAACCATTTCCGCAATAAAAGATGGAACTGCCTTCTTTTCTAATGGCAATACGAAACCATCTCCAATCACTTCTACCGGAATGTTTTTAATAGCAAAGAATGTAGTTGCTTGTTCTTTCGGAGTAACTTCCACGTAGTAATGTGACTCTCGTTCTTCTTTAACTTCTTGTATGGAGATTAATTTTCCATTTTGAATAACGGCGATTCTATCACATATTAACTCTATTTCAGCTAATAAGTGACTCGACACAAAAATAGAAACTCCATCTTCCGTCGCAATTTTGCGTAAGTACATTCGGAATTCCCGAATTCCAGCTGGATCTAATCCATTTGTCGGCTCATCTAATATTAAAAACTTAGGACGATGTAGAAGAGCCTGGGCAAGTCCTAAACGTTGGCGCATTCCAAGTGAATACGTTGAAACTTTCTCGTGAATTCTATTTTGTAAGCCTACTTGAGCAATTACTTCATCTATTCGAGCTTTTGTTACACTTTTGTTCATTCGTGCAAAGTGCAGCAAGTTTTTATAGCCACTCATAAATTTGTACATCTCAGGGTTTTCTACAATTACTCCCACTTTACTCATGGTTTCCTCAAAATTTATAGAAATTGCTTGCCCATCAATAAATACCTCTCCGGACGTTGGTTTCATCAGTCCTGTCATCATACGTATCGTCGTTGTTTTTCCTGCTCCATTAGGACCTAAAAATCCTGTGATTTGACCCGGCAATAAATCTAAGCTGAGGTCATCAATAATCTTCTTTTTTCCAATTACTTTCGTTACATTTTGTAGTTTAACAATTGGTTTCGTTTCCATTTCCTCACACCTTCCTTACTAGGTTATACGTTTTAATACAACAAAAGTTCATTTTAATTAGTAAAATTTTTCATGGAGAGTTACTCGCTAATTCTGCATTACCCTTTTCGGAGGTGGAATTTGTTATAAAGGATAACAAATAGAAGCATCTCCCTAGGGCAGATGCTTCTATACCTATTTATATAAATGACACGCCACAAAGTGACCTGATACTTGTTCCTTCCAAGCTGGTTTTTCTTCCGTGCAAATAGACATAGCACTGGCACAGCGAGTTCTAAATACACATCCAGAAGGAGGGTTTATGGGACTAGGCAGCTCTCCTTGTAACAGAATGCGCTGCCGTGATTCTTCTATGTCTGGATCCGGAATTGGAATTGCCGATAACAATGCTTTTGTGTAAGGATGCAATGGATTCTCATACAACTGTTTACTTGTCGTAAGTTCTACCATATGCCCCAGGTACATTACACCAATTCGATCGGAAATATATTTTACCATAGATAAATCGTGAGCGATAAACAAATACGTTAGTCCTTTTTCTTTTTGCAGTCGTTGCAATAACTTAACTACTTGCGCTTGAACAGACACATCTAAAGCTGATATTGGTTCATCTGCTATGATGAATTCTGGATCTAGGGCTAGTGCACGTGCAATTCCAATGCGCTGTCTTTGTCCACCAGAAAATTCATGTGGATAACGATTAGCATGATCCCTATTAAGCCCTACATCCTCTAATAGCTCATATACTTTATTTTTTAACGCTTCTTTTGATTTATATAATTTATGTACTTCCATTGGTTCTGCAATTATTTCTAGTACTGTTGAACGTGGATTTAAAGATGCATATGGATCTTGAAAAATCATTTGCACTTTTTTCAAATAGACTTTTCGCTCTTTATCCGTCATCTCATGCACACTTCTACCCTCAAACAGAACATTTCCTTCTGTTTTATTGTACAACCCTAAAATGGTTCGCCCTGCAGTGGACTTTCCACAACCTGACTCTCCAACAAGGCCAAATGTTTCACCCCGAACGATGTCGAAACTAATCCCATCTACCGCCTTTAATGTTTCTCCATGTCCTATTTCAAAATGGCGTTTCAAATTTTCTACAGACAAAAGAACTTTTTCTGTCACGCAAATCCCCCCTAAACCGCGTACCTTCTCACTGCACAGATTTCCTTCTCCAAATTGGATCCTTCTATCACTAAAATTTCAACTGTTTTTCCGGTAGAATGAGAGTGCAATAATTGTCCATTTCCATAGTAAAACCCAACATGGCGCACAGGTCCTGTACCTTCATCATTTGCAAAAAAGATTAAATCCCCTTTTTTCCAAGCGGAAGGATCATCTATCGAGACTTCTTGTCCATTACGAGCTTGGTCACTTGCATCACGCGGTATTAAATATCCACAAGCTTTCAACATATTGTACGAAAATCCTGAACAGTCAAACCCGTAAGGAGACATCCCACCCCATAAATAAGGCAAGTCTAAGTAAAGTTCGCCTAAAGTTACTGCATATTCTGCAGGACATTTTGGGTATTGCCATATCGATTTTGCAAATTCAGCATGCTGTTTTAGTAGCAATGCTTCCCCATGAGGTGTTTGGACTTTAAAATGAGTGTCATCTTCTGAAACAACTGGAAGAGTCGCATTAAATGGCACAATGAGCAACGGCTTCTTTTTCATGTCCCATAACTGAGATCTCACTGAAGAAACACGAGCAACCCCTATAGAATTCACTTGTTCAGATTTCTGTAATTGCGTTATAGGAACCCACCCTGGATATCCACGGCTCTCTTTTTTAGAAGGCTGCCAAATAGCTACAATTTTTGCCCAGTCTCCTATTATTTCCTCGACAAGTACGGGTTCTCCATATAGAAGTTGTGTCTGCACTCTATTTTCATTACAAAGGGCGAGTCTTTCTTTATATGGTAATGCTTCAAGCCATTCAACTAATAAAACAGGATTTGCAGTCCCAGGTGCATCCAGTTCTCTAGCAGAGGCCGGCTCCGTCCAAACAGTTGCAACTTTTACTGAACAAATCCATTCATTCGCTACTATCGTCATCTACTAACCTCCTATCCCTTTTCCACACGTAAAATACCAAGACCAGGCTCTTGTGAGAACCTCATTTTACTTCTTTCATAAACGACCCCACCAACAACGAGATCTTTTGCCAGCATCAGAGGTGCATCAAAATCATAGTATTGGATATTTTGATGGCTGGCAGCAAAATGAGCAGCGGCTGTAATTCCTATTTTCGTTTCAATCATACTTCCTACCATACATGCAACTCCACTTGCTTCCGCTAGTGTATTAATCTTTATAGCGTTATATATACCGCCGGATTTCATTAGCTTTATATTAATCAAATCGGCAGCCCGCATTTCTAAAACTCTTTTTGCATCATTTACTGAAAACACACTCTCATCCGCCATGATAGGTGTATATGTACGATCTGTTACATATTTTAGTCCTTCTATATCATGGGCAGGAACGGGTTGTTCTACAAATTCAATTTCAAGACCAGCATCTTCCATTGATTGAATAGCTCTTACTGCTTCTTTGGCATTCCATCCTTGATTTGCATCAAGTCTTAACTTAGGCTCATTTCCTACACGTTCTCGAATAGCGTAAATACGAGCAATATCATCTTTAATGTTACCTATCCCTACTTTTACTTTCAGTACATTAAATCCTTCATTTATATATCGTACAGCATCATCTGCCATTTCTTTAGGCTCATTAATACTAACTGTAAAATCAGTTTCGAGTTTACTTTGATATCCTCCGAGAAATTGAAACAACGGAAGCGCTGATTGACGAGCAAGTAAATCGTAAATTGCCATATCAACAGCAGCTTTCGCACTTGTATTTCGAACGAGCGATGCATTCAGTTTTTGAAAAATACGTTCACTTTCTAAGAGATTAAGACCTATTAATGAAGGAGCAATTATTTCATTTATCGCATATCGAATACTATCCATCGATTCACCCGTAATTACATGCGTTGGGGGTGCTTCCCCATACCCAATAAGTCCTTCACTAGTAGTTACCTTTACATATACGGAATACGCTGTAGTTACTGTTCGGAGTGCAGTTTTAAAAGGCTTCGTAAGTGGAACAGCTACATCGAATGTTTCGATAGAATGAATTAGCATTAATTGGCCCCCTTTACTCAACTCCCGGTAAAATAACAAGTGCTAAATTATTGGCATCTAACTCTGCCTCTGCTCCAAGCGGAACGGCAAAATGAGGTTCACAATGTCCAATCTTGAATCCTCTCACAGCAGGTTTTCCTAAACTACCTAAGTAATGATTTAGCACTTCATCTAAGGACAAAGATACTTGGCGTTTTTTTGGTTCTGCATCTTTAAAGTCTCCAATAATAAATCCTGCAGCCGCGTCCAGTATGCCTGCTTGTCGAAGTTGATTGAGCATCCCATCTACCCGATACGGTTCTTCCCCAATATCTTCTATTAATAATAATTTACCTCTTGTGTCTACCTGGTATTTCGTTCCAACTCCACTTGCAAGGAGTGACAAATTACCTCCTGTTAACTCACCTTGAGCCACTCCCCCTGAAAAGCGTGTTAACGGAGAAATTGCTTCTGTATAATGCAGTTCCATTGGTGTAAACAATTGCTGAAACATTTTTTTGGATAGATCAGAAAACGTGTCTTTCCCTACATCTGAAGCCAGCATAGGGCCATGGAAAGTCACAATATCGGAGTATAAATTCATACTTGTATGTAAAAAAGTAATATCTGAATAACCCCAGAAAATTTTCGGACATTCATTCATTAATTGAAAATCTATTTTATCCGTGTATCTAGCAGACCCATATCCTCCACCAGCACAAATGATTCCTGCAATATTTGGATCAGCGAACATCTCATGTAAGTCTTCTAAACGTTCCTCATCTGAGCCAGCAAGATAACCATACACGTTTTCTAAACTTTTCCCCATTCGATAAGATAAACCTAGCTCATCTAGGAATTTTAATGAGCGCTTTAGTTGTTTAGGATTTGGTGGACTAGACGGAGCAATAATACCAATTGTATCTCCTATTTGTAATCGTTTCGGACGAATTTTCATCTTTTTTTCTCCTTTATTACTTATCAAAAGCCGCGGCGCTTTTTAGGTGCCGCTACTTTCTCTATTATTCAAAAAGTATTTCTTGTTCACTTAGGTACTGTCTAGATTAGAATCTTAAGTGCCTGTTCTTAGTTTATATCCGCCCATTTTAAGTCCAAGTAACCTACTGGATGTCTTAGAATACCAGATACCAATGGCTTTTCAAGCGCTACTTGGTTGTAATAATAAAGTGGGAATATCGGCATTTCATCTAGTAATAATTTGTCAGCTTGAATTAGCATTGCCCAACGCTTTGTTGGATCTGTCTCGTTCTTAATATCTTTAATCAATTTGTCATACTCTGCATTCGACCAAGTTGTACGATTCATAGAAGAACCTGTTATAAAACTTTCTAGTGCGTTCGTTGGATCTGCATAATCAAACAAGAAAGAAGAACGTGACAATTGGTATTTAAATTCTTTTTGTTCCGCTGCAAAAACGCTTGCCTCAACATTTTGTAACGATACATCCACACCTAATACTTCTTTAAATTTACTTTGAAGTGCTTCTGCAATTTTCTTATGAGAATCACTTGTAGAGTAAGTTAATGTTACTTCAGGTAACTTATTATAACCTTCTTCTGCCATACCTTCGGCTAATAGAGTCTTTGCTTTATCTGGATCAAACCCAATTAGTTTTCCTGCGGATTCTCTGAATTCCTTACCATCTGGTCCAATAAAACCATAAGGAACAAAACCTTCTGCCGCTTTTTGCCCAACCTTTGTTACATAATCAACAATTTCCTGTTGGTTCACTGCGTAAGCAAATGCTTGACGAATTTTTTTGTTTGTAAATGGTTCCATTGAAACATTGAATCGATAGAAATATAATCCTGCCTGATCTTCATTTTTTAATTCTGGATCATTTATTAAACTTTCTGCAAGTTCAGATGGTACTCCGGATGTATCTAATTCACCTGTTTGATACATCTGATATTCCGTATTGGAGTCATTAATCATTGCCCATTCCACTCTATCTAACTTTACAGTCGATGCATCCCAATAATTTTCATTTTTTACAAACGTAAAACTCGTATCATGTTTCCATTCCTCTAATTTAAATGGACCATTTCCTACAAAAGTATTTGCATCCGCAAACCAAGTAGGATTCCCTGTTGCTACTTTTTCATTTACTGGAAAGAAGCTTGGATTTGTAATAATGTTCAAGAACGCTTCTGTTGGTGCGTTTAGTTTCACTTCGAATACTCTGTCTTCTAACGCTTTTATCCCAACCGCATCAGCATCTCCTTCGCCGTTATTGTATGCTTCTGCTCCTTCAATGAAATATCCAAGGAAAGATGCTGGAGATGCAGTTTCTGGAGCTAGCATATGCAACCAACCGAATACAAAGTCACTTGCTAATACAGGGTCTCCATTAGACCATTTTGCATCTTCACGAATAGTAAAAGTATACGTTAAACCGTCATCTGATATATCTATTTTCTCTGCAGTAGCTGGCTCTGCTAAATGATCTTTTGAAAGTCTCACCAGACCTTCCATAATATTATTTAATGCATTCCAAGATACTGCATCAAATCCTACAGATGGATCGAACGATGTTGGTTCATTTCCATTATTCAAACGGAGTACTTTTTCTGTTGGCAATGTTTCTGTAGTTGTTCCTGTTTCCTCTTTGCTGCTTTCTTTTTCTGTACTCGATTGTCCAGCATCTTTGTTAGCTGTACAAGCACTCAACACAAGTACAAAAAATGCTACTACAAATAATGATAAACACTTTTTCATTCTAGTTCCCCCTTTGTATTGTATATGTGAATGCACTCTCGTGCGCTCATCCGTTCTTATCTTTGTACTTGTAAAACCTTTGCACGACTGTCTTGTAGCCAACAGTCGACACCATGTGCTACAGATAACTTAGTTGTAATTGGATAAACATGATCACACACTTCCATTGCGTAATCACAACGTGCTGAAAATGGACATCCCTTTGGTGGTGAGAATAAATCCGGTGGAGTTCCTTCGATTGGTTGCAACTCCTCTTCCACTAAGTCTAGCCGTGGAACAGAGTTTAACAATCCTTTTGTATAAGGATGCTCGGGAGTATAGAATATTTCTCTTTTATCCCCAATCTCTACAAGTTTCCCTGCGTACATAACAGCAATCCGATCGGCAATTTTTGCAACTACTCCTAGATCATGCGTGATTAAGATAATCGATATTTGTGTTTTCCGTTGAATTTCTTCAAACAGCTCTAAGATTTGCGCTTGAATCGTTACATCTAAGGCTGTTGTTGGTTCATCTGCAATAAGTAACTCCGGATCGCATATGAGTGCAATTGCAATCACAATTCGTTGGCGCATTCCCCCTGAAAATTGGTGAGGAAACTGTTTCAATCGTTCTTCTGGATTCGAAATTCCTACAAGCTCCAACATATCAATCGCTTTCTGCTTAGCTTCTTGCTTTCCTATTTTTTTGTGAGTGCGAAGACCTTCCGTTAGCTGTTCCCCTATAGAAAGCGTTGGATTTAATGCTGTCATCGGATCTTGAAAAATCAGCGAAACGTCGACCCCTTGTATTTTTCGTAATTGTGCTTTAGACAATTTAGTTAAATCTTTTCCTTTAAATAAAATGCTCCCATTTTTAATAATTCCAGCCGGCTGTGGAATTAGGCCCAGAATTGCATTGGATGTTACACTTTTTCCACAACCTGATTCACCTACAATTGCGAGTGTTTCTCCTCTATATAAGTCGAAGTTAACCCCTCGAACCGCTTCTACCTCACCGCCGTATGTTCGGAAAGAAACTTGTAAGTTATTAACTTGTAATACTTTTTCATTGGATATAATTTTCTTATTTTTTCTCATATGTTCATTCACCAATTTTCACCTCCTAAGCTTCGGATCAAGAGCATCTTGTAAACCATCTCCCAATACGTTAAAAGCAAACATAGTTAAAGATATGAAAAAAGCTGGGAAAAACAAACGCCACCAGTGCCCAGATAAAATGACTGGCAACGCGTCATTCGCCATAACACCCCAACTTGCAAAAGGAGCTGCAATGCCCAAACCAAGGAAACTTAGAAATGCTTCCGCAAAAATAGCACTTGGTACGGTAAGTGTCATCTGTACAATAATGGGTCCCATCGTATTTGGTAGTAGATTTTTACGAATAATTCTAGAAGTCTTGGCACCAAAGGATTTGGATGCTGTCACGAATTCATAGTTTTTAATTTGCAGTACCTGTCCTCTAACAATTCGAGCCATACCTACCCATCCAGTCACTGTAAGCGCCACTATTATTGTAGTTAGGCTTGGCCCCATTACTACCATCAATAAAATAACGACCAACAAGTGTGGTAACCCATATAATACTTCAATTATCCGCATCATGACGGCGTCTGCTCTTCCACCCTTATATCCACTAACTCCGCCATATATAATTCCTATAAAAAAGTCGATAAGTGCTGCCATTAATCCAACAAACAAGGAAATACGAGCACCATACCATGTTCTAATAAATACATCTCTACCAGCCTCATCCGTACCAAACCAATGAGCCATGGAAGGAGCTTTGTTTTGATTCGGATAATCTGTTGCTGTTACAGAATAAGAAGAAAAAATTGGACCAAATATGGCAAAGAGTGCAAGTAAAATTAGAAATATCAGTCCACCCATTGCAAGTTTATTTTTGCGCAGTCGACGCCACGCATCTTTCCAATAAGATAGAGAAGGGCGTACAACTGATTCTGCTTTTCCTTTTTCCTTCTGTTTTGGTCGAAACCATTCGTCTTTTACACTTTGTGGGGATACCACATTTTGTGTATTAGCCATCATGCATCCCCCTCTTTACGGTGTAGTTTTATTCGTGGATCCAAAAGTCCATACACAATATCTACAAGGAACAACATAAATACTAGGAATGCACTGTAGAAAACGGTTGATCCCATAATTACAGGGTAATCCCGGTTATTAATGCTTTCTACAAAATATTTACCCATCCCAGGAATCGCAAAAATTCGTTCAATAACAAAAGTCCCCGTCAAAATACCTGCAAGCATGGTCCCCAGAATCGTGACAACAGGCATAAGCGCATTTCTTAAGGCATGCCGAACGACAATTCTTACGGGTGAAAGTCCTTTTGCACGAGCCATTTTGATGTAATCTTGCGTTAGTACTTCGAGCATACTGGATCTTGTTAATCGTGCTATTATCGCAGTTGGTCCCGTTGCAAGTGCGAGCGTTGGTAATATCATATGTAACGGGCTACTCCACGTAGCAGCCGGAAGCCACTCTAGTTTTACTGCCACCTGTTGAATCAATAGGGTTGCAAGCACAAAATTTGGTACAGATATACCCACTACCGCAAAAGTCATCGCTAAGTAATCAATTATTCCGTTGTGCCTGAGCGCTGCGAGTGTCCCCAGAATGATTCCAGACACTAAAGCTACAAGTATTGTGACCATTCCCAACTCGAAAGAAATAGGAAATCCCCTTGCCAATAATTCATTTACCGAGTCATTCGGCTTTTTAATCGAAGGACCGAAGTCAAATGTCACAATAGATTTTAAATAGTATACGTATTGAACATACATAGGTTCATCTAGTTTATAAAACTTTTCTAAATTTGCTTGAATAGTAGGGTTAGAAGTACGCTCCCCATCAAACGGAGAACCTGGAATCGAGTGCATTAATACGAAGGTTACGGTTGAAATGATAAGAATCGTTGCAATCATCATAATGAAACGCTTAATAATATACTTCGTCATCTGCAAACCTCCCTCTTAACAAAATTTCGTTTGCATGGCTAGCTCTACCATTACAAGCATGGCACGGTATGCTTCTAATATATCCTTCGCTTCAAACTTAACCGTTGTAGTTCCCTCTATAATTTCACAACCAGGCATAAGTGCTGCCCATTCCGCTTGGCCATAATTAACAAACTCAATACGTAATGTTGGTGTTTTAGGAGGAATGAGCGGTTTGATTTGATTTCTCTCACTAATCGCTTTGGCAACCTTCTCTCTCAATAATGCATGTGCTTTTTGCGGATGCAATGTCTTAACCGCAGATCTAGAGATAGATTCTTTCACTACTGCAGTGACCACTCCAGGAATCAGTGCCTCTGCCTCTTTACACGCTCCATCATCACCTGCAACCATGATAACTGGTACACCAAAGTGACCTGCTACATATGCATTAAATCCCAATTCGCCGACTTCTACATCATTTATATACATATTTCTAACCCCAAATATCATCGAGTGACTCATTACTCCAGGTTGTCCCGCTCTCGAATGATAACCAGCAAATACTGCACCTATGTAAGATTCATCTAATGCCTGCACCATTGAAAATGGTTTCACATCGCCAGTTATTAAAGATGCTTCTGGATGCAGCTCTTCTACTAAAATATTATTCATTTTAGAATGACTGTCATTCACTAGTACTTCTTTTACTCCTGATGATAAAGCGCCTTCCACGATTGCATTAGCCTCTTGTGTCATTAAACGGCGAGCACGTTCATAATTATGCTTACCGGAGTCCACAAAAGTATGATCAGGCAAACCCGTAATCCCTTCCATGTCTATTGAAAGAAAAAGTTTCATCTCAAAACCTCCATAATTTTATTTTTAATTTTTTCCTAAGTCAGAATAGTACAACTTTATCAAAAAAATACTGAAAATTACAATATATCTAAAAATTATAGATTTATAGGTTTTTTAATTTATATAAATCAAAAAAAGCAAATGCGCTTTAAAATAAAGGCATTTGCTCCTGCGCAAGCTCCTCGCAGTTAAAAGATGTGCTCCTTTGCTATTGTGTGGAAGTGAATTTATTAGAATCGAGGTTGACCTGGGAAGAATTGTTGTTGTTGTTGTGGGAACGGTTGTTGGAAGCCTCCTTGTTGCATTGGAAAAGCTTGTTGTTGTGGATTCACAACAACGTTTTGATTAGTTTCTGTATAGAAATGCTGTGGAACATTGACAATATGCTCTCTATTCACATTCACAATTGGGTGTATAACTGGTTGCATTCTCGGCATAAAGGAATCATGCATGCGATATTGTGGTGGACATACTACCGGTTGAGCAGGTGGTTGGAACCACGGAGACTGCATAGGTGGCTGACATGAATTACAAGGTTGACGATGTGGGTACACGATAAATTCACCTCCTTCTCACTTATACTAGTAGATGCAGAACCGAACATGACAAACTAGACAAACACCTCAATCCATTGTAAATAAAAATAGCATCCCTCTTAAAAAACTTTCTTTCCTAACGTTTAAACCCTTTGTCCAAGTTACTGACAAAGGGGGTTATGAGTTTGGATGCTCAATAAAATAAGCTTTAACATGTGGATTTTGTAGGAAACCGACCAATATGAGATAATAGCAGAAGATATTTAGTGTTGAAATGAGGTATTAATATGATTCGAACGATAGGGATAACAACAGATCACGAGATAATTAGTGATTTTCCTCTCGAAGATATAAAGCATAAAACGTTTGAATGGTATTGGGTTGACATAGCTGAACCTACAGAAGAAGAGAAAAATCTTCTAAGTTCCTTCTTTCATTTCCATCCATTAGCAATTGAAGATTGTTTATTAAGACTTCAACGTCCAAAAGCAGACCATTACGATGGACACGTATTTTTTGTACTACATACGTTCAATGAAGTAACGCTTGATGCGGAAGAACTGAATTTATTTGTTGGAAAAGATTTTATAGTTACCTTTCATTTTCCTATCATGCATGAACTGGATCAAGCTCGAGAGCGTATAAAACGAAACCCAAAAGGTTGGGAACGCGGAGCTATGCATGCAATGTATCATATTGTCGATAAAGTAGTGGATGCTTATTTTCCGATTATGTATAAAATTGAAGACTATTTAAATGAAGTAGAGGATAGGCTATCTATAGATATGCGGCATTTGTCTATGAATCAAGTGTTTGACCTTCGAAGTGATTTACTTAGATTACGGCGAACCATTATTCCAATGCGTGATTTACTCTATCGAATTATGAACTCTGAGCGAATTAATTTACAGCCTTCTGAACGAGCTTATTTTGGAGATATTTATGATCATTTGCTAAAACTAGCGGATATGGTTGAGACGAATCGTGAACTAACGGCTGATATTCGAGATAGTCATATGTCCATTAACTCGAGTCATATGAATAGAATTATGATGATTTTAACAATTGTTTCGACCGTTTTTATCCCCTTAACATTTATCGTGGGAGTGTACGGGATGAACTTTGTGAATATGCCTGAGTTAGAGTGGAAATTTGGATACTTTGGTGTGATGGCATTAATGGTCGTTATTGCTATCGCCATGCTTGCTTGGTTTAAATATAAAGGCTGGTTTAATTTGTTTAAGAATTAATAGTCAGAACAGAAAAAGAGGTGCGATCTTGATAGAAATAAAAGGAACATATAATAATGCGCTTGTTTATACAGACACAATAGAAGAAACAGCAAAGGTACAAGTAGAGCAAATTTGTAGTCTTCCCTTTTTAAAAGACACGAAAATAAGAATGATGCCAGATCTTCATGCAGGTAAAGGTTGCACTGTAGGAACAACGATGACAATTACAGACAAAGTGGTTCCTAACTTTGTTGGCGTCGATTTGGGTTGCGGAATGATCTGTGCAAAGCTAGATGTTCTAAAGGAAGGTATACACTTTGAAAAGTTAGACAAAACAATCAAGAAAAACGTACCAAGTGGTACTCGCATTAGAAATAAAGAACATCGCAATTCTATAGAAATACCTTTTGCTGAAGTCGCTGCTCCTATTAATGAAAATCGCGCTCGGTTAAGCTTAGGCACTCTTGGTGGAGGAAACCATTTCATTGAATTAAACGAAGGCAAAGACGGTAGTATTTATTTAGTTATCCACTCTGGGAGCAGGAATTTAGGGAAACAAATTGCAGAGCATTATCAAGAAGTAGCACATCAAACCCTTGGTGATAGTGTCTCTAAAGATTTGGCATATGTAGAGGGAGAAAATATGAAGGATTATTTATTTGATCTTTCCATTGCTCAAAAATATGCAGCATTCAATCGCAAAACAATGGTCGAAGTTATTTGTAGAGGTATGAACTGGAATATTGAATCTGAATTCGACACGATTCATAACTATATTGATTTAGATAATATGATCTTACGTAAAGGTGCCATCTCTGCGCAGGATGGTGAAATTGTAATAATTCCTATGAATATGCGAGATGGTTCGCTCATTTGCCGAGGAAAAGGAAATCCAGATTGGAATTACTCTGGTCCACACGGTGCCGGACGTATAATGAGTCGATCGCAAGCAAGAAAACTAGTAGCATTGGAAGATTTCCAAGCTTCTATGAAGGATGTTTGGAGTACTTCTGTTGTTTCAAGTACGGTCGATGAATCCCCATTTGCGTATAAAGATATGCAAGACATTCTTTCACATATTGACGATACAGTTGAAGTATTGGAAGTAATAAAACCAATTTATAACTATAAAGCGCATTAAAAGAAGCTGATATGCTCAGCTTCTTTTTAATTTCCATCTATTTTCTTCATATTCATTTTACCTAAGTTTTTAAAACAGCTAGTTAATTCACCCAATTAAATGCTATAACAAAAAATAATAAGTTGAGTCAATAATTTATTGATTTCCAGTCCAATAGTAAAACAATGCTGCAAAAGTAAGCTTTTCTGCATGCGTTAAGTCTTGTGCAAGTTTTACATGTACGTTCATCGCTTGAACCTCAAATGCAGGATGTGTAGCGTAAGGGGATATTCCAAAGCGATAAGTTGCTAAGCGTTTCCCATTGATATCATCCACGTCGATATCGCCATACATACTTTTCGCTTCCACTTGAAGGATTTTTTCATTATTTGCATTGAAAAAAACAGCTCTATTTTTAATGGAGAAAAGCGGTAATACAACCGTCGATATATGTGATTTTGTATTTTCATAAATTTTTAGCTGCATGAATTTTATTTTATTTTTTATAGTAAACTGACAGACTATGTTTTCATCCATCGTTTTTAAATTGTATGTAATCGAAAAAAATAATCCCCTCTTGAAAATTGCACATGCGGTTAATAACCTACTAATCGAATGTTCTTTTGAAGGTTCAATTTTATATAAACGTTCTCCCGTGCTTGAAATTAAATATGATCGAGGGATTAATGAAACATCTCGTTGAAAATTGAGTTCTTTGAAGGGAAATTCAATCGAATATAACTGACTATCAACTTTTTGTTCATTTGGTAACTTTTCTGCCGCATTTTGAAAGTAAAATGAAATTCCATACAACATAAAAATTATAAATCCAATAATAAAATGTGTTTCAAAGTCCTTCCATATTATATCTCTAAAAATAAATATTATTGCTGTGTATATGATCAGTGAAAACAATGCTCCTAATTTAGAATACTTTGCCGTTCGTTCGTATATATACTTCAAGTTCACCACTCCTTCCTATACATACGAACATACAGGAAAATAGTTCCATAAAAAAAACCTTTGAGAGTTATTATTCAATAACTACTCAAAGGTTCTTTTATTTATTTTCAATTGCCCTGCCAAATAAGTTTTTAATAAAACGGATGAGTGCGTATAAACAAACAAGTACAAAAGCAAGTAGTAGAACATGCTCTAGGGTAGACGACAAACTAAACGGATCTAAAAAAATGCGAAATAACACAAACAAATAAATAATGCCGGCAATACCCGCTAGTAACACTACCCCAATAATGGAGAGCTGTGCGTTGGTATGTCGTTTCATATGATGGCGATGTATTATTATTTCAAGAATAATTGAAAGAGCTATGACTGTAAACGTAATCGTCAATTCACCAAAATATGCAAAGTTTATTAAATATACCACTAATAGCGCAATCATAATGTACATATAAAATTCATCGATTCGCTTCAGCACAGCATCACATCCTATAGTATTAGTATTTCATCTCTAATCTTTGTTTACGATGAGCTCGTCTAGCGGGACCTGTTTCAAATAATCGTTTTTCTTCATCGGTTTCGGGATGAATACCTGGTATAGGAACAGACTTTCCATTTTTATCTATTGCAACCATTGTTACATAGGACTCTGTCGTTAGTTTTACTTCCCCTGTTATTAGGTTCGTCGATGTTACACGAACATAGACCTCCATAGATGAACGACCAGTGGATGAAACGACCGCATCTAACTCAAGGACATCTCCCACTTTTGCAGAAGAAAGAAAATCTACGGAATCGATAGATGCTGTTACTACCTCACCTTGCGCATGCTTCATAGATGAAATGGCTGCTATTTCATCTATATAAGCAAGTACTTTACCTCCAAAAATCGTTTGATGATGGTTTGTATCTGGTGGAAGGATTAGGTGGGTTTGAATTGTTCTGGACTGACTCATGGGGTTTGTTTTCATCATGTATTTCTCCTCTAATTTTGTAAAATTAATTACTCATCCTATTTTCAGGTATGATTAATTGATGCTAGACCATTTTTCACGGCTTCTGCAATCATAGCACATCCATTATAGTATAACATGAAGGTTAGTTAGAGTTGGAAGATGACGTCGCAGCACTAGTTGCCGCTATTGTCGATACCATCATCGCTTGTTGTGCCTGGAGAAGCATTTCCAGAGATGTCGCCATTGAAATAGCCGCTGTTGTATAAGCATCTTTTGATGATCTCATTTCCCAACCAAGTGCAATAGGCAGTGCACTTTCTTTGTACCAAGAAAATAATTTCATACTTATCAGGGATTGATAAGTGGAAACGATGTCATTTAATTGGTCTTCATTCATTTTCAATACTGCCATAAATCCAATCATTGGATACTGGGCTGCAGAAGTTTTTATCTTGACGCTTTTTAAACCATCTCGAATGATCAATACCCTTGATATCAAATCTTCCTCGTAACTTGCATTTGTATACGTTAACACTTGCGACATCCACTGTAATTCATTTCCCGAATAAAACTTATGATTTCGAAGTTCTTGATAGTAACGATTCATCGATTCAGCACGAACTGCAGTGTCACCATTCAGTTTCCCTAAAAACATGGCATATGGATAATCATCCGTAGACGTTAAAAAACGATGATGTTTTTTCATGTCCTGCATTAGCTGTTTTGCTCGATTTACCTCGTTTGGCCAAGCCTCTTTACCATCTGTCATTAGTAATGCCGCTAAATAAGTATAGCTATTCACTTTAAAGGAAGACTTTTTTAAAGCCTCTACTTTCTCCAATAAAAGATCAACCGCTTGAATAGATTCTTGACCACCAGCATCTATTGTAGCAACAAAAAGAGGATGCAAATGAGAGCGCAATGGAGAAAATATGCTTGCTTTCTTTTTAATATAAGATTCTATTTCCTTAAATCTGCTTTCATCAAACTCTTTACCTAGAATTACGTAATAGCCTGCAAGTGATAAAGTAACTCGCTTATCTACACCCCAGCCTACTACTTTTTTTAAAGCATTAAATGTATGTTCAATTTTTTGATTGATTGTCATAGCCGTTCACTCCTTTTCTTTTTTACGTTGTTTACTCTGAATTAGTTTCAACTTTTGTTATAATTATTGTAATAAGAAAAGTAGGTGTCAATTATGCGCATTAACAAATTTCTAAGTGAATCTGGAATTATTTCTAGACGAGGTGCAGATAAATGGATTACAGAAGGAAGAGTCACCATTAACGGTAAAATTGCTGAGCTAGGGAGCAAAGTTGAGGCGGGAGATGACGTTAAAGTAGATGGTAACCCGATTGTAGTTGAACAACCTTTAATTTATCTTGTGCTGAATAAACCAGTTGGTATTACCAGTACAACAGAACGGCATGTAAAAGGAAATATTGTCGATTTTGTCAATCATCCACTACGTATTTTCCATATCGGTCGATTGGATAAAGACTCGGATGGGCTAATTTTATTAACAAACGACGGGGATATTGTTAATGAAATACTACGTGCGGAAAATAAACATGAAAAAGAATATATCGTTACAGTCAACGAACAAATCACAGATTCCTTTCTAGAAAAAATGGCTTCGGGAATAAATATTTTAGGCACGAAAACACTTCCTTGCAAAGTGAAAAAGATAGGACCAAAAACTTTCAATATTACACTTACGCAAGGACTAAACAGACAAATTAGAAGAATGTGTTCCGCTCTTGGATTCACTGTGAAAAGACTTCAACGCAAGCGTATTATGAATATTACATTAGAAGGCCTTGCTATCGGACAATGGAGAGAATTAACCGAATTAGAGAAAAAAGAATTGTTCACTACGCTTAATTATTCACCAAAAAGGAAATAGATCCTTAAGAGGCGAATAAAATGCTTACATCAAAAAACATAGTAGTATCACTTGACATAAAACCAAATGGTTTCGTATTATAAATTATACGAAACCATTTGGTTTTATTTTTAAATACGAAAGTAGGAATATCAATGGAAACAAAACTTCAAGATATAGTTCAAACAATTGTTCTAAATGCACCAATCCAAAAAGTATGGGAAAATGTATCCACTTCAGATGGAATTGCAAACTGGTTCATGCCAAATGACTTTCAATTAGAAACGGGACATGAATTCCATATTCAATCACCTTTTGGTCCATCACCTTGCAAGGTCACTGAAGTAAATCCTCCAAATAAGCTTTCTTTTATATGGGATACAGATGGTTGGGTTGTTTCTTTTATTTTGAAAGAGATTGGAGACAAAACGGAGTTTACGCTTATTCACGGAGGGTGGAAACAACCGAATGACCTTATTACAAAAGCAAATGAAAAAAGCTCTATTATTCGAGATAACATGGCCCGTGGTTGGGTAGGGATTGTTCAAGATCGTTTAAGAAAGGTTGTTGAAAGTTAAGTGTCTTCTGCCGCACAGAAATATGATGTATTTCAGGCTATCGCCGATCCAACAAGAAGAGAGGTTCTAAAGCTTCTTTCGGAAAAAGAATTGCCTATTTCTGAGATTACTTCTCATTTTCCGATGAGCCGCACAGCAATAGCCAAGCATCTTCATGTTCTTTCAGAAGCAGAATTGGTGACAGGGCGTAAAGTTGGTAGGGAAAAAATATATCAGCTTCAGCCAGAGTCTTTTAAAGAGTTAAGTGAATGGTTATCTTATTATGAACAATTTTGGAATAACAAATTATCTATTCTTAAATATATAGTAGAGAACAATAATGAATGAGAAAAGTGCAAGCGCCCTTTAAGTGCATCTAGTCTTTTCTATTTCCAGATTGCTTTGGACGAAACATTGGCAGCATTATTACCGGTGAATTTTTTATGGATCGTGCAGTGACTACGTCACTGCACGATCTATTTTTTTCGGTAATCTTGTGGCGGTTGTTTGTCCGTCTCCCTCTTGAAATAGGTAGAGACAAGGTACATAAGGTTTGTTTAATAGGAGAATAAATCCTTTCCTATTCTTTTAAAAGCAGACGAAGATGCAATTTCGTCCGCTCAGCGCTTCTTTATTTATGGATTCTATCTATTTTTTCAGGTACCACCAACTCTAATCATCTGCCCACTTATTCATGTATACTGTGGACAGTAAAAGCAAAAACTTATAGGAAATCCTGCTTAAAGTAGTCTGCATTAAAAAGCACTTTAAGTCGGTGTGAATACTCGATGTCTAGTATATCAATTTCATATACTTTCTTATTAGGAACTACTCACTTAATGGATTGTAGTGAAAGGTGGCGACTCTAGCGAGAGGCCACAAGGGTGTTGGTCACGAAGGCGTTGCCACACGATGTGGCGCTATTAGCCTTTGTTCCTATGTGAGACAGATGAGACATCACAAGCGACGCGAATGCGGCGCCCCCGCGGAACGCGTCCACCTGAAACGGAAATCCGCGGTATTCTTAAATTCTTTCAAGTACTATGAACACTGGTTTCGCAGGTTGATAATCCATATACTTTCTTATCTTTTGAAGAAAGACGCAAGCATCCTTTAAGTGCAACTTGTCATTACCAATTCCAGAGTGCTTTGGACGTAACCTCGGTTACACTATTGCCGTTGTATCTTGGTGTATTGAACCGTTGTCTAATAGAAAAAGACCGACATTTTGCAGTCGGTCTTTTCTATTTAGGAGTTTCCAGCTACTCGCTTTTCAAGTGGTTGGAATAGTTTCTTTTTATCCATATTTGGTCGTATGGTTTCTAGTTGCTCTAAAGCAATTTTGGCACCATAGTCCATTCCTTGGCATCCAGCGAGTAATAGTAAGTCACCTTCTGTTACTTCCTGAAGGCTATGCCCTATTGCGTCCGGTAATTCTTCGTATAAATGAACGTTAATCCCTACCTCTTCCATCACTTCTTTAAATACAGCAAGCTCTGCATCGGAAACTATATCCTTTTGCGTGACATGAGAGCGGCTAAGCGTTGCAATAACTTCATGGATTCCAAGTCTAGGTGCCCATCTTGCAATAGCTTCTGCATTTTCTTTATTTACTGTAACTCCTCTATCACCGCGAATTGCATACACAAGAGAGACACGATTGAAATCCATTTTTTCTAAAGTGCCCAGCGTAATATCTATATTTCCGCTATTAGCAAAGTGGTCATCAATAATTTTAAAGTCGTCCTCGAATATTATTTCAAACCTACGCTCAACTCCAACAAATTCATACAAGCTTTTTTGAATAGTTTCTATAGGCACTTCACATAATAATCCGATTACAATACTAACCATGGAGTTATAAACAGAGTGAAATCCAGGTGTAGAAAGTTCAATTTGAAAATGTTGCTTTGGAATTACAAGATCTTGTGTAACTAGATCCCGCGTAATATCTACCGTGAATTTTGCACGACCCGTAGATAAATCCAAGTTTCTACAAATGACATCTGCCGACTGTTCTTCTACTCCAATAGTGATCACTTTTGCTTTTGTTTTATTGACAAGAGAAGCAGAATATTTGTCGTCTAAATTTAATATAGCGACTTTGTCTGCTCCCGCATTTCGAATCAAGCTAGATTTATGTTCAAAATAATTCTCAAATGACGAGTGCAAATCGATATGCTCACGACTTATATTATTCAGTGTAACGATATCAAAATCCACACAACCTACTCGATTTAACTCTAATGCGGATGAAGAAACTTCCATCGTTGCATGTGAAACGCCTGCATCAACCATCTGTGCATAAAAACGTTGCAAGTCTAGAGATTCTGGAGTGGTCAATTCAGATGGCTCCGCATAATCACCAATCTTTACAACAACCGTTCCCATTAATCCTGTTTTAAGTCCATTATTTTCTAGAATAGCATTCGTCATAAATGATGTGGAGGTCTTTCCATTTGTAGCAGTAATACCAATTGTTTTAAGTTTTTGAGTTGGATGATCATAATATGCATCCGCAAGTGTCGCTAAAGCATTTCGCCCGCTTTCTACTTTGTACTGAGGTACATCTAAACCTTCTATAAATTCTTCTACTACGAGTGCGATAGCCCCGTTTTCTACTGCTTGTCCAGCAAACTGATGTCCATCCGCTTTAAACCCTCTTACACAAACAAACACTTGTCCTTTTTCAACTTTTCTCGAGTTATATGCAAGCCCTGCTATATCTATTTGTTTTGTATGAATGACTTCTTTAACGTTTACGTGTTCCATTAACTTTGTTAATTCCATTGAAATGTCCACCTTTTCACATGATTAAATTAGCCTTGGCGTATTTTTATAGCGTTTACGGATAAAGTATCTGCGCCATCCTGGTGCGGCCTTAACGTTAAGCTACAGGGATTAAATGCCTGCAGCATAACGTTACATGTTATGTTACAGTTTACCCCAATTAGCACAAGAAAAAAACTGAAAGGAGAATTATAAAAGGAGAAGGTTTTCCCTTCTCCTATATTGCTTCGGTATAGTGTTCCTTGCAAAATGTAAGTATCTCTATTTCTTCTTCATCTTCTAGACCAAAATCTAATAATTTACCATTGCTTCGGTATAAAATATGGTACTGTACAATTCGCTCGTTAGCATCTTCAACAGCTAAAATAACTCGTAAATCTAATGATTCACCATCCCCATATAATTCATCCTCTTCAGGCACTTCAATACCTAATAGAAACTCATAACGATCTCCTGCTATAATACCCGTTGGATCTTTTATTTTTCCCACTTCATAGGATGTTATTTTCAAAAATTCCACCTCCGTTTACTTATATTATCACTTTCTTAACAGAAAATAATCCAATTTCTAATTTGTTGTTATAATGAAAATAATACATTATCTAAAGGGGAGCTAAAAAATGAAACTGAGTGCCGAAAAATTGATATACATAGTGGTCCCGCTTTACCTGTTATTATTAGTATTTGGAAAAGGATTAAATACTATTCTCTACTCTGTAATATCCTTTATTCTTGGAATTACAATGCTATATCTTGCATTTAAACTTTTACGAAAACAAATGAATGAACGGAAAAGGTCATGAGAATCACTGCGCTCGATGCAGGCATTTTTAGATGAAACGCATTAATTCATCCGCTATTTCATTCGTCAATCTATAAGTATTGATCATAACCCATGACATCATATTTAAAAGTAATTTCCTCTTTTTTCTGAATCTATACTCGTTATCCATAGTAGTCTAACTTGAGTCCAACATTCCTACGATATCCACTTTAACATGAGAAGATGGCAAATTATTAAATAGATTACTCGTCTTTAATGTATTTCACCTTACATTTTTTTGCATTTAATTCTATCAATCTCATCTAATTTTCACGATAATCATACTAGAATAATAACTTTCAATAAACTACAATAGGTTTACGAGATGCAACAGTGGAGGGGTTAGAGGTTATGAGTCAGCTGACAAAAAATCTACATGACTTTATTATTGAAAACAAATCAAATATAACAGATGAATGGCTTTCTAAACAGTTTTTGGAAGATCCTAAGTATATCTCTTCGAACTCGGAGATATATTTAAGAAAAGAAAATGGTGCTTTAATAGAAGCAATTGCCTCTATATACGTTCAAGATCCAGAAGAATACCAAAATTATATTGATAATCGAGCTGCGGATGTTGCTAAAAAAAGAGCCGCTGAAGCTTTCCCTCTCTATGAAAGCATTCGTTCGTTTCGTAGCGTACGTAAAACATTATGGAAATTTGTTCAAATTTTTATGGACCAAAATAATGGCACAGTCACTACTCAGGATGTCAGCGCTTGGTCAGATAGCATGAATACAGCATTTGACTACATTATTGAAAGCTTCGCTAAGCATCATCACGATCATACACAACAAATACTGACTAGTCAGCAAGCGCTGATCACAGAACTTAGTAGCCCTGTAATCCCTATAAAAGAAGGGATAGGTGTATTACCACTTGTCGGCAATATTGACTTCCAACGCGCAAAATTAATATTGGAATCCACTTTAGAACAATGTTCGGAAAAAAAACTCACTAAAATATTCATAGATTTATCTGCTGTTCCTATCCTAGATACAATGGTGGCACAACAACTATACCAATTATTAGCTGCATTAAAGTTAATAGGAGTAGAGCCTATTTTTTCAGGAATCCGTCCAGAATTAGCACAAATTTCTCTATCTCTTGGTATAAGTTTTTCAGATACAAAAACATATTTTTCCTTATCCCGTGCGTTAGAAGTGCATACAAATTTATATGTTAAATAATTAAAGCGACAGAAGAACTCTCACATGAAAGTTTTCTGTCGCTTTTATTATATTATTTCAGCTCTTCCTTCATTCGAAACAACAATTCTCTTTCCATCTGTAAGTTCTATCTCCAATGGAGAAATTTCACTCATTCTTTTTGAAAAATACCATCGTCGTTTAGGTGGAACCAATAAAATAAACGTTTCTTTACTTCCTAAGAAGTTCAGTTCATTCGGTTCGATATCCACATGACCTGAGATAGGAATGCCAATATTTTGGAGTTGTTCCCCTACCTCTTCTACAAAAGGAGTGGTAATGCTTACCTCACTTAAATTTAACAGTGACTCCACACTAAAATCACTCCATTTATCCACATTACGTCTAGCAATGAATTCAATCACATTTCCGACTGGGTCCTCAAAGTAAAAGGCATCTGCTTCGAAACGTGAATAATAAATTTCATCCACCGCATCCTCTCTGTTTAATCTCACTTTTTCTAATGCCCAGTGTTTAGCAAGCTTAAACTGATTTCCGGGAATATTAATCGCAAAATGATAAGATGCAGGTTTTTCAGACTCCCGAAAGATAAGTGTCGACTTACCAATGGATGCAGTGAAATGCTTACTACTAGCTTCTAAAATGCTAAGTCCAAGCACATTACCATAAAACCCCTTTAATTGCTTTAGCTTATTCGTATACAATATTACTGAATTGAACATTCTCTCACCCCGTTATTTGACATCAATTAATTCAAATCGTTCACACACAAGTAGCATATCCTCTGAAAACTCTAAATCTACTTCTCTTAATGCTTCCGTAAAAAACTGTACATGCACTTTTTTCCAATAATCGTATGACCGATCCCCTTCTCCTTCAGCGTATGCAAATGCTTCTGATACTTTGTTCATCGGTGTTATCGTCACTTCAGAGGTTCGAATAATACAAACTGGCTCGTCTTTGCTATTTAACACAATACTGTAGTCATCCACTTTTGGAAGAGGTTCCTTTTCTAATTCGTAAAAGACACGCCCAGAGCAAGTAGCGGTTTTCACTTTATCCACGACTAGTTGGGCTAATACATCTGGACTTCCCCCAAATTGCCATGCACTAATTGAAGTCGGCATTTCTTTGTCCTTCCAAAATGCATCCCAATAATTTTGTGCTTGGACATTCATTTTTGACCCCTCAATTCTTTGGTCATGTTTATTTACAGTATAGGGAAGACTTACAGTAATTACTATGGGTAAAAAGAGCAACAGTTTAAAATGAATTCTGGCTTCTTTTTATGGTAATATTTTTTATTAAGGAGTGATTTCATATGACAAACAAACTTTATTATGAAGATCCGTACATACAAACGTTTTCCGCAAAAATTCTAAAACAAACACAGGATTATGTGGTGCTTTCAGAAACAGCATTTTATCCTACTGGTGGTGGTCAACCGAATGATAGTGGAACACTAAATGGCATCGCTGTCACGAATGTAGAATTAATAGAAGGGGAAATTAGACATCACCTAGCGACAAGTCTTCTAGCTAATACGGAGTATGTAGAGGGGGCTATTGATTGGAAAAGACGGTTTGATCATATGCAGCAACATGCCGGTCAACATATTTTGTCAGCTGCTTTTGATAACCTATTTGGATTTAAAACGGTTAGCTTTCATTTAGGAAAAAACAGCTCCACAATTGATTTGGATGTAAATGAGATTTCTGCGCATCAGTTAGCAGAAGTAGAAGCACTGGCAAATGAAATAATTCTAGAAAACCATCCGATCGAGACAAAGTGGATAACAGAAGAAGAACTTGCTCAATACAAGCTTCGCAAACCTACTAAAGTGAAGGAAGATATACGACTTGTCATAATACCTAACTTTGACTATAACGCCTGTGGTGGAACACATCCAAAAACAACGGGCCAAGTTGGACTTATTAAAATTTTGCAGATGGAGAAACAAAAACAAAATATTCGAGTGGAATTTGTTTGTGGAGCAAGAGTTATTACTCATCTGCAACGTAAACATACTATTATTACTAATTTAATAAATAGTTTAAGTTCCCCGGAAGAAAAACTAGAGGATGCTGTGCACACTTTACTGAATAACGTCAAAATGCAAGAAAAACAAATATCAAACTTAAACGGGCTACTTTTGCAATATGAAGCAAATGAACTTATTAGAAATACGAAAGGAACAATACTGACGGCCAATTTTCAAAATCGTACTATTCAGGAACTGCAAAAACTCGCAAAGCTAATTACTACTGAATCGATCGAAACGTTATGTATTTTAGTATCTCAAAATGAAGATCGCATACAAATAGTTGCCGCTAGGGGAAGTTCTGTAAATCAAAATATGAAAGAACTGATAGAAAAAATCCTTCCACTTATTAACGGAAAAGGTGGTGGAAACAACACGATTGCACAAGGTGGCGGAGAAAATAGGATATCAACTGAGCAATTATTACAAAAATCACTAGAATATATTACCGCATAACCACCGTTCCATAATAATCCTCCTCACATATACTAGGTTGAATATATAGTGAAAGGAGGATTGTTTATGAACAACCAATTTCCATATTTTCAAAATCAGCCAGGAGCAGGACAACAAGGTCCTCCATCTGGAAATCAATACTTTCCAGGAAATATGATGCCAAACCAAGGGCAAGGCCAGGGACAATACCCCAACCAATATCCAGGGCAATATCCTAGCCAGTATCCGGGTCAATATCCCGGACAATATCCTAGCCAATTCCCTGGACAAATGCCAGGTCAAATGCCAGGTCAAATGCCGGGACAAATGCCGGGACAACAGCAGTGGCCGCATGGATATGATCATTCAGCTCCCCCTAGTTTTCCACCACTTGATCCGCCTGAAGCACAAGGAGGAGCACCAACTAGTCCACCGCCTTCTTTCGTACCACAGCAACAAAATGTTGGAGTGTTCGCGGTAGATCCAGGTTCTATACGTGGCTGTTTACGCCGCAATACTTATATATGGCTGACAAATGGTAGTGCTTTTTGGCTTTTTCCAACCTTCGTTGGTCGAAACTCCATTTCTGGATTCAGATGGAATGGCCGTATGTGGACCTTTTATGGTACCGATTTAAATAGAATCTCTTCTTTTCAATGTTACTAATATCAACTGCGTACTAGTTTAATTAGTACGCATTTTTTTATGGGCGATTTCGATAAGCACGAAGAGAAGTCTTTAACGAAGCGTATGAACCAATCGCAGCACCGCTATAAAAAAAACCCATAAAAATACCTCCTGCTAAATTATGGGGATGACTAATAAATATAGAAATTAGTAAACCAATTATTGTAGCAATCGTAGATACATATTGTGGTTGGATGGGCAATAGTTTCTTCATAATTTCTGTAATTAACATTACAACTGGCACTGCCCATAATGAATCCCATACATTCGTATGGATAATAGGAAACTCTGTCATTATTTCTGCTCCTTTAAAAACTTTATTTTTGTACATAGTTTGTGTAAGAATCTAAGATTCATACACAAAAGAAATATGCCCTGCTTTACAAATTCCATATAGAGAAGTAAAATAGTTTAGCTAGGTAAATATTATAAAAATCAAAGGAGTCACTCATACTATGAATCCACTTTTCCATGAACTTTTTCAGAAGACACGCTTTTTAACAAATGAGATAAATCAATGTCTAAAAAAGCACGAATTATACGCCTCGCAATGGACTGTCATGTACTGTATTCAAAAACATGAAAAAATGTCTTTAACTCAGATATGGAAATACTTGAATGTAGAAGCTCCTACGATTACACGGACAGTTTATCGCTTAGTAGAGCTTGGTTGGGTAGATATTTATCCTGGTAAAGATCGTCGAGAGAAAATAGTACAATTATCCGAAAAAGCAATACAAGAATTCCCCAAAATAATAGCTTCTATACAAGAATTTGAAGAAAGAATGGTCTCAAATCTTACAAAAGAAGAGGAGACTCTTTTGATCGGTTTTTTACAAAAAATTAAATAAATCAGGTGGCTTAGACATTATGAAGAAAAAAGATCCTATATGGACTAAAGCATTTATTAGCTTATTTACAACAAATTTTTCAATTTTTATCGTTTTTTACGGTTTAGTATCTGCACTTCCTCTGTACGCAAAAGATGTCTTATCACGTTCAGATGAAGATGCGGGTTTATTGATGACAATTTTTTTAATTTCTGCAATTATTGTTCGACCATTCTCCGGAAAACTTTTAGATCTTGTAGGCAAGCGCAAAATACTTTGGACTACTTTATTCCTGTATTTAATATGTACAGGGCTTTATTATGTGGTCGAACCTTTTCAAGCGTTATTAGTATTACGATTTGTACAAGGTATTTTCTTTAGTATTGCCACAACTGCAAGTGGATCTTTGGCTGCAGATAATATTCCAACGTCCAGACGTGGCGCTGGATTAGGTTATTTTACTATGTCTACAAACTTAGCGGTTGTTGTCGGTCCATTTGTCGCTTTAACTTTCATACAGTTTTTCTCTTATGACATATTATTTCTATCATTAACTACTTTACTAATCCTCGGTGCGACAGCCGCTTTAATGATACCGGCTGATAAGAAACGAGCTAAATCTCTTCCAAAAACAAAACTATCTTGGAATGACCTTTTTGAGAAAAAAGCTTTGCCGATTGCCTTTAATGCGAGCTTAGTAGCTTTTGCATATGCTAGTGTCCTATCTTATTTATCTATTTATTCACAAGAAAAGGGTCTGTTGCACTTAACGAGCAGTTTCTTTGCCGTTTTTGCCGCTGTTATGCTTTTAACGAGACCATTTACAGGTCGTATTTTTGATGAAAAAGGTCCTCAATATATTATTATTCCAGGTCTATTTTCATTTATAATCGGACTTGTGTTACTTGCCTTTATGAATTCCCCTTCCCTATTCTTACTTGCAGGTGCATTTATCGGTCTTGGTTACGGTGCTGTTGTACCTAGCTTTCAAACGCTTGCAATTCAATCGACAAAAAACGAAAGAAGTGGTTATGCTACCGCTACATTTTTTACATTGTTTGATTCAGGACTGGCCATAGGATCTTATGTCCTTGGATTAATCGCTAGTCGGCTTGGCTATCAAAACTTATATTTATATTCTATCATCTTCCTTTTTATCGCAGTAGTCGTATTTATAGTAAGACAGAAGAAGTTGGACCGTTTTGCTTAATTGCTGAACGGTTTTTCTTTTCCAATTTAATTGTCCATGCATGTATATTCGCCCTGTATTTGGAAAGACTTGAATGGATATAAATTTTGGGAGGGAATTAAATGAAAAAGCGATACATTTTTATTTTGCTAGCTACAATGGTTGTACTTGGAGGGTGTAATTTCTCATCCGCAGATGCTGACTTAAATGAAACCGTGGAAGTTTCGTTAATAAACACAGAAGGAAAAGAAGTTGGCCAAGCTACACTCACAGAACATTCTAAAGGTGTACATATCCACTTAAAGGCAGAAGGATTAACACCAGGAGTAAAAGCTATACATTTTCATGAGACAGCTATATGTGAAAAACCAGAATTTACAACTGCAGGGGCTCATTTTAACCCTACTCACAAGGAGCATGGCTTTGAAAACCCAAAAGGCTATCATGCCGGTGATTTGCCTAACATAGAGATTGGCGAAGATGGTAAAGTAGAATTAGAAACAGTATCTCCTGCATTAGTTTTAGCTGCCGGGAAAAGTAATTCGCTTTTAGACGCAGATGGTAGCTCAATTATTATCCATGAAAATGCAGATGATTATAAAACAGATCCCTCTGGAAATTCTGGAAAACGAATTATTTGTGGGGAAATTAAAAAGTAAGTTGGGCGGTGAATGTGATGAGAAAAGTTGGTTGGTTTTTACTATTTATTTTAGTGATCTTCTTCTCTAGACCGCTTTGGGAAGAGTATGCGGAGGACTATGTAGATCTTTCCTTTTTAACACCCGTAGATGAGTGGATTGATTCTTTAGAGGTAGGTCATTACTTGAATGAGGCCAAAACATATTGGATGGAAATAAAAAGTGAACCAGCAACTACAATTTCTTCTGATCAAGAACCTCCTACAGGAAACGGAATAGAATTAGATCAAATAACACTTGGTATGAAGAAAAGTGAGATTGAAAAAATACACGGTAATGCAAAAAGAGTGAGCTTAAATGAATATAATCTAGTTTGGCATACTTATCATGAAAATTATCAAAACTTCATGATGGTTTCTTATAATATAAACAATAAGGTAAATGGAATGTTTACCAATCAACCCTCTCAATCAGCTTTCTTAGGATTGCAAATGGATAGTACGAGGGATGAGGTCCACTCAGTTCTTGGTAACCCCCTAACTAAACTGAGGAAAGGTAATATTGTCTATATTCTTCCAGACATAGGAGAATATGATTTATATCTGATTGATGAAAATTATGTGACTCTTTTTTATGATTTACATGAAAATAATACGATTACGGCCATACAAATAATCGCAAAATCGGTGGAAAACAATCAGCCATCTACTTTTGGAAAACCATCTGAAGAGTTGAAAAAAGGATTTGAATTCCAACTTTTCGATTTAACAAATGCTGCACGAGCAATACGTGGTCTATCTATTCTTACTTATGACCAAGCTGTGAGTAATACAGCTCGAAAACATAGTGAAGATATGGCAATTCACAATTATTTTAGTCACGAAGATCTAGAAGGTAAGTCTCCATTTGATAGGATGGAAGAGGATGGTTTACTATTTATGTACGCTGGTGAGAACTTAGCTTACGGACAAGCAAGTAGCATCTTTGCCCATGAAGGTTTAATGAACTCCATCGGTCATCGTAAAAATATTTTAAGTAGTGATTTTCATAATTTAGGAGTAGGTACTGCTTTTAATGTAGAATCTACTCCCTATTACACAGAGAATTTTTATTCGAAATAAGAAATACGCAAGCGTCCTTTAAGTGCATCTTGTCTTCTCTATTTCTAGAGTGCTTTGGACGAAACATTTGCTCCTGCGGTTACTCGTCGCAAAGAGAATTTTGGCTACACTATTACCGCGGGAATTTTTGTGGATGGAGAAGTGACTACGTCACTTCTCCATCCACTTTTTTTCGATAATCTTGTGGCGGATGTTTGTCCGTCGCCTTCTTGAAATTTGTGGAGACAAGGTGCGTAAGGTTTGGTTAATGAGAGATTAGATACTTTCCTATTCTTTTAAAAGCGGACGAAGATGCAATTTCGTCCGCTCAGCGCTGCTTTATCAATGGATGCTAACTATTTTTCTTTAGTTCTGCTTTCCATCCAAATATACAGTTGTAAATAGATACTTTTTTACAGATTTTTGGCCAAAACTGCACACTATCTATAGTTGAAAACTTTCCAGCATCCCTGTGGCTGAAAGGGACGCTTGTAAATGGTATTCCTTTTTTATTTAAAATGTTTTAATGCTTCTCGCTTACTTAAAGCAGCAAGTTGCGTATTTTCTACAAATCGGTGAACGACTTCTGGGTTTGTTTTCGCATATTCTCTAAGTACCCACCCTATCGCCTTTTGAATGAAAAACTCTTTTGAAGTTGCGTGACGTTGAACAGTCGTAAATAACAGTTCTTCATTTGTGTCATTCTTATATTTTAGTTGATGTAAAATAGAAGCCCGATTTGTCCACATATTCGAAGACTTTGCCCATTCGCCCATAATGACTTCCCCTTCCACTCTATTAGCTTTCACAATATCTCCAACAATCTTTGGTGCAATCGAGTCTATGCTATCCCACCACGAATGATTTTCAATTATCTTTAGGCAAAAAGGTAAATCTTCTATCGTTAGTTTCTTTTTATATTTACCTAATAATTCGATTGCCACGTAATGATATTCTCGCTCTTCTAATTGAAAGAGCTCCCATACCTCATCATGTAATGATTCGAATGAAGGAAGCTCATTTTCTTTTATAAGTGCACTAAAAACCATTCTTCGTTCCGGGGTTTTAATCCCCAAAAAAGGGAAGTTGTTTTTCATATATTTTGCCATCGGTATTGCATTTTCTTCGTTTCGATGCGGCTCCATATAACTTTTAACTAGTTCTGTTGACCATTTAAGCTTCATATTTAATCCTCATTTCAAATGGAATCCTTTACTAGATAGAAATTCCGCCATATGCGAACGTCTTGGTGTTTTTAGAAAATCAGCCATTGATTTAGTCCAATTTGCAACTTTTTGGTTGGATCCTCTGCCGACATAATAATCTTCCATTGTCTGGTCATATTCCTTTAATAGTCCTTCGTATTTAGAGCTATCATATTCATTTTCATGAAGTACTGCAGCTACAGGAAGTCTAGGTTTTACATCATTTTGTTGATCAGGTATCCCTAAAGTAAGTGCAAATAACGGAAAAACTCCTTCTGGTAAGTCAAACAAACGACTGATTTCCGCAGGTTCATTACGTACCCCGCCTATATAGCAAATTCCATACCCTTTAGATTCTGCAGCAATTACTAAATTTTGTGCAAATAAGGCGACATCCACTGTACCTACTAATACATTTTCAGTAGTATCCATCATAATATCCGTATCTTGCATTTTACCAGCTGCTTGAAGACGATGAAAATCAGCGCATAATAAAAACGCTGCTCCTGCAGTTTCAAATTGCTTTTGGTTGCTAGACAGTCTACCTAACTCTTCTTTTTTCTTATCATCTGTCACCCAGATAACGCTATATGCTTGTACAAAATGGGAGCTTGCGGCATGTTGAGCAGTTTCTATAAGCTCTGAAACTTCCTCTCTAGACAATGTATAATCTTTATATTTTCGAACAGATGCATGATTGCGTAATAATTTTTCTACCATCTTGTCTAACCTCTTTTCTACATTTTTCTTTATGTATAGTATAGCTGAATATTGTGAATGGAGAAAAAAATTAAAAGCGAATTAGAATGTCTTTAACAGACTCCCTGATTCGCTTTTATTCAAGTTTGTAAATGCCTATTTTCTTCTGCAGTGAAAGCTCTGGATCTTGTTAAAAAACGTTTCCCCTCAACACCTTCAAGGGAGAACATGCCCCCACGTCCGTCCACTACATCTATTATTAGCTGTGTATGCTTCCAATATTCAAACTGACTTTTATGCATATAAAAGGGTGTATCTCCAATACTTCCCAAAAACACATCCTGATCTCCTAAAATTAAATCACCATCTGGATAACACATGGGAGAGGACCCATCACAACAGCCTCCCGATTGATGAAACATTAGCTGACCATGCTTACTTTTCAATAATTCAATGAGTTCTAGTGCAGTGTCTGTAGCGATTACGCGTTCAACCATCTACACTCACCCTTTCCTTATCAAAAGAATCCAAGTTTGTTTTCATTATAACTAACAAGAAGGTTCTTAGTTTGTTGGTAGTGGTTGAGCATCATTAAATGATTTTCTCGGCCAATACCTGACATTTTATAACCACCAAATGCAGAATGAGCTGGATATTGGTGATAGCAGTTTGTCCAAACACGTCCCGCTTGAATACCACGTCCAAAACGATACGCCGTGTTCATATTACGTGTCCAAATGCCAGATCCTAATCCGTATAATGTATCATTTGCAATTTCCAGTGCTTCTTCTTTTGTTTTAAAAGTTGTTACAGATACTACTGGACCGAAGATTTCCTCTTGGAAAATGCGCATATTGTTCGTACCTTTAAACACTGTTGGTTTAATATAATATCCATCTGCAAATTCTCCATCAAGTATATTACGTTCTCCTCCGATTAAGCACTCTGCACCTTCTTGCTTTCCAATATCTAAGTAAGACATGATTTTTTCCATTTGTTCAGTAGATGCCTGTGCACCCATCATTGTATTTGGATCTAATGGGTTTCCAATTTTAATCGCTTCCACGCGTGCCAGTACTCGTTCGATGAATCGATCATAAATAGATTCTTGAATAAGTACACGAGATGGACACGTACAAACTTCTCCTTGGTTTAAAGCAAATAGAACGAATCCTTCTACTGCTTTATCCAAAAATGCATCATCTTCATCCATAATATCTTCGAAGAAAATATTTGGTGATTTACCTCCAAGCTCTAACGTTACTGGAATTAAATTTTGAGACGCATATTGCATTATTAAGCGACCAGTTGTTGTTTCACCTGTAAACGCTATTTTACTAATTCGTGGGCTAGATGCCAGTGGCTTACCAGCTTCTAATCCAAATCCATTTACAATATTCAAAACGCCTGGTGGTAATAAATCACCAATTAACTCCATAAGAACTAAAATAGATGCAGGCGTTTGTTCTGCAGGTTTTAAGACGACGCAATTTCCTGCTGCAAGTGCCGGTGCAAGTTTCCAAACAGCCATTAATATTGGGAAGTTCCATGGAATAATTTGTCCAACTACGCCAAGCGGCTCATTAAAATGATAGGCAACGGTATCATTATCAATTTGACTCAAATTTCCTTCTTGTGCACGAATAGCCCCTGCAAAATAACGAAAATGATCAATTGCTAATGGCAAGTCAGCGTTTAATGTTTCACGAACTGCTTTCCCGTTATCCCATGTTTCCGCAACTGCAAGCATCTCTAAGTTTTCCTCTATACGATTTGCAATTTTATTTAATATATTTGATCTTTCCGCCACGGAAGTTTTACCCCATGCATCTTTTGCTCCATGTGCTGCATCTAAAGCAAGCTCAATGTCTTCTGCAGTTGAACGTGCAACTTGGGTAAATACTTTCCCTGTGATTGGTGTTACGTTTTCAAAGTATTCTCCTTTTACCGGGGGTGTCCACTCGCCATTAATATAGTTTTCATACTTGTCCTTAAATGAAACCTTCGAGCCTTCTGTATTCGGAAATGCATAAACCATTCTGTAATTCCTCCCCTTAATATCTTTTGGCACATTCCACATCTTATGTAGACACGCCTTCACGTATGCGCTTTCAAAACTATTTAAATAAAAATAGTCTTATATCCATTTTGACAGATTAGGTTTAATATTTCAATTATTTACACTATTCTTTTGATAAAAAATAACTCAAGCACATTTAGTATATACTCAAGTCATTTTTCAAAATTTATTTATTTGTCTCTCTTCTTACAACAGGAGCTACTTCTGTTGCCAGTAGTTCTATTCCTTTTGCAACCTCACTAATTGATTGACCGCCAATATCGATTTGTGCTATGAATCGTTGATGTCCAAATAATTCATATTGATAAAGAATCTTTTCAATAATTTGTTGTGGACTACCTACAAATAGCGCTGTTTCTGGACTTACCATATGTTCAAAATCAGAACGGGTCATTCTTGTTTCCGTGCCTCTTTGTTTATTCACATAAGACCAATAATTGGAGTAATATGGATAGAACTCATCTTTTGCTTGTTGTGTTTCTTTCGCAATATAGGTGTGACCTGTTACCCCAACCTGTAAGCTATCACGAGCATGACCGACATCTGCTCCTACTCGTAAATATAAGTCTACCAGTGGTTTAAAGTGCATAGGATTTCCACCAAGGATAGCAAGAACCAATCCAGTCCCAAGCCTTCCTGCTCTAATAGCACTTTCCGTTGAACCACCAACACCAATCCAAATGGGAAGTTTCTCTTGAACTGGTCTAGGAGAAATCATTGCATTTGCTAGGATTGGTCGAAATTTACCTTCCCAAGTTACTATTTCTTCGCTATTTAATTGCTGGAGCAATTTAATATTCTCTTCAAATAAAGCATCGTAATCGTGCAAGTCATATCCAAAAAGAGGAAAAGACTCCACAAATGCTCCTCTTCCTGCTATTATTTCGGCTCTACCATTTGAAATTTGATCTAACGTAGCGAAATCTTCAAATAAGCGGACGGGATCCAATGTACTTAAAACGGTTGTTGCACTTGTTAATTTTATACGCTTTGTTGCTTGTGCAACAGCTGAGAGTACAACTGCTGGAGAGGAGATGGTGTAATCTAATCGATGATGTTCTCCAACTCCGAAAATATCAAGCCCTGCTTCATCTGCCAACTTGCCTAGTTCTATTACCTCTCTTAAACGCTGTGATGCACTTATGGTTTTTCCAGTAAGCGGATTTGGTCCAAGGTCGCCAAAAGTATAAATACCAATTTCCATTGCTTACTTCACCTCTGCTACTAATTCAAATCGTTCAATTAGATGCGGAGGATTTGCAATTTCATCTATATCTGCCATTGCAATTACCTTATGGGACTTGTCAGACATTTTTTTATAAATAATACTTTCCGTTTTTCCAGTTGCACCTATTACACTAATCGCCAACCTAATTACCTCCTGTTTGTTTAACTAATTTTCCGTATTAATCTAAAGTTATTAAAGATAGTATATGAACAACCACTCTAAAGCGACTACCGATTTACATCCTATTTCACCTTTCCATGTAAGTTCTTATTTCAGACAACAAAAAAAGCGCTACAAATGCTGTAGCGCTTTCCTTTACTCACTTTTTCATACGACTTTTCAAAAGTCCTATTATTCCAGGTAAAACGGAAACAAATATAATAAGCAATAAAACCGTTGAGAAGTTATCTTTAATTATAGGGATACCTCCAAAGAAATAACCCAGTACCGTTCCTAAAGTTACCCACAACGCTGCACCCATCACATTATAAACGATAAAATCACGATAATGCATTTGGCTTGCTCCTGCAATAAATGGTGCAAACGTGCGAATAAATGGCATAAATCTAGCAATGACTATTGTTTTTCCGCCGTGTTTGTTAAAAAACTGTTCCGCCTTAAACATCTTCTCTTGGTTAATCCACTTCCCAAGTAAACTATTGGGAGGAATAGAGGTCCCTACTTTTTTCCCAATCTGATAATTCATCGTATCGCCAAGAACCGCTGCTACAAAAAAGACAAGCCACAACAAAGTAATGTGAAATGCTCCAACCGCCGCAAATGCTCCGCTTGCAAATAATAGAGAATCTCCAGGTAAGAAAGGAAAAATAACAACACCAGTCTCAATAAAGACAATCAAAAATAATATTGCATATGACCATCCGCCGAAATTATGAATAATATCTACCAAATGCTCATCTATATGCAAAATAAAACTAATCAAACCTTGAATAATTTCCATTTATGCTCTCTCTTTCTCAAAATAATTCTTACTCATTATACCATAATATATTTAGGTCCATATTATCTCACCTAACGAAGGCGTTATCCTTTAATTATTCTGAAACTTTATATAAAATATAGAGTATAGGTTACTTTTAGAAAAGAGGTTGATAACATTGGGTGACATATCAAATGGTATATGCTTGGAAGCTAAAACTGTCAAAATCCCACATAGGAGTGCTCCAAAAAAGGTCTTGTTTGCACGGATTATAATGATTGCTGTTGGTGCAATATTAATGGCTGTTGGTTTAGAACTATTTTTGGTTCCTAACCTAATATTAGACGGTGGAGTTGTTGGTGTTTCCATCATCCTTTCTCATCTTACAGGTCTTCGTTTAGGAGTTTTTATATTTATCTTGAACATCCCTTTCTTTTTCCTCGGTTATAAGCAAATAGGAAAAACCTTCGCATTATCTACACTATTTGGTATTACTGTCTTATCCATTTTCACATCGTTATTACATAAAGTTGACCCTGTAACTACAGACTTATTACTTTCCACTGTATTTGGCGGAATCGTGTTAGGGATCGGAGTTGGTCTTGTAATTCGAAACGGTGGTTCTCTTGATGGATCTGAGATTCTAGCAATCTTATTTAATAAGGCCCTCCCGTTCTCTGTCGGAGAAATCATTATGATTATTAACTTAGTTATTTTCTCAGTAGCAGGATTCGTCTTTACATGGGAGCAAGCGATGTATTCATTTTTAGCCTACTTCATTGCATTTAAAACGATTGATATTGTTATTCAAGGTCTAGATGAATCTAAATCTGTTTATATAATAAGTGATTATATAGAAGATATTGGAGATACAATTATGGATCGTTTAGGACGTGGTGTTACTTATTTGCACGGTGAAGGTGCATTTACCGGAGACAATAAAAAAGTGATTTTCACCGTCATTACACGATTAGAAGAAGCTAAGCTTAAAACGATCGTAGAAGAGATTGATGATCATGCTTTTCTAGCGGTAGGTAATATTGCAGAAGTTCGTGGTGGAAGATTCAAGAAAAAAGATATTCATTAAAGAATAAAAACCGATTACATCCGCGGATGAGATCGGTTTTTATTTTTAAACGAGTTTTTCTAGCATCGTCCCATGTTCAGCTAAATTCGTATGGAATGAAAATGCCTTTTCTAGTACATGAGGAGTTTGTCCTCCTCTTGTTAAAGCTTCCTCATAGTAATGACTTAATTGTTCTTTATAGTGAGGGTGTGCACAGTTTTCAATGATTAGTTCTGCTCGTTCCCTAGGTGCTAATCCACGTAAATCCACATAACCTTGCTCCGTCACAACTACGTCAACGTCATGCTCCGTATGATCCACGTGCGCTACGAAAGGAACGATACTTGAAATGTTCCCGCCCTTGGCAATTGATTTTGTCACAAAAATGGCTACTCGTGAATTACGGGCGAAGTCTCCGGAACCGCCAATCCCATTCATCATTTTTGTTCCAGAGACATGAGTAGAGTTAACGTTCCCATAAATATCGAATTCTAAAGCAGTATTAATAGCAATTAATCCGAGACGACGTATGATCTCCGGGTGATTTGTTATTTCTTGTGGTCTTAATATAAGCTGATCACGATACTTTTCAAAGTTCCCATATACTTGCTCCATTTTCTTTCCTGAAAGTGTAATAGAACATGCTGATGCAAAGTTTACTTTTCCAGCATCTATTAAATCAAACACAGAGTCTTGTAGTACTTCTGAATATACTTGTAAATCCTCAAACTCAGAATCGATCATGCCATGTAATACAGCATTAGCAACGGAGCCAATCCCTGATTGTATGGGTGCAAGTTTATTTGTAAACCTGCCCGCCTTCACTTCTTCACGTAGAAATGTAATTAAATGCTGAGCAATTTCTTCCGTTTCAAAATCTGGAGAAACAATTGTGGAAGGGGAATCTATATGTTCTGTAAACACAATCCCTCTTATTTTTGCTGAATCAAATGGAATACCCATTGTCCCAATTCGATCATCTACCTTTGTTACAGGAATGGGCTCTCTTTCCCCTTGATCTGCTGGTTCGTATAAATCATGCAATCCTTCTAATAATTCCGAATGACCCAAGTTTATCTCTACTATAATATTTTTTGCTTGTGATACAAATGTTAGAGAGTTACCAACAGAAGTAGTTGGAATAATCATTCCATCTGACGTAATTGAAATCGCTTCCACTATTGCAAAGTCAATTTCAGGTAAAGCTCCTGATCGAATCATTTCCGCTGTATGTGATAAATGCTGATCGACGAATAAATGTTTACCAGCATTAATGTTTTTTCGCATTGTTGCATCTGCCTGGAATGGCAAACGCTTATTTATGATACCTGCTTCTGATAATAACTTGTCTATATCGGAGCCTAAAGATGCTCCTGTAAAAATATTCACTTTAAAATCTTCTTTTTTCGCTCTTTCCACTAAAGCAAATGGAACCGCTTTCGCATCACCTGCACGTGTAAAACCACTTAACCCCAATGTCATTCCATCTTGAATCCATGATGCTGCTTCATTCGCACCAACAACTAGACTATGTAAACTATTATCCTTAATACGCTCAAGATTCTTTATCATCACTTGAGATCCCCCTTGAATATAGCATTTAGATAATTTTATCGTGTTTTGTCACAGTTTCGAAAAAAAATGACGAATACTCGTTTTATACGTTTGAAGCAGCGAACGCAATTACTAAACCAGCATTCTTTTGAATTAAAATACAATCCGTATTTCCTTTGGAGAAAATTAATGAAAAAAAACGCTTGAATTTCAGGGAGTTTTCCCCTTACTCAAACGTTTATCTTTAAAATCCTAATAGCTTTCGAAAATAACTTGAATACGATTGACTCACGGATATTTTTTCTTCATTATCCATCGCAAGTACAAATGTAGAGTGCGTATCTGGAAAAATTTCTTTTATATGATGTACATTGACGATAAAGGATCTATGACATCGAATAAACATTTCCTTTGGAAGCCTATATTCAAAGTCTTGTAATGAACTAGTATGCGTACCAGAGAACGTTTTCGTTACAATATATGTTTTACGATCTTTAGCTTCTAAATAGTAAACATCTGTAAAAGGGATAGGTTTCCATCCATCTTGCGTCTTTATTGTAATAACTGATTTTCCTTCCGTGAAAGCAGGATAAATAGCTAAAACACACCCTTCTAGTTCTCCTTTGAACTGAAATGGCACTGCCATGCCATGATAAGGTACTCCAAAAACTTCCCTGTCTATAAATTCGGAAACCTTTTGCTTACTATGCAATGCTTTGTAAGCAATCGTTCCTTCTTTTACAGAATCTCCTGGAGTAATTTTCAAATCTATTCGCTTACTTGGGCGATAATATATATATTCTTCGGTATTAGAAACGGCAATAGAAATTTCATCTGAAAACAATTCACCAATTACGTCTAAAAGTGCAACAATGGATAAATCCTTCATCCTTTGTTCTCCTTTCTAAATGAAATTAAATCATTCGCATACGACTATTTCACGAGAAAACTGTTGCTTTGTTGTTATGCAGCGGTCCGTTATTTGAAAGCCCACCGTTTTTAAACGATCATCCATCGATTCAATTGTTACAATGACTACTTTTTTTGCAATTCTTCTGGCATGTTTTAAAATGGTGAACTGTTCTTCCCAAGATGCACTTGTATATAAATTGTACGGTAAATCGATAATAGCTACATCATATGTTTCCGTTATGTCTTCTATTGCACTCTTTTTTACATCACCAGTTAAACCAAAATAAGCAATATTTTCTCTTGATCCTTCACAAACTAATGGATTAATATCTCGACCAACGATATGTATCCCCATAGATAACGCTTCTACTAGTACCGTTCCTATTCCACAACAAGGATCTATTGCCAAGATTCCTTTTGGATGCGGAACTGCTATATTTGCTACAGCCCTAGCAACGCGTGTGCTTAAAGCTGTAGAATACTCTCTTGGTTTTTTTACATGATGAAACCATATCGGTTCACTTTTTGTATACAAACCAAAATACCAGCGACCACCATATGGAACTATTGCGTATAGCTGGTCGGGATTATGTAAATCAAACTCTCCTTGCATCTCACTTCCGATTGCTCGTTCTATTTGAAGACGCTCGCTATTTTCAATTTTATCTTTACCTTGGCGATCGTTAATTTTCAGGAATATCACTTTATTCGTCTCATTTTCTGAACCAAAAGCAGAAGCCTGTGCAATGATCTCTTCTACTGTGTCACCATCTATTAAAATTTCTACTCGACCTTTCATAAATGGACTTCTACTAGGATCGATTTTCACTTGGCTTTTTATAATTTTTATTTCTGTGTCTTCTCCAAAAAAAGAGCGCATCTCTAAATGACATAAAGAGCGTTCTGCATCATTGTATGCATATGTATAAATGAATGCCGGTTGTCGGCTAATGTTCGTCAATATATTCCCTCCAATAGTATCTCTATTATAGCATGCTATATTCTTCAAGTGAGATACATACATATCAGAATATTGGAGTAAGCTTAGCATATATCAGAAAGAAACTTTAAATTTGTAAACGCTATTTCTTGGAGTTATAATTACTTTGTTGTTAAATATTTTAATGTTAAAATAGTTCAGGAGGAAATGCAAATGACTAGATTAGAAGGTAAAATAGCTATTATTACAGGCGCTGGTTCGGGTATGGGACGTGAGGAGGCACTTTTATTCGCAAGAGAAGGTGCAAAGGTTGTTGCAACAGATATTAATGAAGTAGCTGTACAAGCAGTAGCGGAAGAAATTAAAGCAGCTGGCGGAGAAGCAATTTCGGTTGCCCATAACGTTACTTCTGAAGAAGATTGGAAGAAAGTTTATGAGAACACGATTAACACTTTCGGTAAATTAGATGTACTTGTAAACAATGCAGGTATTAGCCAACGTCCTAGTATGGAAGAACTTACAATTGAACAATGGGATCTCATTATGAACATCAACGTTAAAAGCGTGTTCCTAGGAACTAAATTAGGATTACCTCATTTCCGTGCTAATGGTGGCGGTTCTATCGTAAACATTTCTTCTATCGCTGGGTTAAAAGGTAGCTCAGGCGCTGGTGCTTACACTTCTTCTAAAGGAGCAGTACGCATGTTAACGAAAGCGTGTGCAGTTGACTATGGTAAAGATAATATCCGAGTAAACTCAGTACACCCTGGTTTCATCGTGACGCCAATGAGTAAAGCGTACATGGAAGACGAGAAAATGAGTAAATGGTTCTTGGCTCAAACTGCTCTTCCACGTGTTGGTCAATCAGAAGAAGTTGCTGAAGCAGTATTGTTCTTAGCATCCGATGCTTCTTCTTACATTACTGGTGTGGAACTTCCAGTTGATGGTGGAGTAACAGCGAAATAATTATACATGTAAAAACCGATTTCTTCTGAAAAGAGGATCGGTTTTTTGTTTAGTTTTCATTTTTTATGACCTATAAAGACACCTAGTCTAATTATGCATAAAGTTAACATATCGCACCTTCTTGTAAGTAGTTATATATTTTTCCCCCTATCTCCGTTAAAATTTGCTTCGATAATAAGTCATCTACATCCTTCGATAGAACAGTTGCAATTAGCTTCCGTTGTCCAACGTAAAAAATGCCGACATCATGACGCGTCCCTGGAATCCATCCCGTTTTATGTGCCAGCTCCCATGCAGTCATACCATTATTAAAATTGGAATAGGGGGATGGCAACTTGTCTGGTAAGCAATCTTTTATTTGCTGCTTTTTCATGATACCTATCATTTGTTCACTAGCTTCTGGACTTACTAACTCACCTGTTGTCATCTGTTTTAGCAACTTTGAAATATCATTTGGTGTTATTTGATTAAAGCCTTTTGGATTAGGGTTATTCATCATTAATTTATTATAAAAAGTACTCTTTTCCATACCCGCTTTTTTCAACGTTTGTACAATATTATCCATTCCTACTAGATCAATCATTATATTCGTTGCTGTGTTGTCACTTTGAATAATCATTAACATAATTATGTCTTTAAGGGAGAATGCCGTCCCAGGAGTCAAATGTTGAAGAATACCAGAACCTAAAACAAAATCTTCAGACTTGAGAACAAGCTGATCTGATATTGCTAGTTTTCCCATTTCAGCGGCGGCGAAAACTGCTGCCATAATAGGTACTTTTATAACACTTGCTGCGTAGAAGAGTTCGTCCCCATTCCACACCCACTTCTCACCTAAATCCAAATCTTCCAAAACAATGCCCCAGGTTCCATCCGATTGTTCAATCAATTCTAGAATACTATTTACAAGTGTTTTCACATTTTATCCCCTTTGTTTATATTTTTTAATTTTCATTGATTGTAATCTATTATAATTGAACAGTAAGTTATATTATGAATATTGAATAAATAATAAAAGGTGGAAATTCCAATTCAACAGTTATTTTTATTACAACGGGTAATTGATTATATAGATTTCCATATTAAGGAAGAAATTGATCCAGAGAAACTTGCTACCATTGCAGGCTATTCTCCTTATCATTTTTATAGAATTTTTAATAAGTATATTGGTTATACAGTTATGGATTATGTACAAAAAAGAAAGCTTCAGTTTGCTTTATATGACTTAGTCCAAGGCAAAAAGAAAATTATTCAAATAGCATTGGATTATGGTTTTGAAACTCACTCTGGTTTTACAAAAGCTTTTAAAAGATGCTTCGGAAGTCCTCCTAGCTTATATAAGATGCATTGCCCAATCTCATTGCCACAAAAATTGGATTTACTGAGTCTTCGTCAAAAACAAACTGGGGGTATCGTTATGCAACCAAAAATTGTTCATAAACGAGCTTTTGAAATTGCTGGCAAGACATTCGAGAGTGACATTGAAAAGGTCTTTTATACAAGAGATGCTCCTGCCTTTTGGGAACAAAGAATCCCACCAGATGAGGCAATTGAAAGAACACTGTACGATTTATTATCTCCAAGAGAGCATGGGGAATACTGTATTAATTTAAGTGATACGGATTCACAGGATAAATTCACTTATTTATTTGCAGTAAACTACGATCAAGAAGTTCAACTTCCTGATGGATTAACAAGGTTGAAAATGAAAGATGCGACTTATGCAGTCTTCAGAACCCCTCTCGTAGAAGCTGAGCAATTTGTTCCTTCTATCAAAGGAACTTGGCAATATATTTTGGAGGATTGGTTACCACAATCTCATTATGAGGTGGATGAAATTGTTTATGACTTTGAATATTATGATGAACACTGCCACGACTGGGAATATGAAAAAATATATATGGAAATTTATTTACCAATAAAAGAAAGAATGGAGGTTTAGAATGACTGTTTATCAACTAATAAGTGATTATAAAAACATACAAGCATATAAGGAAAGTTTCAATGAACTGGCTAAAATGGTCTTTGGAATTGATTTTAAATCATGGTACAAAAAAGGTTATTGGGGCGACAACTATGTTTGTTATTCTTACTTCGATGGAAATAAAGTGATTGCAAATGCTTCTATAAACAAAATGACGATTGTATCTAATGATAAAGAATATAAAGTCATACAAGTCGGTACGGTTATGACGCATCCTGGTTATCGTATCCAAGGATTATCCGGTAAACTGATGAACCATATCATAGAGAAATATGAAAAAGAGTCCGATTTTATCTTCTTGTTTGCTAATAAATCCGTTTTAGATTTCTATCCTAAATTTGGATTTGAAAAAGTACAAGAAAGTAGTTTTTCATTGAAAATATCAGATGTTAAAAAACAACGAACAAAATCAAGCACTTTAAGGCGTTTAAATATTGAAAGTGCAATGGATTTACAACTATTAGAAGGTTTTGCAACTGAAAGAATACCTGTATCAACTTTCCTCGAAGTAAAAAATAATAAACATCTTTTAATGTTTTATTTTATCCTAGTTTTTAGTGAGGCTATTTATTACATTGAAGAAAAGGATGTAATTGTACTATTTAAACACGAGGGTAGTCATCTTCACCTATTTGATATAGTCAGCAAAAAAAGAGTAGAAATAGACACCATTTTAAGTCATATTATTTCTATTGAAACGGAGATAATTAATTTCCACTTTACTCCAGATGATAATGATAAAAAGTTCAATACCGCGTTTATAACAGATAGTGATGATACATTATTCGTCCGTCCATTGATTAAAGATGTAACAGAACATTTTTTATTTCCATTAACATCACATTCTTAAAGTTTTTGATGTCAAACAAAAACAGCATCCTTTCTAAAACTAACGAGTTCTCTATAGGAGGACAAAACAAGTAAATAGCAATCGGAATGGCATACCTATTCGCACTAATGAGCATACATTTCATAAAGAAGTCTTTCTTCCAAAGTAGATTGTACAACCGACGTATCTGCCTTAAAACCTGAACAGGTGGAAAAGGGGATGAAAAGAGTTATATCTATTCAAACTCCAATCCGAAATATGCTCAAATGGTCGCCACCATTCTTAGAACATACTATAACTTTTTGTAAACCATACAAGTCTAAGGATAAAAAGAAACCTATCCCAACACAGCTTCTTGTGATAACCGAAAAGGGGGATAAAATTGAGGACATTTTATATTTTTGGTAATTACGAAGGGGGGGGGATAAAATTATTATGAAAAAACATTTAATATTATTATTAATTTTATGTTTTACCTTAGTAGGTTGTAAACAAAAAGAAGATGCTGTTAAAGGTGGAATTGATAAGAAAGGCTTTATTACAAAGATATACAGTAAAGGAAACCGTATTTTAGTAGATGATGTAGACACAGGTTTAATCTGGATGGCAATGCCCGACAACGGAGAAATCGAAAATTATGAAGAGGGTCAAGAGGTTGTCATATGGATAAATGGTGGAATTGATGAATCCTACCCTGCTAAAGCTAAGGCTTTAAATATTGAAAATTCAAACGGAAATCAGTCCCAATCATCTTTGCCAAAATTTATTTTTAAAAATGAGAAGTTCCCCCCTTCTATAAATTGTTTTGTTAAAATCAATGACATCCGATATGAAATGACAAAAGGAAACTCTAAATGGAAAAATGAAAATGAATCTGTTCAAACTGACGCTGCATCTCCCACTCAGATTGCAGAAAGTTTCAAAGTAATTGCTGTGGAACCAAATAACAAAATAACCATTGAAATTGAACAAAACCCCAATTTAAGTGTGTATTTATGGGATTCCGAAGAAGATGAAGTAACCTTCGAAAAAAAACAAATTACAGTACCCACAAACCAGGGGCGGTATATATATGAAGTAGTCGCTAAATGGTCTAACGGAGAGGTATCTTACACCTTTGTTGTAGAAGTTAAATAATTTTTAAAAACTTAATAACTGAGAATACAATTCTCATAAAACTATGTGAAAAAGAGCATCAATTGATGCTCTTTTTCTGATGAAACCGTTAAAGAATACGATATTTTACTTGCTGGTTTCAGTGCGATTAATGGTGTTTTTCCCCCTGAAGAGAAACCGTTAGTTCTATACCGAAGCTTTTTTCTTTTTGTTTGATTTAATGAGTTTCATTAGTAAAAAATCACTCTTTAGAGCTTTTCATAATTATTTTATATAAGTATAGAACAGGTGATAATAATATGGCACTTACAATGATTGCCGTTTTTATTGTAAAGTTCGAAGCTACTAATCCGATAACTGGACCACCACCAATTTGGCCTATAGCATCTACTTGACCTTTTACCGAAAATAAAGTTGCACGTAAAGACGATTCCGGAATGATCTTATTTAGCCAAACGTCCTCGAGTGGATACATGACTTTCCTTGTCACTTGGATAATTATATAAAAGACTAATAATCCAACTACATACGTAGAAAATGCAAAGCCAATTAATGAAGTTATAATAAATATGCTTCCTATAAAAAGAGCCATGTAAATATGTTTCAGATTTTGATGTATAGAACTTCGATTCATCAAATGAAGTGCAACAAAAGAAATTAACACTACCATAAATTGAATTCCACCCATTATTAGTACTAATTTCTCATCTGTCAAATTTCCTATATTCGATACATTTAATAAATGAGACATCCATAAACGGTCAAAACCTTCACTATAAAATCCTACAAACAGAGCTATTAGAAATAACATTCTCATGATAAAACTCGCTTTAGAGTAAAATAAAATTTTGCCCATACTACCCTTCATGTTTTTCAAAGTAGAAATTCTACCTAGCTTATTTAAAGGTTTAAAATTGTCTTCTTTCATAAAAATCATTAAATATATCGCTAATCCAAACATACATAGTCCACCTATAATGATTGGCAAGCTGATCATGAAATAACCGATGAATATACTTAATGGGATAGCTATAATTTGTCCAAGGTTACCGGCCTTTGCTCCTCTTATAAATGCTAATGAAGCACGTTCTTCTCCTATTTCATCTGCAATCCACGCTTGCTGAGATCCACTAGTAAATGTATAACCTATCCCCCATGCAACCTGAGCCAATAGTACAGGTATAAAATAGGGGAATAACCCCTCCACTAAAAAGCCAAATCCTATTAGTAGGTAACCAATTATTATGGAAAGCTTGCGGCTTTTCAAATCTGACACTACTCCGGTAGGAATCTCAAAAAGGAATACCGATAGCTCCAAAATTGTCCCAACTAATACAAGTTGTAGCGGATCTAGCTTTACAGTTTGTACCTGATATAACAAGTTTACTGTAAATATAATCGTAAAAAATAATTGTGATAAAAAGCATGTAAAAATGTAAACTCGATATGGATCTTTTGTTTTTAATATTTTCATTTTGTTACCCCCTAGAATTGATTATAAAGAGAGGGTTAATCGACTTCTTGTCCAAATTTGCGATAATAAGAAAAGCGCAAATGTCTATGTCTGCCCCGACAGGCAAATGGGGAAGGTGTAGGTCTGCAAAGTTCGCCACATCCTGTGGCAAAGCAGACATGACCCGCATCGTGCGGGCCCAGGAGGCAGCTCCCCAGCCACCGCAGCTTTTTCACATTTGACCCCGAGGGGCAAGGCGCTGGAGTCTGGACAGTTACTTAGTAGAAATGCATATACTTATCTTTTTAAAAACACCCTGTAAAATAGGCACTAAAAAAAGGTCTACTAAACAGAGTGTATTAAGTATCAAATTTTTATTTCAATGTTAATTCCTTTTTGACCTACTATGAAAACGGAAATCCCTTATCCATAGTGGAAGTCTTATGCATAAACTCAAGAGAAGTGTGATTAATACGAGCAAAGCAGACGTTTTTTGAGCAATATCCGACGCATCCTCCACCAATGCTTCTGATTGGACATACCACAAGTGAACAGGTAAAGTTCCTCCTTGCGACATGAAATTCCAATCCCACATCTCCCCGGATGTACCAGTACCCCCTACTAGTAGTATTAAGGCAGATTCACCAAATGCCCTACATGCAGCAAGGCTCACTCCACTAATAATTCCATTTAAAGCAGCAGGTATTACTATTTTTACAATGGTTTGTGCTTTAGTTGCTCCTATCGCATAGGAAGCTTCTCTTAAATCATTATGTACAGTCTGGATTGCTTCCTCTGTAACTCTAGTTATCACTGGTAAATTTAATAGTGAAAGAGTAATACCTGCACCAATAATAGTTAGCCCAATATTAAAAATATCGACGAATAACACATAACCAAATAAGCCAATTACAATAGAAGGAACTGATGCCAAGCTTTCCACACATGTCCGTATAAACTCTGTAAATCTATTGCTAGGTGCATATTCAGATAAATACACTCCTGATCCAATACCTATTGGAATAGAGATGAGTAATGAGATGATTAACACATAGATAGAGTTAAGTAGAAAAGGCCCAATTCCTCCACCCGCGTCAATTTCACTAGGTAGGCCTACTAAGAAATCAAAAGAAATCTTAGGTAACCCCTTTGATAAAATATATAGGAGCAACCCAAAAATGAGCACTAAAATAAGTGCCGTGATGATCCATAAACCCATCGTAAACATTTTATCCGTTGTTTTTTTTATTTGTTTATATAACTTGTTAGATGAATTCCCAGTCATTCTCATGCTCCTTTTACACGAAGCTTTCTAATAATGATGATCAGTAAGTTTGAAATAAGTAGTAATAAGAATGCCATCATATACAAGGCGTGATTCCAAGTTGAATCGAATTCTACATCAATAATTTGATTTACAATATTACTTGTTAAAACGGCAGTTGGAGTCAATAAATCAGATGGTAGTTGGGGTGTGTTACCTATGACCATAACAACCGCCATTGTTTCACCTATTGAACGTGCCATGCCTAAAATAACAGCTGTGAATAGACCGGGTGCTGCGGAAGGTAGAATTACTTTAAGGATGGTTTGCATTCTTGTACTCCCTAGCGCATAGCTTGCTTCTCTCAAATCAGAAGGTACGGAAGAAATTGCATCATCACTAATTCTTGAAATAGTGGGTAATACCATGATATTTAATACTATAGCTGCAGGAAGTAGCCCGTCCCCCATAGTAGCACCGGTTATATCTCTTAATAACGGGATAAGTACTGTTAATCCTAAGTATCCGTAAACAATAGAAGGAATGCCAACTAATAAATCTAACACTGGACGCATTATTCGCTTTAGCCATTTAGGAGCTATTTCAGCAGTAAAGATTGCAACCCCTATGGAAATTGGTGCTGCAAACAATAAAGTTAAACCTGTTAAAGCAAGGGTTCCTAATATAAAGATGGCTGCACCGAATTTGTCATCATACGGTTCCCACGTTGTGGAAAAAAAGAACTCTTGAAAAGAAACATCTTTAAACACTAGTAATCCAGTACGGCCTACAAAAATAATAATGGATAATAGTGTTAGTCCTAAAATTAGGACACTAAATAAACAAAAAAACTTAAATAATCGATTTTGAAAATAGGTACTCTTTGAAATTTTTTTTTCATAACTGTTAGTTAACAAGTGCTCTATTTTACTCATAAGATCCTCCAAATACCAATATAGTGCCAGCCTATTACGGCTGGCACTTTAGCTTATTTAAGTGATGAAGAACTTACTTCATTTTATCAATTGGGATAAACTTCAATTTAGTTAAAGAACCATTTTGAAATTTACCGCTTTGAATATACTTTATAAACTCTGCATCAGCTCCTGTTGGATCACCTTTTGTTACTAGATAACCATAACTCCAAACTTTATACGTTCCTTTAATAACGTTTTCAGTAGTAGCTGCTACACCATTGAAATCAACCGCTTTAATGTTCCCTTTTACATAAGCAAAGTCAACGTAACCAAGAGCATTTGGATTGGTGTCAACAGCAGTAACCATTTCTCCACTTTTCCCAACTTCTTTATAATTCTCACCTTTTGTCATAAAGGCTGCCCCATCTAAAGCTTTCATTTGATAGTTTACGCGTGTACCAGAACCATGTTTGCGGTTTACAACAACTATTTGAGCATCGTTTCCGCCAACTTCTTTCCAGTTTGTAATTTTCCCCGCATAAATGTCTTGCAATTGCTTTGTTGTTAAGTTTTTAACAGGATTTGCTTTATTAACAATAGTAGCGAATGGAATCGCAGCTACTTTGTGCGCTTTCAAATCTGTAAAAGCTTTAAATCCTGGTACTTCTTTCGTTGCATCCCAATCGACAGCGCCTATTGTTGCAGCTCCTTTTGATACAGATTGCGGGCCTGCAATGGAAGAAGAACCTGACACGGATACGGACACTTTAGGGTTAATTTTTTTAAATTCTTTCGCTGCTTGTTGTGTTAATGGAAGTAATGCTGTAGAACCAGCTACAACTATCTTTCCTGATGTTGCTGCAGAAGCAATACCATTGTATGAAAAACCTACGGCCGCTACTAATGACAAACTTAATATTGCTACACGTTTCATAATATTCATTGATCATCTACCCCTTTTCCTATTTCGTTAATGTTTCCATTAATCCGTTTTTAAATTTAACTAATTTTTCACCTATTGTTCCTGGTGTCGTTGCAACGATGGACTTACCATCATTCGAAACGGAGAAAGATGTTAATTCTAATTTTGTTTGTGCAATATTTTTTAACTTTTTGGTAACAATGTCCCATTCATATATAACCGAGTATCCATTACTTTCTTTGACCAAGATCATTAATTCCCCTTTTGTAGTGACAAAAAGATCTTTAATGTCTTTGCTTGAGATAAGGGTTGAAACAGCATTTTCTGGGTTAATAATTTTTACATCAGGAAGTTTATCACTCTCAGCATCTGCACTTACGTACACAATACTTCCATTTGCTAAAAAGTTCGGGAAAACTTTGTTATCATTTGAAGTAGTTACAGGAACTGCTTTTCGTTCAACATCATCTAAGTTAATAGCATAAACTTGTTGCTCTGTACCTGTTAAATCTATTTTGTCTACCTCTGGATTTTCTCCTTCAGTAAGTGATGTACTTCCTTCTTTACCTACTACATATAGAATCTTTTTACCGTCCATTGAAAGACGAAGATCCGTTTTGTAAGTTAATTTATCTTCAAAGATTTTTGTAATTGAACCATCTGTCACGTTAATAAAGGAAATTACTTCACTTTTATCACCTTGTAAGAAATAAATTTTTTGGCTATCATTTGACCAAACAAATTCTAACTTTACAGAGTCATCTTTTACATTTAATCCATTTACTTTTTTATTTACTAAATCTACTAAATACACATAACCATATTCGTCTGAATAGATAGCTTGTTTTCCATTAGGAGAAACTACTAGTTCCGTTGCATTTACTGTAAATAATTCTTTTTTAGAAGAAGTATTGAAAAGTAATGAGCGACTTTCTGTTTCTGTTTCATTCGTTACTAGAACAGAATCATTGTCAATCCATTGTGGATTGAATGTGTCACCACTTACTAGTCCTGCAGTTGAAACAAAGAACCCGTTTGGAAGTGGAAGAATATCTCCCTCAAACGCTTTTATCAAATCGGTAAGTTCTGCATAGACGACATTTTTAACTAATATAGGATTTTCTTTTAAATTTACTGATTTATTATTTACTACCATCGCTTTATTTGATAATTTCAGTTTAATCGTTTTACCTTTTTTCGTTACTAATACTTCGTTATTATTCACCGTTGTAGAAGCAGAAAATAATTTCGCAATATCTTGTACGGAATATAATTGTTTTCCATTAACATTAAGCGCTTTTACCTTTTTATCATTTCCGTCCACTTTTAATGATTTTTCTGTCAGATTAAAAGTCCCTGAAACAGATACTAAAAGGCACTTATCGATTAATACATCACCGCCAAGTGTTTTTATGAAAGAATCTGCTTCCACAAATAACGTTTTACCTACTAATTTAGTAGGTGTGCTTAACTTGAAGTTTTTACCATTAACTACTACATTTGCAGAATCTACTTTGTAGTCCATTTTATTGACTTTTTTACCGCTATTTTTAGATACCTCATAAGTTTTTGTTTTGCTATTGTATTTCACAGTAGCAACCATTATTTGAGATAATTGATCAACCGAATATAGCTTTTTCTTGTTTAATTGTGTAAAAGAGATTACTTTTTCTTGGCCATTTACAACAATTGTTTCTTTTTGAGTATTTTGCTGCTGTTGTATAGATGATGCACTCACATGGTTTACTGCTAAAGGAGTAAATACACTTCCAGATAACACTGCAGTAGCCATAACTAAACCTGAAATTTTACGCTTCATTTTCTCTTCCCCCATTTAGTTGCTTTCTTTTAGCAAAATCTGCCTAGCCTAGAAACTCCCCTCTCTGTTTCCTATTAAGTTTCTAATTAGAATTTTATTCCTCAATTGTTAAAGAAGTTCGATGATTTTGTAAATTTACTGTGTGCATTTTGTAAAGAACTGTATGGAAAGATGACAGCTGTTAAACAAAAATAAAAAAGCGTGGCGAGTTCTATTGAACTCACCACGCTTTTTGAACATTAAAGATCCTGATAATCTCTCTGATATTTCCCGCCATCTTTTACTTCTGAGTGATACAAAGCTTTTAACGCAAAACTTTTTTCTAAATCATGTTCTTTCATAACTTCTTTTAATCGTTTAGAAAGTTCAGGACTATACTTCACTAGTTCTTCCATTTTGGATTTTGAATACTGCATAATTGGTTACCTCCCCTAAACTAAATGTCTTTATAGTATAACACTATGGGAAAATGCCCGTGCAATTAAGAAAAGTGCGATCGATTATCAGGTGCAATCTACCAACTAAATCGTTTGCTATAATAGAGTTAAAAGCTAGAGAGAACAGAGGTGACGTAGTGTATAAAACGATAGGAATTCTTGCACATGTAGATGCTGGAAAAACTACTTTCTCCGAGCAGCTTCTTTATCATACACAGACGATTAGGAAAAGAGGTCGTGTCGATCATCAAGACTCTTTCCTCGACAGTCATTCGATTGAAAAAAATAGAGGCATTACTATTTTTGCTGATCAAGGAATATTTACTTATCATGATTCGACCTACTATATTATTGATACTCCCGGTCATGTCGATTTCTCTCCAGAGATGGAGCGGGCAATTCAAGTGATGGACTACGCCATTATCATTATTAGTGCAGTAGATGGCGTAGAAGGTCACACAGAAACCGTTTGGCAGTTACTTCGCAAACACCAAGTGCCAACTTTTTTCTTTATCAATAAAACCGATTATGAAGGAACTGATACAGCAAGCGTTCTAGCGGAAATTCGGTCCAATTTATCCGAAGATGTATGTGATTTGACGAATTTTTTTAACGATGAGTTAATCGAATTTATTGCAGAACGTGATGAAGAACTTTTAGAAAAGTATATGGACACTGGATACGATCAGGACATGTGGATAAGGACATTCAAACAAATGATTCATGAAAATAAAATCTTCGCTTGTGCAAACGGTTCTGCATTAAAAGATATCGGTATCCTCGAATTTTTAGATAACCTCGATAGGTTAACAGAGACTTCCTATAATCCAGAAGATGAGTTTTCTGCACAGGTGTATAAAATTCGCCATGATGAAAGTGGAAATCGAGTCACTTTTCTTAAATTATTGAGTGGGAAGCTAAAAGTTCGGGATGAAGTGAAGTATGATAAACAAACCGAGAAAATTACGCAAATTCGATTATATAATGGAAGTAAATTTAAACCCGTTGATCATGCAATTGCTGGTGAATTAGTTGCGGTAACTGGGTTAACCGCTGCCTCCATTGGAGATGGAATTGGAGCTAACTATACCAAGGTAGCATTCGAAATGATTCCGACTTTAAAATCAAAGGTCATCTTTGATGCTTCTATTCATATCAAAGAAGTATTGCGTTGTTTTAAACTTTTATATGCGGAAGATCCTTCTTTACGTGTCTATTGGGATGAGCATTTTCAAGAAATTCATGTACATGTAATGGGTGTCATTCAACTGGAGGTATTGGAGCAAATTGTTCTAGAGCGTTTCCTCTTCCACGTATCCTTTGGCGAACCTAGAATTCTTTATAAAGAGACAATCGCCAATGCTGTTAAAGGTTATGGTCACTTTGAGCCGTTAAAACATTATGCAGAAGTACATTTATTAATCGAGCCTACTAAACGTGGAAGCGGGATTTCTTTTGAAAATGTATGTCACGCGAATGATTTATCGATTGGCAATCAAAACTTAATCCGCCATCATTCATTGGAACGGGAACATCATGGGTTACTAGCCGGTTCTGCATTAACTGATGTAAAAGTTACACTGCTTACTGGTCGGGGGCATAATGAACATACATCCGGTGGAGACTTTAGAGAAGCAACTTACAGAGCTTTGAGACAAGGTCTAGAGAAAGCTCAAAATGTCTTACTAGAACCATTTTACGACTACAAAATTAAAGTAGAGATGGATCTTATTGGACGAGTCTTATCGGACATTCAACAAGCACATGGAACCTTTGAATCACCAGAAAATATAGGAGACAAAGTAATTGTAAAAGGACGAGTTCCCGTTGCAACTTTTATGAATTATAGTACAGTTTTCGCTTCTTTCACTCGTGGGAAAGGAACACTTAATTTATTATTTGGCGGATACGATCGATGCCATAACTCAGAAGAAGTCATGGAAAAAATTAGCTATAATAAAGAGGCAGATCCCGAATATACATCCACTTCTATATTTTGTGCAAAAGGAAAAGGGTATAAAGTTCCATGGGATGAAGCGGAGGAAGCAATGCATTGTCTTTAGACTGATGGGAAATACTTTCATTCAGTCTAAAATATATTTCAAATCTAAGGAGGAATTGCTAATGATTGCAACGATTCAAAAAGAAGATGAAGTCTACACCGCACATTACGAACGGTATTTTCACCATCCGGTAGAGAAGGTTTGGTCGATGCTGACTGATAACGAGCAGCTACAACAATGGTTCACGGAACTTGAAGTTGTTGATTTACGAAAAGATGGCTTAATCAAATTTGATATGCAAGATGGAACTTTCATTGATTTGAAGATACTGGATTTTGACCTTTTGAATGTTTTAGCTTTTGAATGGGGTAAAGATGTTGCAAGATTCAAGTTGTCCCCTCATTTAGAAGGATGCCAATTAGTTTTTATCGAAACGCTGTCTTCTTTCACAGAACAAACCATCAAAGATTTAGCGGGATGGCATGTTTGTTTTGATGTAATCAAAGCAATTTTAGATGGCCGAACAATTGAATCTAGAAACGATAGTTGGAAATCTTGGTATGTGAAATACGAGGAACTTCTGGAGCCCTTTATGAAATAAGAAAAGTGCAAGCGTCCTTTAAGCGCATCTTGTCTTTATTATTTCCAGAGTGCTTTGGACAAAACATAAACTACACTATTACCGTTGGAATTTTTGTGGATTGAGAAGTGAATGCGTCACTTCTCAATCCGCTTTTTTCGGTAATCTTGTGGCGGATGTTAATATCCTAAATTCATTTATCTTAATGCGCAAACAAGATGGGCGAAAGAGTTATTTATTCGCACCGAAAAACTACAAAATGTTCATTGCTATTTTGCTCATATAATTCGGGTACTTTCACTTCTTTAAACAATTCAAAAGGAGTATTTATTTCAAGAAATTGAATATAATCCGAAGTAGGATAATACAAGATAACATCGACCGAACGCGGGTAATTTTCAATCGATAAAAGAATGTTATCGATTACCTTTTGAAAGATTTGAATAGAAAATGGATTAAAGAAGTAAAAACGATTATCTTTAAAATCCACCTTGTATTCCTCCGCTAGCATTCGTTCAAATCCAATTGATGCTCTTGTTTGCTTGGATCTACCCATGTAACTTGCTAAGTTTTCCATCGATTCCTGATATAGTTGTCCACTCATTTCGACCCCTGTAACTGATACATGCAGATGATGATGTATATAAAAAGGAAATCGGCCTTTTCCGCAACCGAAATCTACAAATTTATCACTCGAATTACATGTATACTCATTGAAAAGAGCTTCTAACGCTATGTAAGGGGTTGCTTCATAACGATTATAATGTGCAGATTGGTGCTGCCACTCCCTTATACCCTCTGTTTTAATACGAAGCAACCGATCGTGATCTTGTTCTTTCATTGCATCCTCCTTCTAAACATTTAGATGAAAAACAAACACAAGAATATATCCAAGAATGGATAAAAAGACAGAACCGATGAGACCAGCTACAAAAGGTTTTACGCCTAACTTTCTAAATGTTTTAATGTTTATGTTTAATCCTAATCCCGCCATTGCCATTGCTATTAGCAGATATGCTACTAAGACAAGAAAACTGGCAAATGATTCTGGGAATATTCCAAGTGTATGAATACCGCTCATCACAAGAAATCCAATAATGAACCAAGGGATACTAGACATTGAAAATTTACTTTTCTCTCCGTCTTTTTCTCTTCTTTGCATGATAAATCCTATCACTAAAGCAATCGGAACTAACAATGCAACGCGAGTTAGCTTTACAATGACAGCTAAATCTACTGCTTCACTTCCCCCTGGAGCTGCCGCTGCAATAACATGGGCAATTTCATGAAGAGTTCCTCCGGCAAAAACACCGTATCCTTTAGCAGTTAAATTTAGTATAGGATAAATAAAAGTATATACTAACGTAAATAACGTACCAAGTATAGCAATTGTTGCAACGCCGATAGCTGTTTCATCATCGTTAGCTTTTACTTGTGGTGCAATTGCTACGACCGCCGCTGCTCCACAAATAGCTGTGCCACAAGCTGTTAAAATACCTAATTTCTTATCTACACCAAATAGTCTGGTTAAGCCATACACAACGAATAGGGCAAATATAATATTAATAAGTGCTATAAAAAAAACGCTTAAACCAGCATCATAAATATCAGCTAGATTTAATCTCATACCCAATAAAATAATTCCTAGTCGTAATAACTTTTTACTTGAAAATGTCACTCCCTGTTGGAATTGTGCTGGAACACCAATTGTTGCACTCCAAATCATCCCTAAAATTATGGCAATTACTAATTGCCCCATTATAGATAAAAACGGAATTCCTGCTAACAGTTTTGCTATTAACGCAATGATTAAAGTAATTCCTATACCGTAAAAGAAATGTATATTCTTATTCATCTTAAAAGTATCCTCCTTTATATTTAAGTTCACTATACGTTTTTCCTCATTATTAGTAAAATACATATATATAATGATTTCAATTAATAATTTTAATGAAGGAGTCATGATTAATGAACTATGATGCACTAAAAACTTTTGTGACACTGGCGGAAGTTAAAAACTTTACAAAAACTGCGACGCTCCTTCATATATCTCAGCCAAGTGTTAGTGTCCATATAAAAAATTTAGAAGCAGAATTTCAAACAGAATTGTTCATAAGGTCCCCCAAATTATTAAAAATTACTCCTTCTGGAGAAATATTGTATGAACGAGCTAAACAAATGCTTTCTATGTATGAGCAAACCCAAAAAGATATTCTAGAACATCAACATGAAATTAGAGGTAAATTAATCATTGGGGCAAGTTTTACAATAGGAGAATACATTCTCCCTTCCTTAATCATTGAACTTCATTCCCAGCATCCAAGTCTTGAGTTGGAAGTATTTATTGGGAATACGGAAGACATTGTTCAATCCGTTCGATTATTCAAAGTAGATATCGGGCTAATAGAAGGACAAACAAATGATAAAGAACTACAAGTAGAACCTTTTATGGAAGATGAATTATTTATTGTTAGCTCTTCTCATCATCCACTTGCTTTAAAAAAGTCGCTTACTATCAATGATCTTCAAAATCAGAAGTGGTTTATGAGGGAGGAAGGTTCAGGAACACGCGAATACCTAAAACATGTAATACGTTCCAACGGATTGAAAGCAGAATCTATAGTCACTATCAATAGCAATCAAGGAATTAAAGAAATGGTTACTCTTAGCAAGGAAGGTCTATCCCTATTATCTATTCATACAATTTATAAAGAAGTTAAACAACAAGATTTAGCTATTCTTCATCTTAACCAACTAGCTTTTAAACGCACTTTTTCATGTATATGTGCTCCAATTATGGAAACGAAAAGACATGTTTTAGCATTTAAAAACGTCTTAATGAATAAAGAATATAAACCGCTTCTTACTATGCCTTTGGAAAGTGAAAAAAAACCTTCGACCTGATATATATCAGGTCGAAGGCACTTTTTTAAGCTTGTTGTGATTTTTTCATTAGTTCTTTGAAGTCTGGTACAGTTGGGTTAGCGAGATAATGGCCACCCTCCACTTGAATTGTTTGTCCAGTAATGAATTTAGATTCATCTGAAGCTAAAAACAACACAGTGTTCCCAATATCGTCTGCCTCACCATGATATGGAAGTGCATTATATTTTCCGAAAATATCTAATAGAGCTGGAGGTAAATTATTTTTAGCTGCCGGTGTTAAAATAAGGCCTGGTGCAACTCCATTACAACGAATATTATCTCTACCATATTGAGTCGCAATATACTTTGTCAACTGAACAACTGCAGCTTTTGACGCTCCATATGCAGAGCGTACTGAATCTGATGCAAATGCTGCCATGGAAGCTGTATTTATTATAGAACCACCACCAGCTTTTATCATATGTGGAATAGCGAAACGGCTACCTAGTAACACACTTTTCGTATTTACGTTCATTAATCTATCCCACTCATCTAGGTCCATATTCACAACATCTAAATCCTTTTTAAGATTTGTCATACCAACATTGTTATACAAAACCGTTAGGGAACCGTAATGATCTACAGTAAATTCAACTGCTTCTTTTATAGATTCTTCTTTAGATGCATCTAAGAATATACTTACTGCTTCTCCACCTTGACTTTTAATATTTTCCGCTGCTTCTTTCGCACCGTCTACATTAAAATCTGCAATGACAACTTTTGCTCCTTCTTTTGCTAAAAGTTGCGCAGTTGACAATCCAATACCTGATGCTCCACCTGTTACTAATGCTACTTTACCTTGTACACGATTCATAATAATTTCTCCTCTTTTGTCCAAATTTATCATTATAATTTATCTTAGTTTTGTAGCTCCACCATCAACCATTATTGTCTGACCCGAAATATAGTCTGAATCAGAACTTGCTAAAAACACTGCAACTCTTCCGATATCACTTTCTAATTCACCTAGTCTTCTAAGAGGAATTTTTGAAAGCACTGCTTGATAATATTCTGGATTTTCTTCCGCCCATGCTTGCATACCAGGAGAATTCGCAATCGGAGCGATTAAGTTTACGTTAATGCCGAATGGTCCAAACTCATTTGCTGCAACACGAGTAATTGCACGTATTGCTTCTTTTGCTGCTGCATAAGTTACTTGAGTTGCATCTCCATTAATACCTGCACTAGAAGCAAAGTTGATAATTTTTCCTTGCGTCTCTTTTAAATGAGGTAGAGCAGCTTGCATTAAGTAGAATGTCGGATAGAAACCAGTATTAAAGGATAAGTCAAAATCTTCTTGAGTCGCTTCCTCGATTGTCTTAATGCGAGAAGCATGAGCATTATTAACGAGAATATCCAATTTCCCAAACTTACTTATAACTTGGTCAATAATACCTGCCAATTTTTCACGTTCTGCCAAGTTTGCTTGGATAAAGATAGATTCTGGTGCATACGCTTGTAATTCTTTTATTGATTGCATTCCAAATTCTTCATTAAGGTCTACAATAACAACAGTGGCACCCTCTTTTACGTATGCCATTGCCATTCCTTTTCCTATTCCTGAAGCTCCGCCAGTTATAATTGCTATTTTCCCTTGCAATTTACTCAATAAGAACATCTCCTTTTTCCAACATAGTTTAACATTAAAATATATAAAGTTAAAGCACGTTGATCTGTTGATATTATTTGCCAAACACATGTGACTGTACCCAACAATCACTTTGACCCATTAGGGTTTCGACATCTTTGAGTGGATATACGCTCACAGGATCTCCTTGCAAAACAGCAGTTGCATAAAAAGACAACGGTCCAATCACCGTTGCCTGATTTCCATTGACCATCTTTTTCATAATGCTCACTTTTGCTATACCCCCTATATTCGTATAGTCAAAAGTCTGTCCAGAAAAGAAATTTCCTACTGAATAAAACACATGCGTTTCGCTGCCTTCATTTGTTGTAATCATTTCATATGGTTGAATAACATGAGGGTGGTGGCCGAATATAATGTCAGCACCTGCATCCGCCATTATTAGGGCTAACTGTTTTTGTTCGTCATTCGGGTCCAGTTCATATTCATTACCCCAATGAATGCTCACAATAACGAAATCAACTTTGCGTTTTAATGTTCGAATTTCCTCCGATACTCGTTCAGAATCAATTTGGTTTACCAAATATTCTTTACCGTTAGGAGTCGAGTAGCCATTCATTCCATATGTATAACCAAGAAATCCAAAGTTAATATCTTTTACTTGTAAAATACGGTCGTTTTTTTGATCCTCCCATGATTCATATGCCCCAATATAAGGAATATCGTACTTTTTTATATGATTAATAGCCGATAAGACACCAGCTTCTTTTTGGTCAAGTGTATGATTATTCGCCATCGATATCATATCCACCCCAACCGTTTTTAAATCTCCAATAATATGTTTAGGACTTGAGAAATTAGGGTAACCCGAGTATCCAAACTCTGTTCCTGCTGAGATAGATTCCTGATTGGCCAATAAAATATCTAATGATTCTAACTCCTCTCTTATTGGTTCAAAGGATGGTAGAAAGCTTTCGTAATTGTATAATGGATAATGCAATAAAATGTCTCCAATCATACCAATCTCTATAATTTCCTCCTCATAATCCATATGAAATGTCGAAAATTGTTTCCCGTGGAACTTTTCGTTGAAAGGCTCATTCACTTGTAAATTAGAATATAATAAGACCGAAACAACAGATATTAGTAATGAATATAAGCTTTTCATAGGGAGCACCTCCCTTGCAATCATTACCTTTCCACCCAGGTAATATACAAAAAAAAGATCTTTAAGTCATATATGCGTTGACTTAAAGATCTTCTCAAATACTTAATTTGCTGGTTTATGTTGAATTGCCACTTCAAATGTCGTTAATTCTGAACCGATTATTGGGCTATCGTCCGACTTATTCTCGATTTTTTGTCCGTGAGCAATTTGTGCTGCTCTACTTTCTAACCATTTATCGAAGTAAGTTCTGTCTTCCCAAGTCGTACAAATTTTCAACTCATCATATTCTGGACTGTTTTCTTTTTTTAATACTTCCATCAATACAAACCCTTCGAATGTATGCACTGATTTTGGAGTTGCAAAACGTGTAATTATTTCATCGACTCTACCTTTTTTTATTTGAATCGTATTTACTGCGGTCATCATTTTCAAATTACTGCCTCCTGAGACGTTAATGAATTTAAATAGTTATATACTGGTAAAGCTTTTTCTCCACCCATTTGTGCATGACGGATAAGGGGAATTCCATGAGCTCCTTTTGTATTAATCACATTTGGATATCGTCCAATCATTGCTTGAACAATACTTAGTTCACCGAGCATAGCTGCTGTACATATGTCCATTCTTGCACCTCGCTCAAGAAGCCATTCTACAATATCTCTATTACCAGTATGTGCCGCTGCACCTAATCCACTTTCCCAGTCATCTCCGCTCCAGTTCATCACCGAGTGAACGAGTGCAGGCTCTTGTAATAACAGCTCCTTTACCTCTTCAAAGTTTCCGTGTGCAGCAATGATAAACGATCTTACTAATTCAATATCTAATGGTTCTTTTTTCATATATACGCTTCCTTTCGCAATTTAATTGGAGTGAAATACGCTTTCCCATCTTCTTTATAAATACGTGCATCAATATCAAATATAGAATGAAACATTTCCTTGCATAATACGCATTGCGGAATACCGTCGTACTGAACTTTTCCATTTTTTAATACGACAAGTCGATCACTATAACGGGCCGCTTGGTTTATATCGTGCAATACCATTACTACCGTTACGCCAAAGTGTTCGTTTAACTCTTTTACAAGTTCCATCACTTCTAATTGATGGGATATATCTAAAAAAGTTGTCGGTTCATCTAACAGTAATACTTTTGGTCGCTGAGCAATTGCCATTGCAATCCAAGCCCTTTGTCTTTCACCACCAGAAAGGGATTGCAACATTCGATTTTTAAAATTATTCAACTTCGTAACATTTATAGCCCACTCGATAATTTCTTCGTCTTCCTTTGTTAATTTACTATATGCTCCACGATGTGGATATCTTCCAAATTCAACGAGTTCCCCTACAGTCAAATCCAATTGATGATCTTGCATTTGAGGTAGCATTGCTAACTTTTTAGCAATCTCTTGCCTTTTCATAGATCCCATTTTTGTTCCATCAAGCATAACCTCTCCACTGTTCGGGATGATTAGATGCGAAATAAGGCGCAGTAAAGTTGATTTTCCAGAACCATTCGGCCCGATTAAACTAACAACTTCCCCTTCCCTAATATGCAAGTCAACTGTATCTAAATGAAAGGAAGAGGAGTGTTCAAATGATACATCTTTAGTTTGAAGCAAAAGAATCCCTCCGTCTTTGGATCATATATAAGAAAAACGGTCCTCCTAAAAACGCCAATAAAATTCCTACGGGTAACTCGATAGGATTAAATGCACTACGAGCAACAGTATCTGCCAACACAACAAGTAATCCACCACCAAGTGCAGATGCTGGTAATAAGTAACGGTAGTCTCCACCAATCATTATTCTTAGTATATGAGGTACAACAAGACCAACAAAACCTATTAAACCAGAAACACTTACTGCAATACCTGCAAGAAGTGTGCTCAATACAATCAGAAAAAATCTACTTCTTTCCACGTTATGACCGAGTAATTTTGCTACTTCATCTCCAAGCCTTAAAATGCGAATGTGTTTTATTGAAAAGAAAGCTAACACAAGTGCTGCCACAGCATAATAAATAATCATTTGGAATTGGGCCCACCCCACCCCGGCAATACCTCCAGCGAGCCAAGGTAGTACAGACTGTACGCGTTCACTATAAAGAAGCATAAGTCCACTCATGAATGCGCCAATTACTGCATTAATGGCAACACCAACTAATATAATACGTATTGGAGAAGTCCCACCTTTCCAGGACAAAACATAAATAACTAGTGCCGTTATAAGTGCCCCTAAAAATGCTGCAAGAGGCAAAAATAGTATGTAGGCAGGGAACATAATCATAATGGTTGTTGCAGCAAGACCAGCCCCCGATGAGACGCCTATAATACCAGGGTCAGCTAAAGGGTTTTTCATCACTCCTTGTAGAATTGCTCCGGATGAAGCAAGGCACATACCGACAATCATTCCAATCAATACTCTTGGAAATCGCAAATCCCACACGATTCTTCTTGCAAGGGATTCTTCCGTATGGAAAATTCCATTCCATATCTCTTCGAGAGAAAAAGAAACCTGACCAATCATTAAACTGATAGTAATAGCTACAATGAGCATTAAGCTAGATGAAACAATTACGATTGTTCGCTTCCTTGCAAATGGATGTTCACTTTTCAAAGCTTCTTCTTTTATAGCTGCCATATTATTTAACCGACGCTAAACTTTCTTTCATCACTTCTAAAGCTTCTATTACTTTCGTACCTGGATTTGTCCCGAATAGATTAGAAGGAAGAACAACTACATTTCCATTTTTCACAGCATCAAGATTCTTCCAAGCAGCATTTTTAGCCATTTCTTCTTCAAATGCAGCCTTAACTCCTGCTGGATCACCATGCGTGATTAGCATTACAACTTGTGGATTGCGTTCTATTATCTTTTCAATACTCAAATTAGCGTATTGCGGATAATTTTCTTCTGCTGGAAAATCAGAAGCAATATTTTCTCCTCCCGCTTTTTCAAGTAAGTCTCCGGTAAGTGAATTTGGAAGTGCAACTAAGTACGTCCCTGGTGCACCATATACTAAAAGTGTTTTAATAGAATCTCCTTCCACTGTTGCAACGTTTGTTGCTTTTTCAGAAATTGTAGCGTTTAGATCTTTAGCCTCGTCTTGCTTGCCCAATAATGTTCCAAATAGGGAAATTGTAGTTTGAATATCTTCAATTGAATTTGCTTGTGTGTATACGACTTTTGTTCCTTGGCTTTCTAAATTTGCAGCATATTGCTTAAAGCTAGGTGACGCAACTAAAACAGTAGGGTGAATTTCAGCTATTTTTTCAAAGTTTGGTTGATGCGGGTTACCGATTTCAACAATATCCTTTATACTATCGTCTACTTCACCGCTAGCGGATGGTCTTCCTATTACATTTGCTCCTAAAGCCATTAATATATCTAAATCTCCTGAGCTTAGTGTTGCAATGGATTCTGGTACAGCATCAAATTTGATATTTTGTCCAGTAGCATCGACTACCTCAATGGACGTGTTTTTAACTTCTTCTTTACTTTCTATCTTTGTATTACTTTCTTCCGTTTTGATACTTTCTTTCTCTACAGCCTTATTCTCTAACGATCCACATGCAGCTAAAACTAACAGTAGTGCGGATACGATTACCAGTGATAATTTCTTCATTTCCAAACCTCCTAATTAATAATGAGAATCATTCTCATGTATTGAATACTATAGAGAATGATTCTCATTGTCAATAGTATTCGAAAATTATAGTTATTAGAACAAATTTCACTATTATTTTAATTACTATTGACCTAGTTAATACATAGAATATAATAAGGGTGAGTAATCACTCATTTTTATTTATAGGGGGTTTTATTAATGACTATTACCATCTTATTAGACCAAGTAAGCAAAAGTTTCGGCAAAAAATCTGTCTTAAATAACATCAGTATTTCAGTAGATTCTGGACAAATTTTTGGATTAATCGGCCCCTCAGGTTCTGGTAAAACTACATTAGTAAAAATTATTGTAGGTATGGATCTACCTTCCACTGGCCAAGTGCAAGTGCTTAATACAAAAGTCCCTAATTTGAAGCTTTTACAAAAAATTGGTTACATGGCCCAGGCAGATGCTTTGTACAATGATTTAACCGGTCAAGAAAATCTTGCGTTTTTTGCATCGCTTTATAAATTGAACAAAGATGTGCAAAAAAAACGAATTGCTTACGCGGCAAATTTAGTTGGCCTAACTCCCCACCTAACCATGAAAGTGCAAAACTATTCAGGTGGAATGAAAAGAAGATTATCACTTGCAATTGCATTATTACATGACCCGCAAATATTACTACTCGATGAGCCAACTGTTGGAATCGATCCAGAGCTTCGAAAATCTATTTGGGCAGAAATAACACGACTTAAAAGGGAAGGAAAGACAATATTAATAACAACCCATGTGATGGATGAAGCAGAAAAATGCGATCAACTGGCTATGGTTCGAGATGGTGAAATAATTTCGAGTGGATCACCACTAGAATTAAAAAAACATTACGGAATAAATAGTTTAGAAGAGGTATTTTTAAAAGCAGGAGGTGAAAAAGATGAGAACAATCGCATTAGTTAAACGGATTTGTATCCAAATGGTAAGAGACAAACGAACGCTAGCTTTAATGATGGTTGCTCCGTTAGTCATATTAACTTTGCTACATTATCTACTTTCTGCAGATTCCGCCTCACCTAAATTAGGGATTTATGGTGCAGAAGAATCTTTAATAGAACAAATAAAAGACAAAGATATAGAAGTAGTCCGATACGATAAACCGACAAACACAAAACAAATCATATCGAAGGATAACTTAGATGGAATACTTCAAATCGAAGGAGATTCAATCCGTTTAACCCTTAATAACGATCAGCCCTCCATATCAAAGATATTACAAACAAAAGTGGCGCAGGCTATTTCGGTTGAAAATGCAAAGACACGTGCTAATCACTTGAACGAATTCGTCCACGATATACAAAGTAAACTACCAAATGTCCCAGTAAGCATAGATCAAATGAACGCTCCAGAAATAGAAACAGCTTATATTTATGGAAGTAGCGATACTACTTTTTTTGATCAATTGAGTCCTATTTTGGTTGGTTTCTTTGTATTCTTCTTCGTCTTTCTCATTTCTGGCATTGGATTATTACGAGAGCGAACTACCGGTACTCTTGATCGATTAATGGCAACACCCATTCAGCGACGGGATATTGTATTTGGCTATTTAATCGGATATGGACTATTTGCCATTGTTCAAACATTAATCGTTGTATTATATTCGGTTAAAGTTTTAGACATTATGCTTATTGGTTCTCTTTGGAATGTTGTCTTAATTAATTTGTCTTTGGCACTGGTTGCATTGTTGCTTGGTATCTTATTATCTGCATTTGCGAATTCAGAGTTTCAAATGATGCAATTTATACCTATTGCAATTATTCCACAAGTCTTTTTCGCTGGAATCCTTCCAATTGAAGGAATGCCTGCATGGATGCAAATTATTGCTAAATGCATGCCAATGTACTATGGTGGAAATGCCTTAGTGGATGTTATGTATAAAGGATTGGGGTTCGAGAGCATTAAAAATGATCTCCTTGTATTATTAGGGTTCGCCTTCATTTTTATTGTGCTAAATATATTTGCTTTGAAGAAATATCGAAAAATCTAAAAGGAGTAAACAATGTCAGAAGACGAACTTTTATTAGAACAATTATTTGACGAAGAGAAATTCACCGATAAACAGAAAAAAATTATCGTTGCTGCCATTGAATCATTTTCGGAAAAAGGCTATGCTGCTACTTCTACAAATGAAATTGCTAAAAAAGCTGGAGTAGCAGAAGGAACAATTTTTCGGCACTATAAAACGAAAAAAGAATTACTCGTCTCTATAATTGCTCCACTCATGACGAAACTAATAGGACCAGTCATTGTAAATGACTTTCACAAAGTATTAGATCACCCCTATGAAAATGCTGAGGACTTTTTGAGAGCTACAATTGAAAACCGAAGAGTGCTTATTAAAAAGCTTCTCCCTGTTATTAAAATTATGATTCAAGAAATTCCGTTTCAACCAGAATTAAAGCAACAATTTCTGGATCAGATTGCGAAGAAAGTATTTGATCGAATATTGATCGTCATTAAAGGGTTCCAAGATAAAGGACAGCTAATCGAAATGCCACCTGCAAGTATGGCAAGACTAGCAGTCACAAGTATATTTGGCTACCTGTTTTCTCGTTACATCTTTTTCCCCGAAAGTGAGTGGGATGATGAACTAGAAACAGAGCGCACCATTCAATTTATTTTGCATGGAATAGCGAAATAGAAAAAGCGCCCAATGTACGGGCGCTTTTTCTATTAAGTGCTTAACGTTTTCTATGTCGAATAGATACATATAAAAAACCAAAAGCACTTAAAAATCGTAATCCAGAGCTAATATACATAGCCATTTCCATTCCTAATTGATCCAAAAGCCAAATACCTACTTGTGGTGCTACGAATGCAACGAAGGCGAGCAATACGTTGTAAGTTGTAATGCAATATGTACGAGATTGTTCGGGAGATTGCTCTAACAATAAATTAAAGAGTATCAATACAGTACCAGACAAGAAAAAACCCGATATCGCTTGAACAAATGTTAAATAGTACAAGTTAGTAGATAACACAGTCAAGAAAGGAGTAGTCGCCATACCTACTGCAGCCCATATAAAGACCTGCATATTAGATTTTTTATCTGCCCATTTCTTCCACATTGGAAACGTTAAAAACTGTATGAGCATATTACCAACTGAAAACATACTAATCCAAAATATGGTTGCACCTGCTACTCTTACATTATAAATATTGAATAATCCCCAAGCCGATTGCCAAGCAAAATTAAAAAAAAGCGCTGCCGCTAAAAACCAAACAAAGTTGCTATTTTTAAAGATGCTCCAGTCCATAGACTTCTTTTTCACTTGTTCATTCTCTACTTGCACAACTTCTTCTTGATGTTTTAATAGGAAAAAAACTTCTAATAACCCAAAACCAAAAGCTATTGTGAAAAGTATTTGATACGCTACAACACTTTCAGAGGAATCTTTCATTAAAATACCGATAAGTAACGTCGACACAAGTCCAACCACCGTTAACAATCGGTTTCGATCACTAAAAAATTGCCCTCTTCTAGATTCTTTGATCATTCCACTAATGAATGTTTGCCACCCAATATTGGCTACTGTATTTGGGACGCTAATGAAAGCAATAATCCCTAAAAAAGCCCATCTTTGGAGAGAGGGAGAAGGTAAAAGGACAACTAGTACAATTAACAAGAACATAAGCCGAGCAAGTAAAACAGACATCGCCACTAGTTTCTTCTGAGCACGCGCCTTATTTAATAATATGGCTGCCGGAATTGTCATTAACAATGCGATTAAAGGCGGTAATGAACTAATTAATCCAACTTGATAATTAGTCGCCCCTAGTATCGTAATTGCGAAGATGGGAAAAAAGTTATTGGAAAAATTAAGTGCTATAGTAGATGCCATTCCGTGGTAAATACTAATCTTTTCATTATAAGGTCTCATTCTATCAGCCCATTCAATAAATAATATAGGATATGCTAGAATTATATACTTGCATGCACAGAAAACAAGTACTTCGAGACACAAAATTTGTTAAGTTTGGGTAAATCGTTTTTTTGCGTAAACATACGTAACAGCGAGTGCTGAAACTAAAACGAATCCTTTAATAATATCAAATGCATAGTACGGTAAATTCAAAATGGTTAAACCATTTAGCAAAATACCAATTACCGCTGCTCCAAAAAATGTACCAATTGCATTTGGTTTTCCCGTTCCAAGGACTGAGTATCCAACAAAGACCGCAGCTACCGCTTCCATTAAAAGCGGTGCTCCCGCGTCAATTTGACCTGAGCCAACTCGTGCCGTAAATAATATACCTGCCATAGAAGCAAATATCCCAGATATCACGTACGCGGAACATTTTACTTTACGTATACTCACTCCTGATAATGTTGCAGCTTCCGCGTTACCACCCGTCATATAAAGTACGCGTCCCCAACGTGTATGTTGGAGTACAACATATGCGATCAACACCATTACAAGCATAATCCATACGGGAACAGGTAACCCTAGCATCCTACCTTGACCAATCCAAAGAAACGCTTCGGATAATTGACCATTTGCAGTGCCTCCGGAAGTAAGTGGCATATTATTATAAATAGAGTAACCTTCCGTATATGTACGATGAAAACCCGCAACAATGTACATCATACTTAGTGTTGCGAGTAGATCTGGTATGCCTATTACCACGATAAGGAAACTATTGAGTAGTCCAACTAACATGCCAATTAGTATAGGTAAGATTAATACTAACCAAAGCGGCATTTCGTACCATACCATCAATGAGGCTGTTAGGACCGTTGATAGCGACATAGTGGAACCTACAGATAAATCAAAACCACCCACAACTAGCGTAAAGGTGACACCTAATGCTAAAAGAGTAACGATGGATATAGAACGTAAAATGTCTGTGAAGTTTGCATAAGTAAAAAAAGCATTGCTAATGGAACTAAAATACAAAATTATTATTACTAATAATGCAATTGCTCCATATTTAAATAAAAATTGAATTCCTTTCTCTTGTAACCTATTCTTCATTTCCCCCGCTTGCATATAACAAAATCCTTTCTTGGGTCGCATCTTCACGTGAAAATTCCTTCACGAATTGACCGTTATACATGACCAAAATACGATCCGAAATACCGATTGCTTCGTGAATTTCGCTCGAAAAATATAGGCATCCTTTTCCGCTCTCTGCCAGGCCACGAATTAGCTTAAAAATATCTTGTTTTGCACCGATATCGACGCCTTTTGTCGGTTCATCAAATAAATATAGTTTGGAGTTACGTGAAATCCATTTTCCGATGACTACTTTTTGCTGATTTCCACCACTTAAATGGATAAGCGGTGTTTCCGTATTATCCGTTTTAATTTGTAATTGATGAATAATATCCTTTGCGAACTGTTTTTCTGCTCTTTTATTCATAAATAGTAGACGCGAAAATTTCCTTAGATTCGGAAATGAGGCATTCGTTTGTAATGACTCATGCACAAAAAGGCCTTCTTTTCTACGTTCCTCTGGAATAAGTGCCATCCCGACTTTTATTGCATCTCCCGGGTGTTTGGCAACTAACTCCTTACCGTTAAACCCAATAACCCCTTTTTTCGTTTGTCCCAATCCAAATAAGGCTTTGGCAAGCTCTGTTTTCCCAGCACCGACAAGTCCAACAATCCCAACAATTTCTCCTGCTGAAACAGTGAAGGTAAGATCTTTTAGTTTCTGACCGTCTGATAATTTACTTACACCGAGTAATGTTTCTCCTATAGAATAATTTCTGTCCACTTGCTCATGATTAAAGGAAGTACCTAGCATCGCTTCTATAATCTCTTCTTGTTGGGCATTTTTTGTATGAAAAGTTTCTACTAATCTTCCATCACGCATTACAGTAATGCGGTCACTAATTTGGAATACTTCCGGTAGTCGATGTGAAATAAATATACAGCCGACCCCTTGCTTTTTTAGTTTATGAATAACTGTGAACAGCTTATTCGACTCATAGAGCGACAATGGTGCTGTTGGTTCATCGAAAATAATAATTTTTGCTGAGCTAACAAGCGCTCGCGCAATTAATACTAATTGTTTTTCTGCTAAAGTAAGCTTAAATGCTGGTTGTTGCACATCTATATCCTCCGCTTGCAATTGCTTCAGTGCATTTTTCGCTTCCTTATGTAGCTTTGGTGTTGAGATAAAAAAATGGCTATTAGTAGCGATTGTATCGAGCATTATATTTTCTGCAACCGATAATTCGGAAACGATTGCCGTATCCACTTCTTGATAAACGCAATTAATTCCATGTTCTTTTGCAGCTTTCGGTGAACGAAGTCGTACACTTTTTCCGTCCAACAAAATTTCTCCTTCGTCTGGTTCATATACACCTGATAAGATTTTTATTAGCGTGCTCTTTCCCGCTCCATTTACACCGAGTAATGCATGCACTTCACCTTTTGCTAAGTGAAATTGTGCATCCTCAAGTGCTGTCACATTCCCAAATGATTTATGTATTGAATTCATTGAAAGAAAAGAATTTATCATAGTGTTTCTCCTTTCTTTTCTTCTGTTAAAAAGAAGCTGCCCACTTTGAAGGACAGCTGCAATTAGTTGATGTTATTGATTTTCTAACTCTTTCAATGCATCTGTGTACCCTTGTTCACTTGCTCCCCAACCTTCGATATACTTGTGTAAATCGTTCGTCGTCACCGTTTCTTTTGGAAGCTTTTGTGCATCCACAAAAACTGGTTCTAGGACGACTTTATCTTCCGGTGTCCCTCCATTAATTTTTTGGTATAAATAGCGAACCTGGATTCGTCCTATATCCATTGGATCCACAGCAGCAGATGCAGCCCATGGACTGTTTTCTTTTTGTATCATTTGTAAATCTTCATCACTCATATCAATGCTATAAACTTTAATATCCGTTCTACCCGCTTGTTCGATAGCGCGTACTGCACCTTTTGCAAATTCATCCCACGCTGCCCAAACCGCCGTGATATCACCTTTGTTTGGGTATTGTTTTAAAATTGCTTCCATTTGAGCTTGTGTATCTAAAGCAGTATTTTGAGTAGCAGCTCCGAAAGTAGCAATTTCTTTTATCCCTTGGTTCGCTTGTAGAAGTTGTTTATACGCTGCTTGTCTTCTTTCCATCGGCGCAAAACCCGCTACCCATATTTTTACTATGTTTGCTTTTCCATTTGTATCATTTACTAATTTATCTAATGTCATTTCAGCCATCTTTTGGTCGCCTTGTTGTAATTCTGTTATTCCTTTCACTTCCACACCTGCATCGAAAGTTACCACTGGTATTCCTTTATCAATTGCATTTTGTACACCTTGGTTAAGCGCTTCTTTTGTACCGTGATCGATCAAGATTCCATCTACTCCTTGGTTCACTGCTGCATCGAGATTAGAAGCCATTTTTGCTAAATCCCCTTCAGCAGTAAATACGGTAACAGTACCTCCAAATTTCTCCACCTGCTCTTTTATACCTTCAATGTATTGAGCTGAGAATGTACCAAGGTTTTGTTGCATCACTAAAGCAACCTTTTTAGCAGCTAGTGGATTATTTGAAGTTTTCGACTTAGCAGATGTTAATGCAGCTTCTTTCGCATCTCCTTTTGGCTGACATCCAGTTAAGATGACTCCAATAATTAATAAAACTGATAGTAACCAACTTGCTTTTCTCTTCATGCTATTGCTCCTTTTTCTGTATCCAATATTATGGGAATGTTTTTATTGTATTCTGGATAAATGATTCCTTTTTCCGTAATGATTGCTGTAATATATTTGCCTGGTGTGACATCGAAAGCAGGATTAAAGACTTTTGTATTTGGCGGGGCAACTTGTTTCCCTGCAACATGCGTTATTTCTTCTGCTGGTCGCTCTTCAATCCGTATTTTCTTACCGTTTTGAATCGTCAGATCAAAAGTAGAAGAAGGTGCAGCCACGTAAAATGGAATGTTAAATGCATGCGCTAATAAGGCTAAATTGAGTGTTCCAATTTTATTCGCTGTATCGCCATTAGCTACGATTCGGTCTGCGCCCACGATAATTGCTTCAATTCCTTTTGCACCGATTGTATGTGCAGCCATACTATCTGTTATAAGTGTGACATCTACACCAGACTGCTGAAGTTCCCATACGGTAAGTCGTGAACCTTGAAATACTGGTCTAGTTTCACATGCGTATACTTGAAACTGTTTTCCTTGTTCACTTCCGAGATGGAATGGTGCTAGTGCTGTTCCATATTTTGCAGTTGCAATGGATCCTGCGTTACAAATGGTCATAACTCTCGTATGTTTTCCAAGCAAAGATAAAGCAAACTCGCCAATATTTTGGCATGAAGATTCATCTTCTTTATGGATATTTACAGCTTCCTCTAAGAGACGGTTCTTCGCTTCTTGTATAGTTACAGTTTGTTGAACAGTGTTACTTAAACGATCTAAAGCCCAAACTAAGTTGACTGCAGTTGGTCTCGAATCGCCTAAATATATTGCGTCTTTTTTTAGTTGTTCTAGAAATTCTTCTATTGTATTCGTTTTGTAATGCTGTGCTACTTTAGCTAATCCGTATGCTGCTGTAATACCAATAGCAGGTGCACCTCTTACCTTTAACGTGATAATTGCATCATACACGTCCTCCAATGTTTCCAGTGCTACATATTCAATCTCTAGAGGTAACTTCTGCTGATCCAAAATTCTAAGCTGACCATTGCTCCACTCGATAGATAACGGAATACTCATTTGTGCAACTCCTCCAGTAACGCAATTACTGCATCAATAGAATGTAAATCATAACGTTTTAAAATAAGTGTCTTTCCTACTTGTAATGCCTGTTTTTTGAAATGAAGTCGTTGTTCTTCTTCTACAATCGCATCTAAATCCTTCACATGAGCTAACCCGATTGTTCTTCGAATTAATTCACAACCAGCAAAACCGAGCGTATCACGAAAAATTTTATCTAATACGTACTCTTCAAATCCCTTTGTATCTTTATAGGATTCAATACTTTTTGATTTCCAAAGTGTTGAAAAGGTCGAAGAAAATACTTCCCAGGTTTGTTCGATATGTTGAAGAATAGTATTTCGTGCTTCTGTTTCTCTAGTAATAGATTGCACGATTAAGTTTGCTAAAAATATCCCAATATCGAATCCAATAGGACCATAAAAAGCAAACTCTGGGTCAATTACCTTCGTTTCCGTTTCACTAGCAAAAATACTTCCTGTATGTAAATCCCCATGAAGCAAAGCTTCTGCTTCCGTCAAGAAACTTCTCTTCAATTTCGCAACTTCAAGCTTTAATCGTTCATTATTCCAAATAACCTCCACTTCTGCTCTCAACGAAGGTTCAAAATCATTTGTTTCATGATCAAAAAATGGATCTGTAAAAATAAGATCTTCTGTGATTTTACATAGCTCCGGATTTGAAAACTCGGAAACCAATCCCTTTTTTTCAAATGGGTGTAATGCAAAGTCTGACGTATGAAACAGCGTTTGAGCAAGATACTCACCTATGTCCCTCGACAGTTTCGGGTAGGATTCAAGGTGAATTAATCCTTCTCGTGCAATTTTCAAATGGGATAAATCCTCCATAACTGTTATTGCAAGATCTTCATCAGTAGCGTATACAGTTGGAACCAAAGTTGGTACATACTCCGCTTGTTTCTTTAATGCAATCGCTTCAATGGTTGCTCGCTTTAACGTAAGTGGCCAACTTTCCCCAACTACCTTTGCATATGGCAATGCTTGTTTGATAATAAGGCTTCTTTCACTCTGAGCGTCCTTAATGTGAAATACATAGTTTAGATTTCCATCACCAATTTCTCTGCAATGTAATTCCGCATCCTCTGAAAAAAAGTGCAATCCTTTTGCATATAAAATGGCATGCACTTTTGTTAATGATTTGTATTGTTTTTTCGTAGCTATCGTCATTCTTCTCTACCTTTCCTCTACAAAATAAAAAGCCTCTTTCCAAAGAAAGAGGCGTAGAATAAGAGATCTCTCGCCTCTTATCTTTCAGAAAGTTGTCTTTCTGATGGAATTAGCACCGTGCCCTACGAGATTTTTCATCTCGGCGCGAAATGCGCCCCGTCTCACAACGGTATTACGGTCGGTTGCTGGGCTTCATAGGGCCATTACCCTCAGCCTGCTCTTGATAAGAGTGCTATTACGTAAAACTTTATGCTGTTTGAAATGAATCCTAGCATATTTGAAAAAGAACTGTCAACCATTTTTTTAATACAATAAACATTCTAAAAACTGTATTGACAATTTTCTAAGAGCATGAAATAATCGTAATTAATTTGACAATACAAAGTGAACCCAATTGAATAAATTTTTCTTATTTAGAGCAGGTGGAGGGACAAGCCCTACGATACCCGGCAACCGGTCCAATTAATGGACACGGTGCTAATTCTTGCAGTCATTGGACTGAGAAATAAGAAGTCGTTAAACCTTTAACCTCTTCTTATTTGAAGAGGTTTTTATTTTATTTTAAAGGAATGTGATGATGAATGAGTGGAGTGTCAGCGCTTTACCAACTGTATGGTAAGCCCGGTTCTTTTGAAAAAAAAGCGGACGGTATTGCTCTTGGTTTAACCATAGGATCCTGGACAGACTTACCATTACTAGAACAAGAACAATTAAAAAAACATAAAGGTCTTGTAGTTTCGATTATTGAATTCGAGCATATTCTACATCCACAGAAATCAGATCAAATCAAAGCAGAAATTAAAATAAATTATCCTAGTGCCAATTTTTCAGCAGATCTTCCTGCTATTTTAACTACAGTATTTGGGAAACTATCGTTAGACGGTGAAGTGAAGCTTCTTGACTTAGAATTTTCTCCAGAGCTTTTGGCTAAGTTTCCAGGACCAAGGTTTGGAATCGATAGCATCCGGGACCAACTAGGGGTGTATAATCGCCCACTTATCATGAGTATATTCAAAGGAGTAATTGGTCGGGATATTCATTACTTAGCAGAACAGCTTCGACATCAGGCTCTCGGTGGAATCGATCTCGTAAAAGACGATGAAATTCTTTTTGAAAATCCACTCACTCCTTTTGAAAAACGTATTACAACTGCTCAAGAAGTATTGCGCCAAGTGTATGAAGAAACCGGAAATCGGACAATGTATGCCGTGAATCTATCTGGCCGAACATCTGAATTGAAAGCAAAAGCACAAAAAGCGAAGGAGCTTGGCGCTGATGCAATACTATTAAATGTTCATGCATATGGACTAGATGTACTGCAAGAATTATCAGAAGACAATAATATCCAATTACCTATAATGGCTCATCCTGCTTATAGTGGTGCATTCACTTCTTCTCCATTTTATGGGGTTGCAACTCCGCTTCTGCTTGGTAAATTGACACGTTATGCGGGGGCAGATTTTTCATTATTTCCTTCCCCTTACGGAAGTGTTGCACTTGAAAAAACAACCGCTCTTTCCCTAGGAGAAGAATTGACGAAAGCAAGTGCAGTGAAACGAACTTTCCCGGTCCCATCAGCAGGTATTCATCCTGGTTTAGTCCCTCTTTTAATGGCCGACTATGGAATCGATAGTATTATCAATGCTGGTGGTGGAGTACATGGTCATCCCAAAGGTGCGATTGGAGGAGTACTCGCTTTTAAACAAGCGGTAGCAGCAGTGCTTGAAGAAGTTCCTCTTGCAGAAGCAGCGGAACAGCATGCTGAATTAAAAATAGCATTGGAACTATGGGGGTAAGCATTATGAATAAACTAGTCATCTTTTGTGATTTTGATGGCACAATTACAAATAAAGACAATATTATCTCCATCATGAAACAGTTTGCTCCTCCTGAATACTTGCCGATTAAGGAGAATATTTTAGGACAACGACAATCTATTCGTGAAGGTGTAGCAGAAATGTTTGCTCTATTACCTGTTTCCTTAAAAGATCAACTTATTTCTTATTTGCTCGAGCATGCACAAATTCGTGATGGGTTTGCTGATTTCGTTTCTTATACAAGAAAAAACAACATCCCACTTTATATCGTTAGTGGTGGAATTGATTTTTTTGTCGAGCCGATGCTTGAGAGATTCGGCCCATTTTCTGGTATCTATTGTAATGAATCGGATTTTTCAGGGGAAAACATTCAAATCAAATTCCCATATGGCTGTGATGAACAATGTACAAGCCAAGGTTGTGGTTGCTGTAAACCTTCAATTATTCGTAAGCTTAAAGGAAGTGATGCTTTAAGTATAGTAATTGGTGATTCCATTACAGATCTTGAAGCAGCCAAATTGGCTGACGTTGTCATTGCTCGAGACTTTCTCATTGAAAAATGCGAGGAATTACATATTTCATATGAACCTTTTGAAAACTTCCGAGATGTTATAAACACTATTGATACAAGGTTAGGTACACCACTATGACAACATTCACAAATAAGTGGGAAGCGTTAGCGGATATAAAAGACGAACTAGCCGCGCGTGATTGGTTTATGGGGACAAGTGGAAATTTAGCTATAAAAGTCAGTGACACTCCAATTGAGTTTTTAGTTACTGCTAGCGGAAAAGATAAGTACAAGAGAACTTCAGAAGATTTTTTACTCGTAAATGCAAGTGGAATTCCAGTCCAAAATATAGATCTTAAGCCATCAGCTGAAACATTACTACATTGTGCTATCTATTCGACGACCTCTGCTGGATGTAGTCTTCACGTGCACACAGTTGCGAATAACGTTATTTCCGAATTGTACGGTGAGCAAGGTAAAATTGATTTTCAAGGTCAAGAGCTTATTAAAGCTTTTGGAATGTGGGAGGAAGACGATATACTCACTATCCCAATCATTCCAAACCATACCCATATTCCATATTTAGCTGAGGAATTTAAGTCACATATACATGCCAACAAAGGTGCAGTATTAATTCGTAATCATGGTATTACCGTTTGGGGTAAAGATGGTTTCGAAGCTAAGAAGCTGCTGGAAGCTTGTGAGTTTTTATTTCAATATCAATTAACATTACGTCAAATACAATCAATATAAGAGAGGAAGATTTTAAATGGCTATCATTAAATTTCAAGGAAATGAAGAAACAATTGAAGAGCAGAACGAGGTTGCAACTTTTTTAGAAAAACAGGAAGTTATTTACGAGCATTGGGATATTGAAAAATTACCAGAGCCTCTTCGTGAAAAATTTGATCTTAGCGATGAAGAGAAAGAACAAATCCTACACGCTTTTAAAGTGGAAATTGATACTATTTCAAAACGTCGTGGCTATAAAGCATCGGATGTTATATCTTTATCTGATTCTAACCCTAACTTAGATGAGTTATTAAAAAACTTCGAACGCAAACATCTTCATACAGATGATGAGGTTCGATACATTGTTAGTGGTCACGGAGTATTCATTATCCAAGGAAAAGACGAAAATTTCTTCGAAGTGCATTTATCACCAGGAGATTTAATTTCAGTTCCAGAAAACATCACGCATTACTTCACACTTTCAGAAGACCGTAAAGTAGTTGCCGCTCGTATCTTTGTAACAACAGAAGGCTGGGTACCGGTATATCAAGACGAAGTTGCTCAAAGCTAAATATAAATATAATGAAAAACTCCTGAATTGCTTACAAATGATACAGGAGTTTTTTCATATATTAATTACGTATATATTTTTTCTTTAGACACATTTTTCTCACTTGTTCAAAAAACAAAGAGTACTTTTATTTTACAAATTCTTTTCAAGAGGTATAATGTTTAGGTAGTATAAACTCAACTTCTTCTCTATGTAGTTGGTTATATTACTTAGTCAAAAAGTTTTTTTATTCACATAATATATTTCACTTTATTTGCACAAAAATGGGGTGGTACAAGCAAATGACACAAGAACCTGAATTGACACTAGTCGAACATTTAACAGAATTACGTAAAAGGCTCATTATTATAATTGCAACCTTTGTGCTTTCACTCGCTTTGGGATTTTGGATGGCACCAAAAACATTACATTTTCTTAAACAACAACCTACAGCTGCTCACGTTGAATGGAATGTATTTGGCTATACAGATGGTTTAATGATATATATAAAATGTGCATTAATTTTAGCTATATTAATAACTTTGCCAATTGCAATGTACCAAATTTGGTTATTTGTTAAGCCGGGATTATTGGAAAAAGAAGCAAAAGGAACGATTTACTTTATTCCGATCTCTTTTTTCTTGTTTTTGGCTGGCATTAGTTTTAGTTATTTTATTTTATTTCCATTAATGTTGAATTTCATGTCTCAAATTAATGATTCTATTGGCGCTAGAGAGACATACGGAATGCAACAATATTTTACTTTCATGTTTAATCTAATTACTCCAGTCGGTATCGTTTTTGAGTTACCTGTCATCGTTTTATTTTTAACGAAATTAGGAATAGTAACTCCTGATAGATTACGAAAAATCAGAAAGATTTCTTACATTGTACTTGCAGTAGTTGGGGCTGCTATAACACCTCCTGATTTTATGTCTGAAATCCTCATTATTATCCCATTGCTAATATTATTTGAAATTAGTGTTTTCGTATCTAACTGGTCTTATAAAAAACAACAAACTAAAAAGATATATATAGAGGATTTAGAAGAGTAATTTAGTATTATGTTTTACTTAAGCAAGTGAACTAATTAGACACTTTCGCCACTGAACAAGTTATTACACAACCCAAGGAGGAACACACCATGCAAAACATTGGCTTACCAGGTTTAATAATTATTTTAGTCATTGCTTTAATCGTTTTCGGACCAGCTAAACTGCCTCAGTTAGGTAAAGCGGTTGGACAAACATTGAAAGAATTCAAAAATTCCACAAAAGATATAGTAGAAGATGTAAAAGAAGAGTTTAAATTAGAAGATAAAGATACAGACACTAAGAAATAAAACTTAATACCATTTGCCAACTATTCTCTAGAGATAGTTGGCTTTTTTTATTACGATGACACCATATGGAATAATTGTGTTTACTGGTATATTAGTTTCAATTAAGTAGTTTTAGAAATAGTTTATAATGCTCAAGACTTAAAATTATGTTAATAATAGATATTTCTTTATAATCAAAATAAATGTAAAATATTTTCATAATGAGGAACAATGAGTAAATTATAAAGAGGTGGCTGAGATTTGGAGTGTAATAATTGCACAGTAGATGAATTATTATTTACGTTTAGAGTAAAAGGAACAGTTAATTTAGCAATGATGCCTGAAGTAATGCAGCATTTGAAAAGAAGGAATATGTGGGTAGATATGCTGGGCAACGACTTTAAACTAAAGGAATCTGAAGTAAGTGATTTCGTTGACTTTTGCAAAGACCATATGAATCCAAATGATGTGACTTTTATAGTTCCAAATCAAGAGTGGAAACCTTTTAGAGAGATTGAGAATGTTTTGGACATGCAGTGGATTGATGAAATCATTAAAAATGAGCAGCTAATTTGTTATTATCAACCCATTGTAGATGCAAAGGGAGATACATTTGCTTATGAAATACTTTCTAGATTTCAAAATATAGACGGAACGTTAATTTATCCAAATGAGATTTTCTCTGCTGCGAGGGAAAGAGGTCGTTTGTATGCTCTGGACCGTGTGTGTAGGATGACTGCAGTAAAATATGCTGCTCGCTTAAAAGATAAGAAAGCATTTATTAACTTCATCCCTACCTCTATTTATTCGCCAGAATTTTGCTTGAAATCCACTACTAATCTAGCAAATGAACTAGGCGTGGACCCAGCTCAACTAGTTTTTGAAGTTGTAGAATCAGAACAAGTAGAAGATAGAGATCATTTAAAGAGAATATTAAATTATTATAAAGAAAAAGGTTTTCAATATGCACTAGATGATGTTGGTGAAGGCTATAATACATTGGACATGTTAGAAGATATTAAGCCAAAATACATGAAGCTCGATATGAAATATGTGCAAGGTGTAGCGAGTGATAATTCCAAACAGGAGATAGCTTTAAAGTCATTGGAGAAGGCTCTCCAAGTAGAATCTGTCCCTTTAGCAGAAGGAATAGAGGAAAAAGAAGACTTTGAATGGTTGAAAGCAATCGGTTATCAACTATTCCAAGGATACTACTTTGGTAAACCAGCTCCTACTCCAATTTAAAAAAAATCTCCTTTATTGCGACTTACAAACCGCAATAAAGGAGATTTTTATACTGTCTATTCTAGCTCAAATAAACCTTACTAAAAATTTTTAAAGAATAACCGAATAACATCTGCCCCGCCTATGAAAGCTCCTAAAGACCCTACTAGATTAGTTAATACCACGACTAGTAAAATACGCGTAACCTTATTATGCCAAAATCCTTTTACTGTAAATACATCTTCTGAAAGCGTTTCGAAATCCCCAATATTTGGTCGACGGTAATACGCTTGGACAATTCCCGATACCCACCCTGATGCTATTAAAGGATGTAAAGTAGTAATGGGAGCCGCTATAAAAGCAGATAATATTGCAAGCGGATGCCCAAACGCAATGGCTGCTCCAATAGCTGCGGTAGTACCAGTCCATAATATCCAACTCAGTGCTTGGTCAAACCCTGCTGTCGGATTTGCAATAAACGTGTAAGCTACAATGGTAATAAGAAGAACCGGTATTATCCAACCCAGTATTTTAGGAACAACTGATTTTGGAGGGGTTTGAGCTAAGCCTACTAAATCATGTTCTTTATGAATCTCTTTCGTAATACCTGGTACATGCGCAGCACCTAATACAGCAACTACCTTTTTCCCTGGTGCCTCTTTAATCTTTTGTGCTAAATATTGATCTCGTTCATCGATTAAAGGAGTTTTTAGCTTAGGAAAAGATTCTGTAAACTCAGCAAGAACTGCGTTAAGCGTATCTTGTGATTTCATTTTTTCAAGCTCTTCCTCGGAAATCGTTTCTCTGCTAAAAATGCTAAAGAATACAGAAGTGAGAAGCTGTCCCTTTCCTAACCAACCAAGATTATGCCAAATGCGTGAAAAGGTAATTTGTATATTGCGATCTGCTAGCACGAGATTTGCACCTGTTTCTTTGGCAGATTCAATCCCTTGAATCATTTCCTGTCCCGGCTTTATCTCAAACTGCTTTGCTAAACGATTTTGAAATGAAGATATAGCTAGATTCATTAATAGCAACGTCGCTTTTTTTTCTTTAATTACCTTAAAAATATCTGTTTCTTTCCACTTATTGCTGTCCATAACGGACTGGTATCTTTGTTCATCTAGCTCAATACATACAGAGTCTGGTCTTTCTGCTTCAATCACTTCTTTTACTTGTTCTGCACTTTGCCTAGATACATGCGCAGTACCAATAAGTATTAATTCTCTACCATCTAGGTTTATACGAGTAATATTATCCTCTTTCACAAGCTTCTTCCTTCATAGAACATATTTCTTTTGCGCAATTTTATACTTTTAATTACGAAAAGACTGTCTATTATTAATAATGAATTAGATTAGCATAAATTTCAAATATGTTTTACTAAAAAATGAAGAAAATATAAGTAAATAGCAGTTCAATGACATTTCCTAATAAATCTTAAGAAAAGGCTTTTCTAGGAAAAAGTGATATACTAAAAAAATAATTTAACTATAAAGGAGTAATGAGAAATGTTTATCGTAACAAACAGAATTAAAACAAAATTAGGATTTGCAGAGAAAATGGCTCCTAATTTCACTAAGCCAGGTGCATTACAAGAAATGGAAGGGTTTGTAAAAGTTGAAGTAACTCTTACACAAAACCTAACAGAATACGATGAGTTAAACGTAAATATGTACTGGGAAAACCTTGAGGCCTTTGAAGCTTGGAAAAATAGTGACGCATTTAAAGAATCTCATAAACGACCTGAGCCAGGTTCAAAAGCTGCTTCTCAAGAATCTCCTCTCCTTGGAAATGAACTTGTTATTTCAAAAGTTGCATCTACCATTGAAGCCATCCCTTCAAAATAATAGTGTTTTAATTAATACTCCTACTTAAGTGTTCTAGATACTTGAGTAGGAGTATTTTTATGAAGAGCCTCTTTACTTTTCATCCGTTAAACTTTTTGTTACACTGAATTAGTTACTTAAGCTAACTATTATTCACGGTAACTAATTTCTTTAGTGAGGAGTGATTCTAATCAACATATCTCGAGAATTTTTTCAACAGTTAATTCAGCTGTATCGCCCATTTGAAAATCATTTGAATATCCAACTCGCGAAACATGATTTATATAGAGCGCAGTGGACTATTTTATTCTACTTATCCAACAATGGTTCTACGTCACTTGTTGAGCTTTCTAATTATCACGGTGTAGAAAAGCCCACTATTACGAGAACGATTAATCGTTTAGAAGAATTAGGATATGTAGAGCAGCTACCTAGCCATGATAAGCGTGAAAAAAGAATGCAATTAACGTTAATTGGCAAAAATGTTTATGAAGACGTTCGGGTAACAATAGATGCATACGAGCAAAATATTCTAAAAGGGATATCTGAGACCGATCAACTAAAAGCAATTCAGACTATGGATGAAATACGGAATAATATTTTAGAACAAGGAGCTAAATAACATGGATCAATCTAGACCCAAACTATGGACGAGAGATTTTATCGTTGTATCTTCCATTAACTTTTTAATAACGTTAATTTTTTATTTATTAATGGTGACAATTGCTGTTTATGCTGTGAATGAATTCAATGCTTCCACCAGTGAAGCAGGTTTAGTAACCGGCATTTTTATCATTGGAACGTTAATTGGGCGTCTTTTCATCGGACGTGTAATTGATTTGATTGGTCGCAAAAAAACCTTGTTTATTGGGTTAGCTCTATTTACGCTAACGACATCTTTATATTTTGTAAATCTAGGTTTAACTTTCTTACTAATAAATCGATTTCTTCATGGTTTAACTTTAGGAATAGCGAGTACGGCAGCAGGAACGATTGTTGCACAAATCATTCCAATGACAAGAAAAGGAGAAGGAATTGGCTATTTTAGTATGAGTGCAACACTCGCAGCTGCAATTGGACCTTTCATCGGCTTGTATATGAGCCAGCATACAACTTTCCACTTGATTTTTGGATTTTGTCTTGCATTAGGAATATTTAGTCTCATCACTTCGTTCTTCCTGTATGTTCCTGCAATTGAAAAACTAACAAAAACAGCTGAAACAAAAGGATTCAAACTATCTAACTTTGTAGAAACAAAGGCATTGCCTATTGCATTCATTACATTAGCGATTGCTTTTTGTTATTCTAGTGTCCTTTCCTTTATCAACTTTTATGCAATTGAAATTAACCTAGTGAATGCAGCAAGTTTCTTCTTTATTATATATGCTATGGCAATTCTAGTATCCCGCCCATTTACTGGTCGCCTTATGGATGCCAAAGGTGCAAACTATATTATGTATCCGGCCTTTTTTATTCTCGGTACAGGTATGCTACTCTTAAGCACAGCAAGCACTAGCTTCACATTATTATTAGCAGGTGCACTTATTGGTCTTGGGTTCGGTAATATGCAATCTACTACTCAAGCGGTAGCTGTAAAGCTAAGCCCTCCTCATCGTATTGGACTTGCCACTTCTACTTTCTTTATTTTCTTCGATGCAGGACTCGGTTTCGGACCATATGTACTTGGATATATTATTCCTCTAACCGGTTATAGCACGCTATATGTAATTTTAGGAATAGTAGCTATTATTACAATCATTCCATATATCTTCTTACATGGTCGAAAAGAAAAAGCAAGCTTACTTCCTGAATAAAACAAGAAGAGGCTATCCTATATATTTAGGATTGCCTCTTTATTATTTAATACTCCATATTAACGCTAAATAGCTAGAAAACACGAATAAAATACTCAGTAAAAACGTTATGAATGGTGGAGCTTTTTTAAGAAACGCGTAGACTGTTAATCCAATGAACAGAATCGCTAATAATAACAGGGATAAGCCTGTCGCATTTATCGTTAGCTCTACACGAAACACTTGTAAACTTTGTCCTTGATAAAAATAGCTGAATAATTTGGAAGGTCCTTCATTTTTGAACGTATTTTCACTTGGTGGTGATTGGTGGCCAAGTGCCGCAGTGACAGAAAAAATGAGTAACACTAATAAGCTTTCTACTCTAGCCCAAGGTTTCGGATTAAAGCTAGAATCATTTTGTAGTTTCTTTTTGATGAATACGCCATTTATAATTGCGTACAGAAGTAATGGAATGATTAATAGATGTTTAATCAACAGAAGTTGGCCGTATGGTAGCATCCAAGAGTCTGTATAAGCAGCAAAATCAACTACAAACGTCATGAGCAGCAATCCAGAAATAATAGTTATACCGAAGCATGCTGATGCAACCGGTGTAAACCATTTTAAGAAGTTCAACCAATTTGAAAAACCTCTTGAAAACCAACTTACCATTAGTAAAATACCAATCCAAACTGTAACCACTGTAAAATGGGTAGTATGTGTAATAAACCCTTTAAAGTGCTCAATAGAAGTAGCATGACTTGCCCAACCTAATCCTAATATTAAAAGAAAGGTAAGGGTAAGCCCCGCAACCAGAAACTTACGGTTTGTTTGATCCTTAAACAAGATAAGAAAGATGAATAATATACTAGCTACTAGAAAAGTAAAAATCCACGCTTTCCCAACTTCAAACGTATAAAGAACCATTTGAAGTGTTCCGCCAAAATCATTTCCTCTATTCAAATTTAACACTAGTAGTAAAATCGGAATAAAAGAAAAGAACGCAATTCCTATTGTTGCAGCGATTTGTAACCATCTCTGTACATGTATTTCTGGTTTCAAAGAGCTTGGCACAAACGCAATAAGAAAACTACCCGTTAAAAGAGAAAAACAAAGATATACTAAAATCTCACTAATTGTAATCATTAATCTATCTTATTTCTTTCTACGCAATAATAAGAAAACCCCACCAATGATTACAATTAACCCAACAACTACGAAAGGTACTACATTAGAAGATGATTTAACTTCCTCTGTCTGTTCTACTGTTGTAGGCTTAGCTGTAGGAGGTGTCGCTTGTTCTATTTTCTCACCATCTTCTTGTTTTTCAGATGCAGCAACTTCTACAGTGAAAGGAATATCCCCTTCGATCTGATGTCCGTCTACACCAACAATGTTCCAGTTTATTTCGTAATTTCCGTTGTCCAAAGGAGTAGATAAAGTACCTGCTAGTTTTTCTTCATCTATCGTAATATTGTCGACCGGAATCGTTTCGCCAGTTGAATTTTTTAGTTCAAATGTGCTGCTTTGTTCTAATTTCCCTTCAAAAGTTAACGTAATTTCATTCAGTTGTTCTGTCACTACTTCTCCATTTGCAGGATTGGAATCCTCTAACCCCGTATGTGCAAACGCACTATTTGCAGTTGCAAACATAAAAACAAATGCAATGATTATTATCTTTTTCATAAAAACTCCTCCTAAATTAAATTTACATCACTTAGTATAACCAAACTTTGTGTTAAAAGTATGAAATACGTTTCATACGAAAAAGAGGAGACTCATTCGCATCCTCTACATAATAAATAAAGCTTCCTCTTCGTGTTGAAGGGAAGCAATAAAAATATCTTGTAAACTCAAAGAATTCACACGTTTATTTTAATGTACGTTTTAAAAATTCTCTCGTACGCTCTTGAGTAGGGTTATTAAAAATTTGTTCTGGTGGCCCTTCTTCTGCGATAACGCCTTTATCCATAAATACAACTCGATCCGAAACTTCTTTTGCAAACTCCATTTCATGCGTAACGATTAACATGGTAAGTCCTGTTTCAGCTAGTTCCTTCATGACTTTCAGAACTTCTCCTACCATTTCAGGATCGAGTGCAGAAGTTGGTTCATCGAATAGCATGACATCTGGTTCCATCGATAATGCTCGAGCAATTGCGACACGCTGCTTTTGACCACCTGATAATTGGCTTGGTTTTGCATTCACGTATTGTTCCATACCAACGACTTTTAAATATTTTAGCGCTGTTTTTTCAGCTTCTTCTTTAGAACGTTTCAGTACTTTCACTTGTCCAACAACACAATTATTTAAGACATTATGATTATTGAATAAGTTAAACTGTTGGAAAACCATTCCTAATTTTGTCCGATATGCATGAATATCATGTTTGTTATCTAAAATGTTTTCTCCATTATAAATAATTTGACCGCCACTTGGTTTCTCCAAAAGATTAACACAACGAAGAAGAGTAGATTTACCAGATCCTGAAGAACCGATGATGCATACAACTTCACCTTTGTTCACTGTAAAGTCAATATCTTTTAATACTTCATGGGTTCCGAAAGATTTACTTAGATGCTCAATTGCAATTACCTTTTCCATACTATTAACACCTCCGTTTACTAATTTCCTGCATTATTTATTGGTTGTGTAACTTGTGCTGGTTGTCCAATCATGCTGTAATTTGCAGGACCATCTAGCTTTCTTTCAAAATAACGTAGGATAAGTGTAACTGTATACGTCATGACGAAATACAAAATACAAGCTACGAAAAAGGATTCAAAGTAACGGAAGTTATTTCCCGCAATTGATTTCGTTTGAAAAAATAATTCCGATACACTAATAACGTTTAGTACGGATGTATCTTTAATATTAATAATAAACTGGTTCCCCGTTGCTGGTAGAATATTGCGAATCACTTGTGGTAGGACAACGTGAAACATTGTTTGTATATGATTCATACCAATTGCTTGTGCAGCCTCAAATTGCCCCTTTTCAATGGAAATGACGCCACCACGTACAATTTCCGCCATATATGCTCCCGTATTAATCGATACGATAAAAACTGCTGCCATAATAGGATTCATATCAATATTAAACGCTAGCATAGATCCATAGTATATGACCATCGCTTGCACAATCATTGGTGTTCCACGGAAAAACTCTATATAAATAGAAAGAATGATATTCACTGTTTTTAATATTACTTTTTTTAATGTTCTTTCAGGCACGGGAATTGTACGTATAACTCCTGCCAATAAACCAATAACCGAACCGACTACAGTACCAATAATAGAAATTAATAATGTGATACCCGCTCCACGAAGGAACATCGGCCAGTTATTGGTAACAATTGATACTACCCACTCGAAACTCATCGTATTCCTCCTTTAAGTGTAAAAACCGGCTGCAAAAAAGTTGCAGCCGGTTATACTAAATCATTATTCTGCAGCTGGTTGATTTTTTATTGCATTATCCATAATTTCTTGACGTTCTTCTTCTGATATTTTTGCTAGTATTTCATTAATCTTTTCTGTTAAATCACTGTCTTTTCTAAGCCCCACTGCAACCGCCGTTTCTTCTTCCGGTGCAACAAATCCATCAGTAAAGTCTACCATCGCAAAATTATTATTAGCTGAAGAGGCGCTAATCCCTTCTGGACGTTCTGATACATAACCATCAATTTTTCCTGATTCCAATGCAACACGCATTGCAGGGAAGTTATCCATAGCTGTTTGTTTCTTCACATCTTTAATTTGATCGATTACTCCGTAATGAGATGTATTTAACTGACCAGTTATTTTAGCCCCTTTAAAGTCTTGTATAGATGTTGCTCCTTCATAAGGTCCACCTTTTTTTACGACCATAACAAAATTAGATGTGTAGTAGTTATTAGAGAAATCGATTGTTTTTTTACGTTCTTTCGTTGGTGACATCCCTGCCATAATTGCATCAATTTTTCCAGAAGTTAATGCTGGAACAAGTCCATCCCATTCCGTTTTCACAATCACTAATTTTTTGCCTAAACCATCCGCAATCTTTTTAGCAATTTCTACGTCGTATCCTCCAGCGTATTCTGCATTACCATCAAGCTTCACGCCACCGTTAGAATCATTCATTTGTGTCCAGTTGAATGGTGGATATCCAGCTTCCAATCCTATCGTAAATGTATCTTTTTCTTTTGTATTAGAAGAACCTGTACCATTATTTGAACTCGTTCCACATCCTGCCAATAACAACATTGTCGTAAGGAATAGCCCAATAAATATTGATAATTTCTTTTTCATCATTGTTTCTCCCCTTTTAATTTTAGTTTATGTGTTTAGGTACGAAAAAAGGACAATCTATACAAAAAAAGACCTGAGATGAACTCAGGTCGCAATATGCATAGTTGCCCTAAATCCTCTACTTTTCCCAAATGAGATAGCACACCATTATAAACCGGGATGTTTATAATGGCAGTCCTGCAGTTCTTAACTACAGACCCAGCAAGTAATACGGAGAACTATTACAAACTTCGGCGACATTTCCTTCTCCCTAGAATCATGGCTTCTCAAACTCCACTAAGGACTGTTAAATATCGCGCCTCTACCCCACAAATAAAGTGAGGTTGTATTTAATTATTGTTCATAGTCTACAATAATAATAGATTACTGTCAACGAAAAGGGAGATTTTATCCATAGATAACCCCTATAAATTACATATAAAATTCTTTATACTTTAAATCTACTAATCTGTTCTTGTAAACTATTAGCCATATTAGCTAACGATTCAGCTGATGCTGAAATTTCCTGCATGGATGCCAATTGTTCTTCAATAGATGCAGCCACATTTTGTGTTCCAGATGCAGCTTCATCTGCTATTTCAGCTAATAGTTTTTCCGCTTGAAGGACTTGATCTGAACCAATTGATAAGTGCTGAGCTGCAGCCGACACATCCTGCAATTGATTCGCTACATCATCCACAGAAGTTCGTATTTGTTCGAATGACTTGCCTGCTTTATGGACGACTTCTATTCCACCAGCAACTTCACTAGTTGTTTTTTCCATTGATTGAACAGCTATTTTAGTTTCCGTTTGTATTAATGCTATGAGATCTGAAATACTTTGAGCCGATTTGGCAGATTGCTCTGCTAATTTACGAACCTCATCTGCTACAACAGAAAATCCTTTTCCGTATTCTCCTGCTCTTGCAGATTCAATTGCCGCATTTAAAGCTAATAAATTTGTTTGCGTCGCTATACTTGTAATTTCTTCCACTATATTACCTATATCTTGAGAGCGATCTCCCAATCCTTTTACAACATGTGATAATTCTGAAACAGTAACATTTATCGAACTCATTTGTTCAATAGTAGATTGAATTGCTTCATTTCCATCCGATGCTTTTCGGGAAGTTTCGAGCGCATTTGTCGAAATATCTTTTGCATTAGTTGCTATTTGGTGAATACTACTAGCCATTTCTTCCACTATTTTTGTACTCTCTAACGTACTTTTAACTTGAAGCTCAGCTCCAGATGCAACCTCTTGAATAGTAGAGGCGACTTCTTCACTTGCCTTCGTAGATTCTTCAGCACTTGCCGTCAATTCTTCCGATGATGCCGCTACTTGCTCGGAAGTCCCATTTACCAGACGCATTAACTCTCTTAATCTAGACATCATACTGTTAAAGGAAGAGGTTAAAACCCCTATCTCATCATTCGAATGATACTTTCCTACGACCGTTAAATCACCATTCTCCGCTTGAACCATCAGATCTTGAATAATTTTCAGTGGATTTACTATCATGCGCACAATTACAATTCCTAGACCAACACTAAATACAAGTGAAATGATAAAAACAACTAATATAATTATTTTACTTGTAGTATCACTCTTTAAGGTATTGTTATTTAACGCTTCTGCGTTATTTTCTAAATCATTTCCTAATTCCTTCATTATTACATTTAGTTTTTCTCGAATTGGTTTAACATCTTTCTGATATCGAGTATTACCTACAGTTGCATTCCCATTCATAGCAAAATTCACAATTTTGTTTAATTCACTTACATATTTTTCGTTCTGTTCTTTATATTGAGTAATTTTTTTCTTTTCTTTTTTATCCAAGTCACTATTCTCCAACTTGACTACTAACTCTTCGTTATCATTTATATAACCCTTAATTTCTTCATTTAATTCAGATCTAGTATTTTTATTAGATGTAAGTAACATTTCTAATGCTAGACCGTCTACAGCTCGATTATTAATGCGGATTTGCGCTTGCCATTTTATAGGAAGAACAGCATCTTCGTACATCGCCGTTGAGTCCTTACTCATTTGTCCCATAAAATAAAAGCCAGTACCACCAATTAAAACAAAGATGAAGATGGAAGAAAATATTAATGTAAATAACTTCCTCGCTATTCGAACATTGCGTAATTTAGCCAACAATATTACCCCTTTTCTATAACCATTGATCTTTTACTTATATACGTGATTATTTCCAACACTTAACACAAAGTACATAAAATGGCCAACATAATTTTTTCTTTTATAGTTCAAAATATATACTTCGTGAGTGTATCATAAATCCTTTGAATCTTTAATCTTTTGAATTTTGAAAAGACTTTTTACCCGCAAATATTTTACATAAATCCTATAAAAGCATAAATAAAAAATCTCTCTTCAGCATCATTGCGTGCTAAAAGAGAGATTTTCTTATATAATTTTCTTTCTGAAATATCCAGAAATTATATCTATTAACGTAACCATTACAATAATACCCAACAAGATAATCCCTACTCGGCTCCAGTCACGAGAACTTAACGCAAATATTAAAGGTGTACCTATCCCACCCGCTCCAATAATACCTAAAATGGCTGCAGAACGTACATTAATTTCAAAACGATATAACGTGTACGATAAGAAGCCCGGTAATACTTGCGGTAAAACGGCAAACCATAGAATCTGAAATCGATTAGCTCCAGTAGTAAGTAAAGCTTCGGAGGGTCCCATATCGAGGTTTTCAATTTCTTCGGAGAATAATTTACCTAACATCCCTATTGAGTGTAGCCCTAAAGCCAGTACCCCTGCAAACGAACCAGGTCCTACTGCTTTTATAAACAATATAGCCATTACTATCTCTGGAAAAGTACGCACGAAGCTAAGAACAAACTTACCCACTGCGGGATTAGCCTTTCCTTTACTCATATTATTCGCTGCCCAAAAGGCAAATGGAACACATAAAAAGCATGAAATAAATGTTCCTAAAATTGCGATCATTAATGTATCTAATAAACCTCGTAGAAGATCCTCCCCTTCAGGAAGATATACGTAATCCCAATCTGGATGAAAAATTCCACTAAAAATAGATTTTGAAATTTGACCAGCAGTTTCTTTAAAGCCATTCAATGGCATACCGGAAAACGCCCAAATATATAGAAGAATCAACAAACCTATGATAACGTATCTCTGCAAATGCTTCTTCTTCGGTTTAGTTAATTTCTCTGTCATATTAACTTCTCCCGTAACTTCATACTAATATAATCTATTAATAAAACCACAACAAGTGTATATATAATAATTGTAGAGGTTTTATCATACTCCAAAAACCCTAGTGTGCGATCATAATACAGACCTATTCCTCCTGCTCCTACAAGTCCCAGAACAGCCGCAGCCCTAACATTAACCTCAAAGGTATATAAAACATACGATGTATAATGTGCTAAAATTTGCGGAATAACACCGAAGAATATCCACTGTATTTTGTTTGCACCTACGGCCGTCATTGCTTCCAGTGGCCCTGGATCAATAGATTCAATTGCCTCATATGTAAGCTTTGCAACTAAACCAATTGAGAAGATAGATAATGCTAAAATACCAGGAAGTGGACCTAATCCAAAGATTGCTACAAAAATAGCAGCCAATAATAAATCCGGTACTGTACGAATTAAATTTAGAATAAAACGCACAGGATAATTCCACTTAGTAGCTTTAACAATGTTACTAGCACACAGTAAAGCAATTGGAATAGCAATAATAGAACCAAAAGTTGTCCCCAAAACAGCCATTCTAATTGTTTCAAGCATGGCTGGTGTAATGTTATCTATATAGCCCCAATTAGGCGGGAACATCTGTTTTAATAAGTCCCACATATTCGGAATACCTGTCCATAACTCCGAAAGAGATGCTTCTGTTCTTACTCCACTCAACCAGATTATCAATAGAACAAATACAGCAGTAAATATATGTTTTGTTTTTGTAGGAGGACTCGGAATGGTTTTATTACTTTTTTCATTCGTCATGATTGTTCACCCAGTAGCTCGTCTTTTTTAATCGCACGACCATAAATTTCAGAGAACATTTCGTCCGTGGCCTCTTCGACGGGACCATCAAAAACAACTTTCCCAGCTCTTAACCCAATAATTCTAGTTGCGTATTCTCTTGCTAAATCAATGAAGTGTAAGTTTACGATTGTGGTAATTCCATCCTCTTCATTAATTCTTTTTAAATCGTCCATTACTTGCTTAGTAGTTAAAGGATCCAAGGAAGCCACTGGCTCATCAGCAAGAATAATTTGTGCTTCTTGTGCTAAAGCGCGGGCAATCGATACGCGCTGTTGTTGACCACCAGAAAGCTCATCCGCACGTGAATAGCATTTTTCAAGAATATTTACTCGTTCTAATGCCTTCATCGCAAGTTGAATATCCTCTTTTGGAAAAAGACCAAGAACTGTTCTTAAAGTTGAATGGTAACCAACTCTACCAGAAAGTACATTTTTTAATACCGTAGAACGTTTCACCAAATTAAAACTTTGGAAAATCATTCCAATGTCTCTTCGTATTCTACGGAGCTCGGATCCTTTTGCAGCTGTGATAGATTTTCCATTTATTAAAATTTCGCCATCTGATATTTCATGTAGGCGATTGATTGATCGAAGTAACGTCGATTTACCTGCACCTGACAACCCTACAATGACAACAAATTCACCTTTATGAATGGTTAAGTTAATATCGTTTAGACCCTTTGTCCCATTCTGGTAAACCTTTGTAACATTTTTAAACTCAATCACGTCACAACCAACTTTCTTCTGTTATAAAATTTGAAAAAAAAACTCAACCATTCCGTTAATATCAGAATGGTTGGGCAATGTTATTCAAAAAAATTTGTTTTCTATTCCGTTTTTACTTTTTTAGCGTACTCGCTAACGATATCAAATTTACTATCGTCTGACTTCACATAACCTTCATGTGAGTAGATATCACGAACGATCGCATGTCCTTCTTCGCTTTCACCAATTTTAATGAAAGCTTCTTGAATTTTTGTTTTCCATTCTGGACTCATATCTGTACGCACAGCAATCGTATCATTCGGAATATTTTCTGTATATTGAATAACTTTAGTGTCTTCAAATACAGTTGGATAGTCACCTTTTACTATATTACGAGCATCTTGGAATATTACCGCTGCATCCACATCGCCGTTTAGAACAGCAAGAACTGCTTGGTCATGTCCTTTTACTGTAACCCCTTGTACATCTTTAAGAGGATCGATACCATTATCCATTAGCATTGCTGCGGGCCACACATAACCTGCTGAAGATGTAACATCTTGGAACGCAATTTTCTTTCCTTTTAAATCTTTCACACTATTAATGTTTGAATCTTTTTTAACGATAAATAATGATTTATAAAAATCCACTAATTCCGAAGACGGTGTCCCATCTTCATTTACACCAAGACGTTGCGCTTGAAGAATAACTTCTGCTGCATTTTTCTCTTTAGCTAATACATAAGCAGTTGGTGGCAAAAATCCAACATCTACTTTTTTAGATGCCATTGCTTCAATAATCGTATTGTAATTTGTAGAAACACTAACTTTTACTGGAATTCCTAATTGATCGGATAATAGCTTTTCAAGTGGTTTGGCTTTTGCTTCAAGGGAGCTAGCATTTTGGGATGGAACGAATTGAACTGTAAGCTCTTTTGGTTCATAACCAGAAGCAGTTTTTCCATCTTCGTCCGAAGATCCACAACCAGCTAAAATACCCGCAATTAAAGCGAATGATAAAACAAGTATTGATAATTTCTTAATCATTTACGTAGCCTCCAAAGTTGTTTTTGTTTTGCAAAATAAATTATACCACAGGATTATTGTAAATAAATTAAATTTTTTGTAAAGAATTTGAAGAAATATTCGGATTTTTCGTTATGATTGAAGATATCAGGCTAGTCTATTATTATTTAAAATAACCCTAAAAAGAAAGTAGAGATAATTATTTATGAAGAAAATTACCATACTTCAAACAAGCGATATTCACGGAAGCATCTATCCTTTAAACTACGGAAATAATAAAGCGGCAGACCTAGGTTTTGGAAAACTAGCTACAAAAATTATGCAGGAACGCTCGCTAGATGACCAGCTAATTCTGATTGATAATGGCGATTTAATCCAAGGTACCCCTTTAACATACTATTATGTACAATTTCTAAAAGATAAAAAAAACCCCATGATTCAACTATTAAATCACATGTCTTATGATGCTGCAGTTATTGGAAATCACGAATTTAACTATGGTATGGACGTATTAGATCATGCTGTCAGTGAATCTAACTTTCCGTGGCTTTCTGCAAATATTGTGAGTGAAAGTTCTGATCAGCCTTATTTCGGCCGCCCATATATAATAAAAAATATTGATGAAGTGAAAATAGCCATTTTAGGCGTCACGACTCACTACATACCAAATTGGGAAAATGAACATAATATAGCGGGTCTGAATTTTAAAGATTGTCTAAATGAAACGAAGAAGTGGGTTGCATATATTAATGAAAATGAAAATCCAGATGTTCTGATCGTTTCATATCACGGTGGCTTTGAACGAGATTTAGAAACAGGTGAACCGACTGAAAATTTAACCGGTGAAAACCAAGGTTATGCCATATGCCAAGAGGTTGAAGGAATCGACGTTTTACTAACAGGTCACCAACATCGCTCTTTAACCGGCAATATTAACGGCGTAGAAATTATCCAACCTTCTAATAACGGGCAGTTTTTGGGCAAAGTAGTCCTTACTTTGAATGATCAAAATGAAATTGTAGACAAAACCTCTGAGTTGTTAACGGTAGATGATGTCAATGGCGACGAAGAGATTCTAAAAATGACTTCCTATTTTGAAGAAGAAACACAGAAGTGGCTTGACCAACCGATCGGAATGATTGCAGGCGATATGTTGATCAAAGACCCGCTACTAGTTAGAACTAGCGATCATCCACTTATCGAATTTATAAACAAAGTACAAATGGAAACTGCTGGAGTAGAAATTTCAAATACATCACTATTTAATAACTCTTCTCCAGGTTTTGAACCAAATGTAGCAATGCGCGACATTATTTCTAACTATATGTTTCCAAATACATTGAAGGTTCTTCGTTTATCTGGACAAGATATTAAAGATGCGTTAGAACAAAATGCTCGTTATTTTATTTTAAACGAGGAAGGTAAGCTTGAAGTAAACCCAGCTTATATTCTTCCGAAACCTCAGCATTATAATTATGATATGTGGGAAGGCATTGAGTATATCCTAGATATTCGAAATCCTATTGGAAGCCGAGTAACCACTTTAAATTATAAAGGAGCTCCTTTAAACCTTGATGGGGAATATGATGTCGTCATGAATAATTATCGTGCTGGAGGCGGTGGAGATTATATGATGTTTAAAGATAAACCAATAGTCAAAGATATTCCTATGGATATGACCGAAATCCTTGCTAACTATATCCTCGAAAGGCAAACCATTAAGGCAACCGTTAATCATAATTGGAAAGTTATTTGGTAATTAAGTAACAAAACGCAATTGTCCTTTAACTGCATCTTGTCATTACTATTTCCAGAATGCTTTGGACGAAACACTGGCTATACTATTACCGAAGATTTTTATGGAGGATCTTGTGACGGATGTTAGTCCGTCGCCCTCTTGAAACTTATAGAGACACGGTGCATTGGGTTTGGTTAATGAGAAATTAGATTCTTTCCTATTCTTTTAAAAGCAGACGAAGATACAATTTCGTCCGCTCAGCACTTTTTTATCAATAGATACTACCTATTTTTTCTCTTTTTCCGCTTGCTATATTATTTAACAAAGGAAAGTACATGCTAACCAACATATATTTCAACAGCAAATTTGCAATATAAATGACGAGTAAAAACGTTCACGAATATGAGCGTTTTTTGATGTAATATTTTACTATCCTTTTTGAACTAAAGCACCCGTTCGTATTATAAGGTTAGCCAGATATTTCTGGTTGACCTTTTTTTATATCGATATATGATTGCGGTAGCCGGGGTAGAACGTAAGCACCCGTGGGGCTATTGATCCCGTCAACTAAACAGTTCGCCCCCTACTTGTAGAAACATGATTGAGGCTGGTTGGGACTCTGATCTCGTATAACAAGCGAAGCTATGATACTACATGGAGGAATAGGGGTTACCGGTTAATTGTATGACAAGGAGGAAAATAATGATGAATCCAGTAATTGGTCTGGATGTGGCAAAAGGCGAAAGTCAGGTTCAAGCATTCTTAGATAAAAAACAACCGTATAAAAAGAGCTTTAAAGTAGCACACACACTGGAAGGGCTGACAATTCTTTTAGAGTTTATTAGAGAAATAGAAGTGGCTTCTGGAGAAAGGCCCCCCATTGTTTTGGAATCCACTGGCCACTATCATACACCAGTTGTCCAATTTTTCGAAGACAGAGGTTATTTAATAATCATGGTTAATCCACTCGTTTCGTATCGAGCAAAAAGTTCCAGTTTACGTAAAGTAAAGACAGATATCATAGACGCTCGTCATCTCTGCGAGATGTTTTATAAAGAGGACTTAGAGCCTTATAAACAGCGAGGAATCCAGCTCTTAAATTTACGTCATCTTACAAGACAACATGAAAATATTACAGGTATGTATGTACAAACTAAACTACAATTCCAATCCGTTTTAGATCAAGTATTTCCTGAATACTGTGGGGTCTTTGGAGATCTTTATTCAGATGTCTCCTTACTGACCTTACAAGCATTTCCTACTTCTGAGGAAGTGATTGCAACACGTGAAGAAACAGTCGCCAAAAAAATAAAGGAATTCTGTAAAAGTCGTTCTCAAAAATGGGCAAACAGTCAGTCAGAAAAGTTAAAGGCTGCCGCAGATCGCAACCCATTCCAGAAAACCTTATACAATAGTCTTATCTTAAGCATAAATATGTATATTAAGATGCTTCTAGAATATAAAAAACATCTATCAGATCTGGAAAGAGAGATAGATGCTTTAGCAAAAAGCATGGAAGAATATAAGATTCTCCAATCCATCCCCGGTATTGGTGAGAAAATCGCAGCAACGATTATTTCGGAGATTGGGGAGATCGATCGGTTTAATCATCCTAAAAAGTTAGTTGCCTTTGCAGGAATTGATCCAAGTGTTTTTGAATCGGATTACCAAAAGAGGTTCTAGTAGACTACGACATGCCTTATATATGGCCGTTAAAAGTGCCATTCGTGATAGTCGCAAGAAGAAAACGACAGATGAACTCATTCCTCGAAATAAGAGGTTAAGGGAGTTTTATGATAAGAAACGTGAAGAAGGAAAGCCCTTTAAAGTAGCTGTAATAGCATGTGCAAATAAGCTTTTACATTGGATTTATGCACTTTTAAAAAACAAATCATTTTTCCAAGATCTTACCTAGTTTTAAAATATAACTAAAAAGCCTAAACCTTTCCAAAAGCAGAAAATTGAAAGGTTATTTGGCATGCACAATTTTAGTATAGCATGAACTAATTTTTTTTTTATTAATAAATATTGACAAACTATTGGCTGGTTTAGTTGAAAAACAAAGTCATTGTTCAATTGCTCATTGTGTCAATATATATGAAAAGCCGTTGTCATTTCCGTAACTAAATCTCCCGATTTTCCCTTCTTCTTTTGTAGAGAAAAGGACTTCACCTTCTACATTTATAGTTTTTTCTTCACCACCATTTTTTTGATAACCTACCTTTGCTATGAAGGTATAACGATTCGGAATTTTCTCACTTCGATCGATCGAGACTTCTTTAAAACTTAACTTATATCCATTAAAATCAGCAACACTTTGATATGAAGTACCGAACGCCATCATAAAGGAATCTAGTTCGCTCTCTGTGAAATAACCTCCATATACCTTTTCTAAATACTTAGATAATTCCAGATTTTCTCCTATTCCATTATTGACAGTCTTGTATTTAGGATTCCACAATAAGTCCATAAACTTCTCGTCTGGTCCAGTAAATTGAAGCTCTAGAACTTTTTGAATTACTGTCTTATTCGGATCCTCTGTTTCATCTTGGGAGCAACCAGAAATTAAAAATCCTGATATTAAAATAATTAATGTCAAAAAAACAATAAGTGTTTTGTTCTTACGTTGATACATTACATAACCCCCTTTGAAATTAATACGTTTTACACTCCAAGAAGATTCAAAAATTCTTATTTTTTGAATTTCACTATCACTTCCTGATACTCTCACATTTACCAATTTTCATAACATTAACAAACTTTTCCTTATTAAACTAGTCGAGTAGAAGGGAACCTTTCTACCTTGTGGTAGATTGTGTTCCTCCCCCCTCACAGAACCGTGCTTGCGCTATTTACGCACACGGCTCCTCCAAGTCACCATTCACAAGATGTACCTAATCTCTTTCGATCAGATTTGCTTATTCTGCTATCCTTAATAGTTTAGTTTCCACTTATTATCTCTACCTCTGCGTGTAGTAAATGTGTCACTAGTAAGGGTGATAACCTGGTAGCAGCCTTTCCTCCATCGGCATTACCCAACTTCATAGGTACTACGCTGCTATCCGACTCCCTACAACGGCATTTGGTTTCCTTGCTTATTATCGCTTGTACACCATACTCTTCTATAGGAAGAGACCGGTAGGGTCTCCCGAGTTGCCGTATCATATCCATGTGTGACGTGCCAAGGTCTCTGACCCCAGAGAGGTTTTATCCTTCTTGCCTTTAACGATGGATAAAATATAGCTTTCTGATGTGCTTAAGGCATCAGCCCTCTCAATTTACTAACATTATGGAGCTCAATCCCTTCAACCATTTGGCTTTCGGCCCGCCACCTAACTGTCTACGCCTAAAGGCTACTGTTACCATTAGCCCTCCAAGACTCGCTACGAGTGAATGGCTAGTTCTTTCTCGACGGGAATCCCACCCGCTATATGATACGACCTAGGCTCGGCCGCACAAGCACCCGTTACTTTAAGTTCACTAATTCACTAACTTTTGTTTTCAATTTTATTTAGATTGTTTAATCCAAATTTTCCAATCAGAAATCCCTTCAACCATAAAAATGTTTAAATTCTCAGTAACCGGAACTCCGCTTTTAATATAACCCACTTCATATCCAAATTCGTCACTTATAATTACGGTTTGAATGTCACCACTTTCCTCAAATGGTCCATTCATTTGAACTATTTCTTTAGCTACCCATTGACCGTCTTCTTTATGAACGTCAGCTACCCAAATATCCTTATCATTCATTGCACCTCTAAAAACAATTAAAACTAACTCTTTATTCACTTTATGAGAACCATACACATTTATTTCTCTTTCTTCGTTTCCAACCTCTATCGTCTTTAAAGCATCTTCTGGATTATTAACTAAATTTTGATTACTTTCAGTACACCCTGCAATTAAAAAACCAAATGATATAACTATAATGATTAATTTTAACTTCATTTTTTCACCCTTTTCAATTATTAAAATAGGTGCTCGGTTCATTACAAATCAATTACACTAAACTGCTGCGTTAGTTCAACAAGCAAAAAGGCTTTACTCCTTCTGAAAGTAAAGTTAGCACCCATTAGTTGAAGAATCAGGGGTTGAATATTTGCCTCAATTCCTTTGGGACAATCATAACATTTACAATTTTATATTCCGATTGATTGTCTAATAGGGGTGCAAATTCAACCAATAACATTTCCCCGTTCTCCATTGTAATTAGTTCGTAATCTTTAAAATTAGAACCCTCTATTAAAATGTCCTTAAAATGATTAAATTCAATTTCTGAAATCGAATTCTCTGCACCTTCATAAAATAACGATTGAAATCCGTCGTAATTTTGAATATCAATTTGATACTTCATCAAGGATGCTGCATTCATTGGCGAATCTGGTCTTACTCTCTCCTCATCGCTACAACCAACTAACAATAATGATAAAAGTAACAATACTGCAAATTGCCTTTTCAATCATTTCCCCCCTCTTTTATCTCACCTTAACTATTCCAATTCAATGTTATACCTTTATTTTCCTTGTTGAACTAAACTGCCCCATTAGCCTTCTATGAAGTGCAAAGAATGAAAATGGGTAGTGGAGTCAATATTAATAGTCTACCGAAAACAATAGACCGCTTAATCTCCGCTCTCCCCTTTTTTAACGATTAAGGAGGGGTCTTCTTAAGTATTGTCATTTTTCTTTTCTTGAAGAAATTAATTTTCATGGTAGCTCAACATTTCCTTAACTTTCACGACTGTATGAGGTCCAAATTTTATAAATGTATTTGCCATTTCTCTCAGTTACTTCTTTAATTACTGTCACCTTTACATTTAGGTAATCTGCCCATTTAGGTATAAAATCAGTTAAATAATCTATTATTTTTTCATCAGGAGTTGCATACCCCACATTAACTTTATTAACTAAGTAAATTAAAAATTCCGGATATAATGAATCCGTCCATTCATAAGCTTCAAACAACGAATCAAAGATTCTATTATCTTCTGAATATTGCCCACTTAGCCATTGTATTTCCATAAGCATTGCCCCTTTGGTTCTTCGTTTTAATTCTGTTTGTTCAACTAAACTGCTGCGTTAGTAAAAAAAGCTTTACTCCTCATTGAAGTAAAGCACCCATTAGTTGAATAAATTGCATTACCTTACTTATCCTTCAAAATATGAACTTCTTGATTTTGATATGCTGACACCGTTTGGAGAGAATTTTTATGAACCCCTTTCTATCAAAAGGAGAAATGAGTACAGAATTATATTGACCGTATACAATCTCAAGCCTTTTTATAGATAACGCAGGACTTGATAATGGGTTCTTTGTTTTTTCTACAGACGTTATATTGTCTAATGGAATATTTCTTTTAAAAGGACCAAACCTGATAATTAAGTTGTTATCTTCTATGACATAAAAGGTGGTTAACCACATCCATAAAATAAAAATTGGTAAAATAATAGAAAGAGAAAATGTAATTATAAATCCCAAAATATCCAGTGTTTTATCAACAAGTACATAAACACCACTTCCTAGAACAAAAATCATAGCTATCCAAACGATAATGGATAACCACCAATCTTTTCGTGACTTAAATTTCAATAAGTTCACCTCCAAGAAATTCGAAACTTCTATCTTTCTTACGATTAACCTAAATCAAGAGATTCATGTGCGTATTCAACTAAACTGCGGCATTAGTTCAAGTAAAAGTTTTCGCAATACTCAGATTTATATTAACATATAATTTCAAATTTCTCTCAAAAAATAAGTCTAGTATATCTAAATCGCAACAATTTTAGCATTTGTTTCAACAACACCCTACAAATTTATGCGGTGTCTTCAATTATTGTGTGTATTGATGCGTTAATTAGTCTGCCAAATTGACTAAAGCATTAATATAACTACCTAAAGGAAGGCAACAATTCATATGCGAATTGTGTCCCCCATTAGGTAGTTATTAAATGTTTTCTCCCCTAAAAACGAACCTATTACCAGAAGCATATTGTCTTTCTATTGTGTGCTGTTGATTGGAGCGGAAGGGGCGACTCCAGCGGGAAAAGCGTGTCCAAGTGAGACCCCTCAGCGAAGTGAGGAGGCTCACGGACCTTCCGCCTGAAGCGGAAATTAACCTGTTAATGCATAAAAACTCATATACTTTCATATTCCTCTAGTACATACAATTAAACATAATCTTCTAGAGAGTTGAGCTTAGCAACTCTCTTTTTTCATGGTTACTAATTAAACTTTTTCAAGACATATCAGAAAATTCCCCACTTTTTGGTGAAAGCCTTTTTTGCTTACATTGTTCTTCCAGCATTTTTATTAATATTTGTTGGATAATGATCGATTCGGATGTTGCAAGTAAAGAGTCTGCTAGATTTACCCGTTCTAACGGATCTCTTGTAACATTATATAACTCAAATTGCTCTGGGACCGGCTCTTCTTTTATAGTCGTCACACAGAAGTTGTTTTTTTCAGTTATCGTTATGTCAACATTACACGGACTCGACCAAAACTGTGGATTATCGAAGTAGCGAGCTAGTTTCCAAGTCTCTTTTTCTTTCATTATTCCCGTCTCTAACGTCGTAATCACTGCTTCGATATGGTTTGGTTGGACTACTGATTCATAAGGTATTCCAGTTACTGGATTTGTTTGATTCAAACCTTTCGAGACATCATCATCTGTCATAAAGTAGATAGGTTCATTTGCTCGTAAGAAGTGTTCATTTCCTTTAATTAGTGGTGTTAAATTTCTTCCAACTAATAATTGTGCCTCCAAATGATCGTTTGAAAGTTTTTTACGAATCTCTTCTACGTTTATATCTGCTAGTCCCAACAATGTAGGAAGGATATCGACATGACTTGTTAACATTTCGGTGCCAATTTGTTTAGGGAAAAGAGTAGGACTATGAATAATCAATGGGACATGAATGGATTCTTCATACATGTTATACCACTTTTGATAGAGACCACCATGTGCCCCCAGTTGTTCTCCATGATCGGATGTAAATAGTATTATCGTATTATCATAAAAACTGGATTGTTGAAGTGCCTTGAAAACCTTATGCATTTCCTGATCTGCCTTTTTTGTTAAGCTATAGTATAGTTGGCGATAGAAATTGTTATCTATGATTGGTTGTAATACCTTGGGGTATGTGGTGCGGTAACTTTCTTGAGCCGTAGGTTTAGTAAGAAGAGACTCCCCAACTGTAGGAGCAGGCGGAATGTATGGAAGCATTGGATCCACTTCAAAGTTAAAGTTTGGGGAAATTGCTGATAGTACCCCGTAAATCGCAATATCGTGAGGGTTTACAAAAGAACACATGATAAACCAGGGATTATCCTCATGATGGCACGTTGACTTTTCATCCAGTGACTTGATTAGTTGGACAGTTTCACTAGCGTACACCTCGTCTCGTCCACTCGTACCAGTTCCTGCGGAGGAGGCAGAGTTTCGTGGATTTGCTCCGTGGGGCTCTGGTCCAATCCAACCGGAATATCCAAAAGAATCGAGACGGTTTGCCTTTTCATACATTTTTTCTTTTTCTTTATCTGGAACTCCTGTTATCGGATTATAGCTTACAACTTGGTTTTTTGTACCTGGAATTAATATATCTTCATCCGAAGCATGCCATTTCCCTTTCCAAAAAGTATTATATCCCGCAGCTCGAAAGTAATCTCCCATCGTTGGCACCGTGTTTGGATCAAGCCAAAATAGATCTGGATCAAATGAACCTTTTGCGCCTCCGGGAGTTTGTGTTACCCCGTGAAGTGAGGGATATTGCCCGGTATATAATGTTGCTCTACTTGGAGAGCAGGCGCTGCTCCCTGCATAATGATTTAAGAATTCCATTCCGTTCTTTTTTAATAGTTCATGGGTCGGTAAATGTTCTTTCCGCCATTCCTTTAATTCCTGCGTTTCATAAACAGTAGGAAAGCGCTCTTGATCAACCATTAAAAAGAGAAAATTCGGTTGTTTTTTTCGCTTGTTTGGAGGATTGTGCTTTCTTTTATTGTCATCCATTTTTACACCTTCTTTTCTATTTTTTAATACTATATGTACATGACAAAAATAATGGCCTCGCTATTGTCACCTTTTATTTCATAACACACGAAAAAACCGACTTCCAAATTGGATAGCCGGTTTTATTTACATTCTAATTTGTGTGCTTATTTTAAGGAAGAATAATATTCCTCTTTTTTCACCGTGTCAAACCGCCCTTCCCACTTAGACATAACAATGGTAGCAAGAGAATTACCTACTACATTTACCACTGTCCGTGCCATATCAAGAAGTCGGTCAATACCAGCAATGAATGCAAGTCCTTCAGGAGGAATACCTACAGTTCCTAAAGTAGCTAGTAAGACAACGAAAGAAACTCCTGGCACCCCAGCGATTCCTTTGGATGTAAGCATCAACACTAGAACCAATGTAATTTGCTGCGTAATACTCAAATCAATATGATACATTTGCGCGATAAAAATCGCTGCAATAGCTTGATATAGAGTTGATCCATCCAAGTTGAAAGAATATCCTGTTGGTACGACAAAAGATACAATATCTTTTGGAGCACCGAACTTCTCCATTTTCTCCATTACTTTCGGCAATACTGTTTCAGAGCTTGAAGTGGAATAAGCTAATAGCAGTTCGTCTTTTAATACTTTCATAAGATGAAAAATATTTATACCGACCAACTTTGCTATGCCACCTAGCACAAAAATTATAAAAAAGATCATCGTAGCGTAGACGAGTATCATTAGCTTTCCAAGTGGCAGCAACGATTCCAATCCAAACTTTGAAACAGTAACACCAATTAAAGCAAATACGCCAAATGGAGCAAACTTCATAATTAGATTCGTCACCCAAAACATGGCATCCGCGGTACCTTGAAAAAATGCAAGCACCGGTTTTCCTTTTTCACCAATCGCTGCAATACCTAACCCAAAAAGTACAGAAAAGAAGATAATCGCTAGCATATTACCTTCCGACATTGCTTTCACAATATTGCTTGGCACAGCATTGACAATTACATCCGCAAAACCATGATGTTGTACTTCTTCACTCGTTTGAACATATTGATCTATATCACCTTTGGATAATGTTGACATATCCAATCCAGCTCCTGGATGGAAGATGTTTGCCGCCAGTAAACCAACAACAATCGCGATTGTTGTAACAATTTCGAAGTAAATTAGCGTTTTTCCACCCAGTTTACCTAACTGCTTTATACTTCCCGTCCCCGCAACTCCTAAGATTAAAGTAGAAATAATAATTGGGACTACAATCATTTTAATCATGTTTATAAATATGGTTCCAATCGGTTGCAAATAAGTTTCTACTGCAGGATTTCCGAAAAAAATTGCTCCTACAAAGATTCCTAGTATGAGCCCGACAAGAATTTGATATGCCAAAGTAAACTTAAACTTTTTCTTCATCTAAAACACCCCTTTTTATATTGAAAACGCTTTCTTATATCCAAAATAGCTTTTACAATATTATAAAAGGGACTTATAAAATCCGACAAAATCCGACGTTTATAATTTTATTTATTTTCACCTTGAAGGTTGAATTTGTCCTTTGTTTCTAAATACAGCACTTGAAGAAATTTTTTACTATTAACTTTTATCTTTGCCTCCTCTTTGCTACTTTCTCTTATATGTATCATTTGATTTCTAATTTCTTGAAAGTCAAAATACCGAGGAGCATAGTATTCAAATTCGGGATTTGTATAATCAATTGAGCCTAAAGAAGCTAAATTATTTACCGCTACCAGAATCGTTCTACGTATGCGTTGCTCAATTGCCTTGCTTTCCTTTCTCACATCAACTTGATGGGACTTTGTCTTGGTAGCAACAGACTCGTATAAATCTTTTAAAGGTGGTAATTGAGCAGCTACTTCACGTTGGTTCATGAGAAATTCAATAATAGATACAATATCGTCGCTTCCTGATTCTCCAATAATCCCCATATCGTTGAGTATAGACAGTACGATTTCCTTTACACTTTGCTTTCTCTTCCCAATTTGACTCGGACCAATTTTTTCTAATGATTCCCGAATAGATAGTATAGAATCTCTTAGACGAAATTGCTCAGCAGTTTTTTTTAGAATACTTTGTACCTCCACGCGATTTATGGGCTTATGTATAAAAAATTCTATCCCTTTTTCATAAGCTTCTCCCACCATTTCTTTGTTAACAATTTGAGAGATCATAATGAATTGACCTTGATATCCTTGATTCCTTAATTGTTCAATGGTTTCAATACCGTCTAATACTGGCATTAATAAATCGATTAAAACTACATCTGGTTGCATTTTAATGACAGAGGATATACAACTTGCTCCGCTTTCAGCCTCCCCTATGACAAAACCAAGATCTCCTTCCGTTATTATTTTCTTTAGCATAGTTCTACTAGCTTTATCATCATCTACTATAAAATAACGCAGTATTATTCCACTCGCTTTCGTATGTTTTCAGTTGGAATGGAGATTCGAAAAATAGTGCCTTGTGCTGGTGTTTCGATCTCAATTTGTCCTTTCAGCATATAAATAATCTCTTTTACATGAGATAGTCCAATACCCGTTGCGGCAACGCCTTTATCGTTAAATTTTGTTGTATAACCCGGTTCAAAGACTATGGGTATATCCTCTTTTAGAATACCCTTGCCTGAATCTTTTATAATGAAATTAGTATTTATCGACTCCTCGAATACTTCAACACTAATCTGACCATTGTCTATGATGGATTCAACGGCATTTGCAGTTAAGTTATTTAACAAAGCAAGAAGAGGAATTTGCTTATCGGTTTCAAAATTAGTCGGTATCGTTCGTTGAAAGGTAATCTTTTTTCCTAATAGTTCGCTGTATTTTTCATTTGCATCAATAACAAGGTTTATAATATCCGAAAGAAAAGGAGGCTGATTTTTATTTTGTACAGTTATTTTCGTAAGCCCTGATAAAATCCGTTGGGAATCTTTTTTAACTTCATGAATTTCCTGTGCAATACGTAATGCTTGAATACTTAGTGGTTGCAATTCTATCTTTTTTAATTGCCGATACAAATCATAACTAGAGGCAGTAATTTGTTCAATATGATTCATAGATTTTTGTAAATAAAGCGTTTCAGCATATAAATCAGAACCGACTCTCAGCATTTCTTGCATCCGTTTCTTTTGTTCAGAAATTGTAATGGAACTATATAACCCCACTACAAAATAGCTACGAAACAATGCAACCCCACTTATCAAGGACAAATCCCAAAAATCTATATTTGTATGGTGCAACAATCCATACCTCGTAAGCTGTTCAGAACAGTTTCCGATAAATTCAAACAACGCGGCCCATGCACCTAAAACAAATGGGAACGTTTTATACTTTTCAATTTTAATCCAGTGTAAACCCGCTGAAAATAAAAAATAAAATAAAAAAGCAGGTAAGTGGTTTTTTAAACTAATAGTTATATGCACCTCATCAAATAATATATCCTCAAATAGACGAAAACAAACAACTGTTAAACCAGTAACGATACCTGTCCTTATAATAGAGGCTGGTGTCCAGATCAGAATTAGCAGAAAAAAAGCAATACCGCCTAGCCCAAAACGAAAAGCTTCTTCGTCAAAGGGAATTACTTTAATTTCACTTGCTACCATTGTGAAAAGGGCAGTAAGGATCAATGTAACTCCTTCTGGCCTATTAAAACTCTTATTAAAAATTTTAGTTAGAGAAAACATTAGTATCACCTGAAATGAATTTTTTTCTTTCTTATATAAGATACAGTATTTTGTTATGCTTTACTCTACTTTGCTTTACTATACATTGTCTGCCCCTTTGATCTAAACTTGAACTATTAGCATTCATCCAAAATAGAAAGTAGCTGAAAAACATGAAGAAATTCCATTTAAAAGATGGCCATGAAGTAAAGATAATAGAGGCGACGAAAGAATATGCCCAACAGATAATCGATTTCTATAATGTCGTAGGTGGAGAAACAGATTTTCTTTCATTTGGGAAAAATGAATTTAACCGTAATTTAGAGGAGTATAAAGAGTTTATAGAATCTACACGTCTAGAACAGAACTCCATAATATTGCTGGCAATTTTTCAGGACGAAATTATAGGTATTTCGTCTATTAATTCTAGTCAAAAAAAGAGAATGAAGCATGTAGGAACGTTAGGAATTGTTGTTAGTGAAAAGTTTATTGGACAAGGTATAGGCAGAAAATTAATGAAACAATTAATTCATTGGGCCACCTTAAATCGGATGACGAAAAAAATTAGTCTCGTCACTCGAGAAGATAATACTCATGCAATCGAATTGTATGAAAAGCTCGGATTTGAAAAAGAAGGCCTCATGAAAAAAGACAGTTTCATTAATGACTCATACTACAACACATTTGTGATGGCATTATTTCTTTAAACGTAAGCGTCGAACTCTCCCTTGCCTCATTTAAACTAATATTTATGAACTCATTGGCTCTGTTGCCTGTAACTATGCCTTCCTTAACGAGCCTCGGATCTGGATAATACGGCGGGTAATTGCTTGACGAAACTAGTTTGGCAGCGTGAGCCAGTTGAATGAGCAACCTTGTGAGAGAACTAGACAGCACGAAAACGACTCCCCATCCACATAGATTTATCAGTTTTCAAATTATTTCATTTTTTTTGATATTGAGAAGTAAGTCCATCTTCTGTGACCCCTATTTCTTTATTAGCATAGCATCATCGATACAATCGATCGGCTTCCTCCTTTCATGATTTAACACTCAAACTTTCCGATTTTTCTACAAACTGACACCTACATTTTTCTCTATATTGATACTTTTAAATATACCAATCCTTTGCTAAGGTTATCAGTAAATGTGAAACTGATTTAAAAAGTAAGGATCCCAAGGGAACAATTATCCCTTGAACCTTATAAAAAAAAATAAGGAAGGATTTTGACTATGCCTAAAACAAGAAGTTATACAAACTCACGCACTTTTGATTTAATCCTAACAGCAATGTTAATAGCACTCGTATTCGTTTCAACTCTCATTTTAAATATTAGACTACCAATCGCTGCAAATGGGGGGTTGGTTCATCTTGGAACAGCTATGCTCTTTATCGCGTCCATTGTATTTGGTCCTAAAAAAGGAGCACTCGCCGGTGCTATAGGAATGGGTATATTTGACTTAGTATCTGGATGGACATTGTGGGCACCCTTCACCTTTGTGGCACGTGGCCTGCAAGGATATATAGTTGGAAAAATTGCATGGTCGTTCGGACGCAAAGGAAACAGTATTATTTTCAATCTCCTAGCTACTATTATCTCGATTCCTGTTATGTTAGGTGTTTATTACATTTGTGAACGAGTTCTATACGGTAGTTGGATTATACCCTTGGCCTCTATTCCTGGAAACATCGTTCAAAATGTTGTGGGGATCATTATAGCCATTCCAGTTTCTGTTTTGCTGAAAAAAGTTCCCGTTTTTAAATAGTTAGCAAAAGGTTTAAAACTTTATTTTAAACTAATAGGAAGTAAGCTATTACCATAAAAGTATATAACTTTATGGTAATAGCTTACTTTTCAATAATAATAACTTTGTCTAGTATTTAGTTATTTTCATAACTCTGTACAAACACCATTCGAGCGACTTTTTGTCATTATTTTTTCAAGTTGTAAATACATTATTCTAGTACTCAATTTTCTCCTGATTTTATCCACTTCCTATCCTATGTAATAGTTAATGGATATCACTTCAGACTGTACAAACTAGAAAAAATGAACTTCCCTATACTCAAGAATAATACCGTGGCTTGTTTTTTAATATCTTCCTTGCTGATAATATTCAACACCCTGGTTATCCACTAAAATACGTTCACCTTCTCTCGTAAAGGTGATGTCAAATCCATCTGCTGATAATTGCAAAACCTTCCCATTGTCTTTGTAGACAAGGCGGGGGTGCTGATATTGTTCAAACATGGATTCCTCGCCAATCTCTTTTAAGTACAACTCGATGGTTGATTCCATTTTATTATAGGAACGGGAGCCGCTTACAAGCAATTTACCTTTATTAATTGCCACAAATTGACTGTTATTACGATATCCACCGAAACCAAAAACAGCTTGCGCCTGTGCTTCTTCCATATCAAAATGCTTATATATGTAAAACGGATGGTCATATACGTGGTCATATATTTTGCCATCTACGATTTGATAGTACGTAACAACATCATCCCACTTTTCACCTTCATTATCCAACACCACAAATTTCATCCAAATGATGCCATCAAGTTCGCTTAAAAATTCAGCTTTTGAAAAATCCATATGTTCATATTTGTTATATAGCTCCTCGACAGTAGCACCGTATGCTGGTGATGCTACTTGATTTAGCGTTTCTGCATCTTTTGCATCAATTGCTTCAAAATAAGTATTAAATAGTTCTCCGTGAACACCAAGCTCCTTTGTTGTAGCAGTACTTAAAATCCCTAGTTGGGCTGGCCATAATGTAATCGTAAGAAATAAGGCGGCAATTGAAACGAAACTTACCATTGCGTATATCGGAGTATGCGTAGATTTTTTTCTTGGTTGGGCCATTTTCCTTGCGAGGTCCTCCGTCATCCAAAGCTTTTCGCCAATCACTTCATCAATACCCGTTTTCAATCGTTCCATCAAAGCCATCCTCCTTTAGCACTGATTTAAGTTTTTCACGACTACGCGCAAGTCTTGTACGTACCGTTGCCGGTGAACAATTAAGCAACGTGCCAAGTTCCTCTGACGAATAATCTAAGTAATACGTAAATACAATGACTTCACGGTATTTCAGCGGTAATGCAAGAACAGCTTGTACGAGTTGACGTTTTTCTGATTGTGTTTCGACATCTTGCTCCGTCGATCGACCAAATAAACGTTGAATTTTTTCGCTGACAGTCGTATTTTTATAATGCCAACTTCGCAAATAGTCGTAACTACGATTAATCGTCATTCGATACAAATAAGTACAATACGTGGCCTCCCCACGAAATGATGCTTGCTTTTCAAATGCTTTGAGTAGCACATCTTGTACAATGTCTTCTGCGGCTTGCTTATTTTTCACATAGATATAAGCAAGCCTCAATAACTCCTCACCATGCTCATGTATAAACTTTTCGAGTTGCGTCATAGAGCACCTCCTTTTATTGTTAAACGTTAGACGAAGCAATGGTAATTTCTGTTTCAAAAATGAGTAAAAAGAATAAATAGATTCAGGGGGGGACGAAATGTTAGTATCATTCAATGTGGAAGATGTTTCGCAAATAGATGCCCACGAACTATATGGATTACTTGATGGAACAAAGCGTGGCATATTTATAGGTTGATCCTCAAAATTTGCTTGATCAACTTGGACTGCACTTAAATTGAAGGCAGTAATTCATTTTTCATTTATCTGTCTTTTTGTTGAACAAAAAATTTATTTATGTTTTCTATATAATGATTCAACACATATCAAGGAAGTACCCTTTATTGAAAATAAGGTATGTGAAATAACTATTTTTCACATACCCTTTGTTCGTTATTATTTATAAAAATAAAATTTTGAAGGATATTCTTTTGAAAAAACTGCACTTACTTATGATAAGGCTCACCGTAACATGTCTAAATGCGGTTTTAAGAACAATTTACGGCTTATGAAAAAAGATTAAGAGAAAGACCCCACTTTAGCAGCTACTAATGTACTGAAGTCTTCAAAATATTTCATCGCATATGCCTTATGAGCAACCCAACTCATGAGTCCATCCATTTCCTCCTGAATTTTAATTTGTCCTACTAAAAAATCATCTTTTTTTAAGAAATTATCCTCAACATACTAAATTGCATCATGGTGCTTAATGACTTTTAAATGCTCACGTATTGTTTTACTGTCGACCGTGATTCCCTCAAGCCCCACTTTTATTTCACTAATCGTCAGCGTATTACCTTCAATCGCATCTTATTGAAATTTAACACTGAATGATTTAGGTTTTTAAGAAGACTAAAGTAAACTCTAGAATTTTAGCATTTTCACCTATGATTTCCCCTCGATGCTAATACAAGTTGGTACATGTTACAATAAATGTATGAAGAACAGTTGGAGTGACGAAAATGAGTAAACGAGAAAAACAAAAGCAACAACGCCGTCAAAATATTATCCAGATTGCAAAGGATTTATTTTTGGAGCAAGGTGTGAAAAATATACAAATGCAAGATGTTGCCGATGCTGCTGGCGTTGGTATTGCGACGTTATTTCGCTATTTTCCTAAAAAAGAATATTTAGTGATTGCGGCTTCGAATGCGATTACTGATGAAATGGCCAAGTATATAGGGCAGATTGTCGAGCAGACGATAACTGCATACGAAAAAATCGAGCAAATTTTGGATTATTATATAAACGCTACGAATGATCCACAGCTACGTTTAGCGAAATTTTTCGAGTCCTTTGATTTAAATGAAAAATTAGCTGCGGAATCGACTGAGCAATATGCGGAATACTTATTTGCACGAAGCAGATTAGCCAGTATTTTGTTTACATTGGCTGAGCAGGGTAAGCAGGATAGCTCTTTAAGACCAGATGTAGATTTGGATGTATTTATCATGACGATGGTCCAAAATTTCAGCTTATTCACATACAAATCAAGCCTGGCAATCCATGATACCAATCTCACCATGCTTCTTTCTACGGACAAGCAGCTCGCGATGATGAAGGATGTATTTTTATGCTATATACAGCCATAATAAATAACAGCCGTTTGGATTGACTTTCGAACCGGAAAGTTGTTTACTAGGAAGTGTAAAAAAGTGATAGTTAACTATCACTTTTTAAAAATATATTTTAAGGAGCTTTTTAAATGAGTCGTTTATCAGGTAAAGTAGCAATTATTACGGGAGCAGCACAAGGTATGGGTGCGGCACACGCAAAGTTATTCATAGAAAACGGTGCAAAGGTTATTTTAACAGATTTAAATGAAGAAAAAGGCAACGCTCTCGCGGCTGAATTAGGTGAAAATGCCCTTTTCATTAAACAAAACGTAACATCTGAAGAAGATTGGGCAACAGTTATTGCGAAAGCTGAAAAAGCTTTCGGTCCAGTAAACGTATTAGTAAACAACGCTGGTATTACTATGGCGAAAAATATGCTTGATGTTACTGTCGAAGAATACCGTCGCATCGTAGATATTAACCAAGTGTCTGTATTCTTAGGTATGAAAACTGTAGCAGCGTCAATGATGAAAGCTGGAGGCGGTTCAATCGTCAACATTTCTTCAATGAACGGCTTAGTTGCTGGTGCTATAGGTTACACAGATACAAAATTCGCAGTACGTGGGATGACAAAAGCAGCTGCTATCAACTTAGCACCAATGGGTATCCGCGTAAACTCTGTACACCCAGGTGTAATCGCTACACCAATGGTAGTACAAGAAGATACAAAAGCAGCAGTTGAAGAATTTTCTAAACACATTCCATTAAAACGTGTTGCTCAACCAGAAGAAGTTTCAAAAATGGTATTATTCTTAGCTTCTGATGATTCAAGCTACTCAACAGGCTCTGAATTCATTATCGATGGCGGATTAACTGCACAGTAATAAAAGTTCCTGAAAAAATCTTTATATGATTTATAAAGGCCGGTTTTCTAAACTAATAGAAAATCGGCCTTAGTTTTTTATTTAATTAAAAACCTCACTTACTTATGGTAAGGTTCTCCGTGATATAGCAAAGTTCGGTTTTTACTTCTGTTTCACCAAATTACAAATTAAGTAGTTCTGTACTCAATTTATCCTGCAATAACGGGCATTAGCACGTCCTACATGTCAAAACCCCCACTAATTGAAGGTTCACTTTATCACTTACTGCTGGGCATCTTTTTTAAGCTGTTTACTTCGTAACTGTCCACAAGCTGCATCAATATCCGTACCGTGTTCTTGACGGATCTTACAATTGACGCCATTCTTTTTCAACGTATCATAGAAAGCTAACACCGATTCCTGCTCACTTCTTTGATATTGACTATGTTCATCCACCGGGTTGTACGGGATTAAGTTTACATACAATCGGTCCTTAATATCACTGAAAAGTTCAGCAAGTTGTTCCGCTTCCTCTTTATGATCATTTACATCTTTCAGTAAAATATATTCAATCGTAATTCTTCGGTTATTTTTGGCTAAATAATACTTCAGGGATTCCATTAGCTTTTCAATCGGCATGGCACGATTTATTTTCATAATACGCGTTCTCAGTTCATTATTTGGTGCATGTAGTGAGATCGCTAAGTTTACAGGGATTGCCGCATCCGTAAATTCATAAATTTTATTAACAATTCCACTTGTCGAAACAGTAATTCTTCTACCTGCAATCGCAAGTCCCTTGTGGTCTATAACAACATTTAAGAAATCTAATAGATTATTGAAGTTATCAAATGGTTCGCCAATTCCCATTACGACAATATGACTTACAAGTTCGTCTTTTTCTAATTGATCGAGATGAAGTTGAACATTCATAATCTGTTCGACAATTTCTCCAGCTGATAAATCGCGACTTTTTGCTAATAATCCGCTCGCACAGAAACTGCAGCCAATGTTACAGCCTACTTGTGTCGTAACACAAACAGATAACCCATATTTATGTCGCATCATGACCGTCTCGATCAAACTGCCATCCTGTAATTTAAATAAAAATTTAACCGTTCCGTCTGCGGCTTCTTGCTTAATGTGTTGTGTTAATGTTTGAATCACAAAGGTATCCGCCAATAATTGAACACATTCCGAATTTACCTCATTCATGTCAGAAAAATCCGTTACACGTTTTCTATAAAGTAAATCCCACACTTGTAATGCTCTAGACGGTTTGTGACCATGCGCTAAAAGCCACTCCTTCAATTGATCTAATGTTAATCCATAAATGGATGGTTTGTTCATAATGTGCCTCTTTCCTTGAGCTTAAAAATCACTTCTATTATTAATATTTATACCGTGATAACGGGTAGTATAACTCCCTCGAGCTAGGCTTATTTGTAGCAAGAAGCATAAATGGGAGATCCACAGTCCTTAATAGCCCGATTGGTTAACTTTATGATCAGGCGCCTCTTTACTAATCTAATCATATTACATATAAGGCTGAAAAAAAACAATTCGAATTGTAATCGCCAAAATTGGGGGCTTTTAGAGAAATTGATATATTCACATTAACTAATAAATCACACTGCAAATAAAATTAGAGCTACTCTTGTTTAATATTCACAGAGTAGCTCTAATTTATTTATAAACCGCATTTACTTATGGTAAGGTTCACCGTGACAGTAATAACAGCAAAATTTTATACGAATAGCTCATTACAACTGGATGATTTTGATAAACCGGTACCCGGGATCTACTTTAATTCTTTTCCTGCATATTTCTCCAACTCTAGGTACCGATTCTTGTTACGCGCACGTTTCACAATGACACTGAATAAGGAGCGCTGCAACCTAAGTGAAATACCCACAATTAACGTATTTTACATCGATAAAATCAATGCTGTGTGTGCCAATGATTTCGGATTCCCTTTTTTATCCACTAATCTATCTTCAATCAAACCATAATGGATACGTACAGATTGTTCAAATTGACTTGGTGGTGTCAAACGTACACGGAACACTACTGACTCATCATGATTATTTGTAAATGTATGTGCTACACCTAATGTAACAAGTCGATGGTCGCCTCCATCTAAAATATGTTGCTCTTTCCCTAATGTAACTGTCAGCTTCCCAGAAACAACCTCAAACTTCTCTTCGGATTCATCATGCATATGTAAGGGTGTTCCATTTCCTTGAGGTGGAAGAGCCGCTTCTATAGATAGGTATTTCCCATCGGTTTCTTCAGCTGTTTGTAAAAAAGTGATTTTTTCACTCGTAACCTGATTAACTACAGTACGTTTCAATTTATAGTCTTCTTTCTAAAAAAACATGTTTCTTCAATACATTTTATTATACTCCTATTTGATCCAAAAGGAAGTATTGGATGAATTACCGATTAAAAATTGAAGTTACATATAAATGCTTTATCTCGAGCACAAACTTAAAGTTTTCTTTAAGTTTGATTAATAAGCTTATCTACCATGATAAAATACAAGGAGTATAATCTATATAAATTATCTTACTCCAGTGCGAAAACCCTATAAAATGCGATGGTAAGTTTGTGTTTAACGTTACTACTGAGCATGTCCCTCCCAGCCGCCTACGCTGCAAGCGAGGGTACGAAGTCAGACGTCCACTGGGCATTTGGCGTAGAAACAGCTGGAGGATTGGATCGGCAAAGGGCTTATTAAAGATTATGAGAATGGCTCATTTAAGCCGGACGGCATGATCACAAAGGCAGAATTCATGGCTCTTGTGAACCGATAGTTCGCGTTGAATGACAAGTCAGAAGTGACAATAAAAATTGAGTGAATTATGGTAATTCTCGTGAAAGATGTTTAAATCATATAAAAATCCTTCACGGCAAAGGAGTGAGTCTGATGCTGGTACTTGGAAGAAAACCCGGACAATATATTGTGATCAACGAAAAAATTATTGTAAAAGTAGTTAAAAGTGAAGAGGGGCACTTACGCTTGGCTATTGAAGCACCAATAGATATCTCTATCGTTCGCGGAGAATTGCTTAATCAAGAATAAGCACATGTATCTCGGTTTTTAATGCAAGCTTTCGTTTCGGAACACCTTGGATTCCTGTATTTTTTGAATGAGCCGAGTATAAGATGCTCCACTTGGAATTCGATTAGAACCAGTAAAGCCACAATCCAAGCTGGAATCTCCACTTCTCTTCAATCGATTTCAGAGACCCTTAATCGTTGAAATGCGCTCCACAATTCGAATGAATAGCGATTGTAGCATAACTGCGTAATTGAGTTGTATCGGTGCGCCTAGAAATGCCTTCCTCGATACAATTCGTAAGAATGGAGTACTCCCTAATATTTCGAACAGGTAACCGTGGGCCTCCCTAAGCGGCATTTCTAATAAATTTTCCAAGGAAAACAGGCTTTCCTGTTGAATACTACTATATCTGGAGTCCTTCCTATCTTTTCTCAGGTGTGTATTAGGTGTACTTAACACTTCGAGATTTGGAGAAGTACTCCTTTTTTCATGCGTAAAAAACTCAAACCTAGTAAGGCTCTCGAATTATGAAACTCCCTCAACTTCAAAAAAAGATTTCTCCAAAAGGCTAAACGTTTCAAGTAAACTGTCGATACATAAAGTAATCACATATCTGATTACTCATGGACGAGTAAATACGCATGTAGTTTCAAGGAGGAATACTTGAAACTGATGTCTATTTATTCGTCTTTTTTACTGTTTAATTTTAATTTTTTAACAATTTAATAATTTATAAAATAATTATGAGACTTAGGATGAGCAAATAAGTCGCCGTCATTTCTTCAGGAGGAAGAAGGGCAGCGACCTGTTTGCTCATTTTTTTATGTACATTTAATAAACCGGATAAGGGGATGAGCCAATGCTCGTGTTAGGGAGAAGACCTGGGGAATATGTAATGATTGACAACAACATTATGGTAAAGGTCATTAGAAGCGATGAAGGCCATTTACGCTTGGCGATTGAAGCACCGAAGCATATTTCTATTGTTCGTGGAGAGTTATGGGAAGAAAACAATATAGCCTTAGGAATGACAAAAAAGGCCTAGGTCTTGGCCCCCACCATTTAAGGACGAGTGGTGAAGTCAAGGAAGATAACAATTTGACTTACAAATCCTTGTTTTGGATTAGCGCGCAATCCATCAATGATTTGTTAGTACAGGGTATGCGCTACAAAGGATGCAAACGGATAGGCATCCTAAAACACACCACATGGAGGTAATGAGAAATGAGAATTAATCACAACATCGCAGCACTTAACACGCACCGTCAGTTGAACAGTGCAACAAGTGCCCAATCTAAATCAATGGAGAAATTGGCTTCAGGTCTTCGTATTAACAAAGCTGGGGACGATGCAGCTGGTCTTGCAATCTCTGAGAAAATGCGCGGACAGATTCGTGGGTTAGACCAGGCTTCTAAAAACGCACAAGATGGGATTTCGTTGATCGCAACTGCTGAAGGTGCATTAAATGAAACGCACGACATTCTTCAACGTATGCGCGAACTAGCTACACAAGCATCAAACGATACAAACACATCAACAGATCGTGGCGAAATTCAAAAAGAAATGAACCAATTAACATCTGAAATTAACCGTATTGGTAATACAACAGAGTTTAATACGCAAAAACTACTTGATGGTGGAGCAAAAACAACAAGTACTGGTAAACTAGCAGTTACTACAAATGCATATGAAGTATCTGGTAAAACTGGAATTGATACTTTGGATATTACTGGTGGAGCTGCAACAGGCGATATCAGTCTTCTACACGCATCTAAAGACAGCGTAAAAGCAGGAACATTGAAATTTGGAGCGGTAGCTGAAACAACGGCAAGTAAATTAGCTGCAACTGCTGGGAAAATCGGATCAGATCTAACTGAAATCACAGCAAGTAATGCAGGCGGTACAGGGGCTATTAATGCTGCCAATCAGACAACTATTGGTAGCGCTGCTGCTAAGTCAGAATACACTTTTAAAGTGGATGCTCAGTTTGCTGTTGGAAATACAATTTCAATAGGTGGACAGACGTTTACAGCAAAAGCTGTTGGTGACGCAAATTTGAATGCAAATGAGTTTGAAATTGGTACGGATGTTGATACTGGTGTAGCAAGCTTAGTACTTGCAATTAATAATAATACTAATATCAACGCTAATTATACTGCCGCTTCCACAACAGGTACTGTCACTATTACAGCCAACAATAATGTAGACGATTCTGCGGTTGCAGCTGACTACTTTACTAATGTAATTAGTACAGGGACGATTTCTGGTAAAGCCCAAACAACTGTGGGTAGCGCTGCTGCTAAGTCAGAATACACTTTTGAAGTGAAAAGTCAGTTTACTGATGGAGATACAATTACAATAGGTGGACAGACGTTTACGGCAAAAACTGACGACGGAATCACCCCCGCTGGAACAGATGAGTTTTTAATTGGTGCAGATATTGATGAAACTGTAACAAACTTAATGGGCGCAATTAATGATAATACTATAATCAAAGCTGATTATGTTGCCACTGTGGGTAGCCCAGCGTGGAATGCTGATTCAAATAGTATCACTATTACACAAAAAGTGGCTGGTGATGATTCGGCGCTTGCAGCTGACTTCACTACAAATGTATTAGTTACTAAGGCTTTGACGCAAGTAGGTCAATATAAATTTGAGATTGCCAATAATTTTGAAGTAGGGCAAAAGATAACGATTGCTGGACAAGATTTTGAAGTAAGAGCTTCAGATGGAGATACTGATGGTACTGGATTTGCAGTTGGTGCAGATAAAGATGAAACAGCTGCCAACTTATTAAAAGCTATCAATGCTAGTGGTAAATTTGATGCAGTAAATCAAAGTACTGGTACAGATAGCGCTGGTGCTACGGTTACCGGTATTACAGGAACTGGTTTAGAAACAGATTTAGATACGATTATACTACAGGAAAAAACAGCTAGTGGAGACACAATGGCAAATGTAGTTGGTATTGATGTAACCAACCAATCTGCAGTTGCAGGTGTATATAACTTCGATATCACTGAAAACTTCTCTGCCGGTGACTCTATAGAAATTGGTGGAACAAAGTACACAGCAATCGCAGCAGGTGGCACAGCAGGAACTAATGAATTTGTAGCTGGCGCGACTATATCCGATTCAATCGACGCTTTAAAAGTTCTAATTGATGCAGAGGGAACTTATACTGCAACTAAAGCAAATTCACCATTCATTAGTAATAATCGAATTGTATTGACAGAAAATACAGCTAGTGGAGCAACTACTGGTCCATCACTTAGTGGTACTAATGTCGGCGATATTAAAGGTGTAAATGAATTTAGAATTACAGCTAACCTTGCTGATGGTGATGTCTTAAAAGTTGGAGCCAACTTATTGTTGGCAGGTGGTAAAAATGCATCGGCTGGACTAACAGGTGATTTTGAAGTAGGCACAACAGCAAGTGATACTGCTACAAATATCGCAGCTGCTATCACTGGTGCAGATACTACTAGCTCGCAACATTTGCAAGACTTACAAGCAAAATACACTGTTACAGTAGATAAAGTAGATACAGCTAAGCTTATCTTTACAGAAAAAAATGCAAGTGGAACGAACCTTAAAACTGCTGATATTGGAATCGGTAAAAACACAGATAATCGCGCTGCTGGTGCTCCAAGTCCACAATCATATGAAATTACTGCACAAGCACTTGATGTAGGATCAAAAGTGAAAATTGGTAATGCTGAAATTACATTAGCTGGTCAAAATGGTACAGCAAAACAAGTTGCTGAAGAATTGAAAAATCAAATTACAAATGCAGATTCTAATAGTTCTGCAGAATTACAAGCCTTAAAAGCAAAATATAATGTATCGGTAACTGGTGATAAATTAACATTAGAACAAAAGACTGCTGAAAGCGGTGAAAAACCACTTACTGCAGATTTTAGTACTAGTGCGTCAACAGGCTTTACTGCTAATTTGCAAATTGGAGCCAACACAAGTCAAAAAATGAGTTTAGGTATCAATGATATGCGCTCATCTGCATTAGATATTGTTGGTGGTGTTAATGGCACTATTACGGTAAATGAAAATGGTACTGATTATACAGCTAAATTCACATCTACAAGTAATGTAACAGATGGAACAGCTGGGGAAGCAGCATTGGATATATCTACACATGAAAATGCTACCGCTGCAATCAAAGTTATTAACAATGCGATTGAAAAAGTATCCGCAGAGCGTTCTAAATTAGGTGCATCCCAAAATCGTTTAGAACACACAATCAATAACCTAAGTACATCATCTGAAAACCTAACAGCTGCGGAATCTCGTATCCGTGATGTTGATATGGCAAAAGAAATGATGACTCAAACGAAGAACTCAATTCTAGCACAAGCAGCACAAGCGATGTTGGCTCAAGCGAACCAACAACCACAAGGAGTTCTACAACTTCTTCGTTAATATAAGAATATTTTAACTGCCCCGCAAATGTTAGACACCAACTAACATTTGCGGGGTGTTTTTATGTCTAAATATACAGTAGAAGTTAAATTACAAGCGGTGGAACGCTATGTTCGCGCTTTAAACGAACTTCTGGCAACCAGCATATATCCGGCCCCCCGAATCGTAACGATTCTTTCAGGATTGACAGGGTCAGCCTCGATTTTTTTACGTAAATTACTAATGTGTACAGCGACCGTTCTCGTATCCTCCAGACTCTCCATCCCCCAGATGAGCTGAAACAACGTATCGGCAGTGACGACACGATTAACGTTTTGTGCCATATAGGACAGCAGACTGAACTCTTTTTTCGATAAAAAGATGGGTTCACTACCCATGGTGACGGATTGTGTATAGAAATCCAGTGTCAAACCCGGTAATTCCAGCAGTTGTTCCCTTCTGCCCGTTGACACCCTACGAAGGTGAGCCTTGATCTTGGCCATGAGTACTCCAGGACTGAACGGCTTGGTCACATAATCGTCGCCGCCATAGGATAATGCGCTGATTTTCACCTCGTCTTCCTCACAGCTGCTCAGAAACACAATCGGCGCATTCGTGTAGCTACGTGCGTTCATGCACCAATCTATGCCGTTTTCATTAGCCAGCAGTACATCCAGTACAATCAAATCCGGCTCGAAAGACGCAAGCAGCTCCATGGCTTCTGTTCCGCTATGACTGTAGGAGGATATGAAACCCTCCCTCTCGCAATACACCTGAACAATTTCGCATATATGGGGATCATCATCGACAATCATAATTTTGTGCGTGTCCATTACACCTTCACCTTCCTTCTACAATACAAGGAAGCGATACATGGAATATCGACCCCGTCTTACCGTCGCTCTCCGCACGAACCGTCCCTCCATGCGCTTGTACGATTTCCCTGCAAATCGCCAGCCCGAGCCCGCTGCCCTCTACTTCATTCTCCACGCCCGGTCGACCATACCTGTAATTGCGATCAAAGATTTGCTCGAGCTGATCTTGAGGAATACCTGTGCCGGAATCTTGTACACTAATTATCGCATAGCGGGTATGATTCACCTCGTCCACAGTTAGCGCAATACGAACCAGCCCACCCATAGAGGTGAACTTCATCGCGTTCGACACCAGATTAAACAAAGCCTGATTTAATCTTTGCGCATCCATCTCGACAACAGGCAAGTTAGGTCGTTGATCTTCTGCATCTCCGATATCCAGCATGAAATCCAATCCTGCGTCACGCACAACCAGCTCATATTGTTCAAAAAAACCACACAAGAAGTGTATGACATGAACCGGCTCCATTACGAACGAGACTTGTCCCGTCTCCAAATGTGACAAGAAAGACAACTCCTCGATCATGCGGTTAATCCTTATCGTGTTATCCCGGATATACTTCAGGTACTGTTCATTACGTTCCGGCTTGACCCTGTCCTGCACAGCCTCGACGTAACCAAGCATGCTGGACAACGGCATACGCAGATCATGCGTAATATAGGCAAGAAGCTTTTTTCTCCCGTGCTCGGAGTGAAGCAATCGGTCATACGAAGTCCGGAGATCATCATGAGCTGCGGATAAAGCCTGTGTGCGTTCCTGCACGGTCCTCTCCAAACTCATATTCATATCAGTCAGCTTGTCGTTAGCAACCTGCAGCTCAAGTGCAATTCTCTCTTCGTTCGATGCCGCCCTCGTAAATCTCGAAGAAAGTAGAATCATCTGTGCGATCGTAAACACCAACAGACCAAGCGGAGATGTATTTCCAATTCGTGACCATTCATTGTAATATAAAAAATCGTTGACGACAGTAACTAAACCAACCACCGACACGAGCAGGAAGATTAGCGCTCCCTCCATACGCCGTATAGCCGCTTTGACTAGCCCAACCATCAGATAAACCATATGGAAAACTACCATCACACCGATCATCGGTAACATTTTTGTATAAATAATGGCAGGGGTCACCACAACAACGATACAGAATGCGCCGGTAACGATCCGCGTGACAAGATGAAACCAACGCGACACATAATTCGGAAAAATGCTATCAAAGTACATCGTTATGATATAACCAATGATGCAAAGAATCAGGTATTCGATCTTGAACTGCAATCCCCATGGAAAAGATGGCCACAATTGTGTGAGTAAGAGCTCGCCGACCAGCAAGGATCGGATACCGGACAACGTGGTGAACAGACCGAAATACAACGGCGCCATGTCTTTGCGTCGTAGTACATACAACAGCAAGTGATATACACCAATTACCAGAAGGCTTGCGGTGATGAACATTTCAGCGGCGATTTTCAGATTTTTCCTGACCGTTAACACATCACTGCCGCCCAACTCAATATACTTGGTGATGCCGCCACGCTTATGATGAAAGTTGGCTACTTGCATTACCAGCTCCACCCTATCATTCTTGGGCTGGAAGAACACCAGATTCGTTGCCAGCTGCGGGGTCACTTCACTCCTGTCCTGACCAACTACACCAACTTCTTCCAGCAATTCGCCATTAACCCATAATTTATACGCATTAAAGATGGTAGGAAGTCGCAAAGCAAGGCGCTCATTCCTATCCTGCTCGCTAAGTTGGATAACCACCCGAAAGGTTGCAAAGCCTGTACCGTTCAACTGCTGACCATCTAACCGATAGCCTAGCCAGGAGCCCGGGATGTTGATCCAGCGGTCATTATTTCCGTCCCTTGCCGAACGAATCTGTATGTCCGCAGGCGACAGTAGCTCTTGCCAGTAGAACGCCCACTCCCCTTTTAACTTTATCGGATTCTCACTGACATGAACCTGCGTTAAATCCAGAATGCCTTCTTCACTTTGGAACTCAGGGGGTGCCGGTGAAGAGATGACGGCATAGCTTATAACCAAACCAACAACAACGGCAACAACTATATGAAGCAAGATCGTACGCGAACCGATTCGGTGAATACCCCTCATTATGAACCCAACCCCAATCTACGAGAGCGCAATAAGTACTTTTATTATCTAAATAATATCATCATTAAAGGAAAATGTATCCTGCAATTATTTGCAAGGCGTTGAACACAAACATCACGATGAGGTTCCTTTTTGAACATAAGGCGAAACGCGCCATCCTTTATTTCGTTCCGGGAAATATAAGTTCGGTATAAAGTAAAACTTATACTTTCTTACCTTTTAAGAAAAAACCATCCAGCCTGATGCAGATCACAGCGGTAGATTCAGACGCCGTTTTCTTACTCCACAAATACAGGATGGAGCCACTATGGAATTTGATATATACGTCGTCCAGAACAAACTCGAAAATTTTTATATAGATACTAGTCAGACTGCAATTTTTTAGCAACAAATTAATTTTAAACATAGATTTTAATACAAGAAAAAAACCGCACCTACTTATGGTACGGTTCATTTCTAATAATGCGAAATGCTCGATAAATCTGCTCGATTAATACTAACTTCATTAATTGATGTGGCAACGTCATCTTCCCAAATGAGAGTTTTTCATCTGATCGTTTCAGTACTTCTTCGTGTAAACCTAGTGAGCCACCAATGACAAATGCAATTTTACTTTTTCCATACGTCATTAAGGATTCGAGATCACTTGCTAGTTGCTCAGAAGATTTCATTTTACCATCAATTGCAAGTGCAATAACATATGTATCTGCACTGATTTTTGCTAAAATACGTTCTCCTTCTTTTTTCTTAACGATTTCCATATCAGCATCACTTAGATTTTCTGGTGCCTTCTCATCTGCCACTTCTACCAAATCCATTTTTGCATAACTACTTAATCGTTTTGCATATTCTTCTATCCCCAGTTTTAAGTACTTTTCTTTTAATTTTCCAACCGAGATAATTTGTATATTCACAGGTTATCCACCTTCACAATTCATTTACAAACAAGTTATCCACAAGAGTTATCCACATACCCACAACACTTATCTACATATTGTGTTCTATTTTTCACTCCCTACAATATATACTGCTTGATCATCACAGTATGTGCAATTTGTGGATAACTTTTCTTCGTCCAATAATTTTTCTAACATTGGAAAGGTTTTTTGTTCTGCTACAAACATGTCTAAAGCTTGATTTATATGAATTTCACAACTGAATATTCTCAATTTTTCACTTCCTTTTATTTACGAATAATTCACTAAGTTATGCACAAATCACTCTTTGTTATCCACAACCTATTTTACCAAACGAAAAGCGAGTAGGAAAGAACAGCTTTTCTTTTCCTACTCGCTGTGTAAATCTTTTATTTACACTATAAAGTTATCCACATCTTTATAAACTGTCTGTAGCTACTAATTTAAGCATCAGATCCACAATTTTTCCTTCTCTATACACTTTTACTTTTAATTCATCACCAATTTCTTTTTCGTTATATAAATGCTTTCTTAATTCAATTGTATTTTCTATTTTTTCTCCGTCCATCTCTACAATAACATCATAAGTCTTCATTCCAGCTTTTGCGGCAGGTGAATTTGGAACGACTTCATTTACCACTACTCCTGTAGTCACTTCCGCTGGTAACTTCAAAGTATCTTTTTGATGAATTGCAGGTACATTTGTAACATCAACTAATGTAATTCCCATTGAGGGACGATTAACTTTACCATTATGCTCCAAGTCCTCAATAATTGGGATTGCGGAGTTAACAGGAATTGCGAGACCTATCCCTTCAACAGCTGCTTCGGATATTTTCATGGAATTAATCCCAACAAGTTGACCAGCTAAATTTATTAACGCCCCACCACTATTACCAGGGTTAATGGCTGCGTCTGTTTGTAAAACTTCTGCTTGCCAATCTACCACACCATCTCCATTTATATCAACTGGTATTGCACGATCTTTACCAGATACAACCCCAGTGGTAACAGATCCATAAAAATCGAGTCCTAGTGGGTTACCAATGGCAATTACAGTTTCTCCTTGTTTTAATGCATCTGAGTCACCAAATGTAATGACGGAATCTACTCCTTTAGCATCAATTTCAAGCACTGCTAAATCCGTCCAAATATCGGTACCTACAAGTTTTGCTTCTACCTTTGTTCCATCTACTAATGTTACTTCTAATGATTTCGCACCTTCAACAACATGGTTATTCGTAATGACGTACGCCTTTCCACCTTCTTTTTTATAAATTACTCCTGACCCTGTTCCCGCTTCTTGCGTAGACTTTGAATGACTCCAAAAGTCGGTAACGGATTGAATATTTGATACACCAACTACAGCACCCGAAGCCTTTTCTACAGCTTCCGTCACACCCGTGTTCACATCAACAGAAAGCTGTTGCATTTCCATAGAAGTCTTGGTTGCTTTTGTTCCGTTATTAGTTGGTAAATTGGTTAACACAGAAGGTATTAAAAACCAAACCAACAATGCACCTACCATTACTCCTGCCAAAGCACTAAAGAAGTATCCTGCCAAACTTTTTTTCTTTTCCTTTTTAGGTTCTTCCTGTGGTTCATATGGATTGTAATCGTCCATTTTTCATCTTCCTTTCATTTCACATATATGTTTATGTTATTAATTTACCCAATTAACATTAAAATAAGATGAAAATCAATTAAAAGTTTCATAAAACATACGAGTTAATTTCATAAATAGCGCTTAATTATTAAAACAAGAACAATACTTAATTTATTGATTGGAGCGACAGGTGATGGCTCATCGCTCACCCCGCGGAAATCATACTTATTTATTATGAAGAGTATATGATACATATTCTCACATTTCACATTAATATTGTTCGTGTTTTATATTCTAAATTTGAATCATGATGTTGATTCATACATGTAGGATTTTAGAAAAAATAAAAAAGCTCCAAAGACTAAAATAGCCTTGGACTAACCTAAAATACTGAGACAATATAAAACACCTTCGGTAATGGTACACTTAAAACAAGTACTTAAATCGGAGGTGTTTTTGCATGGGCAAAAACGTGTATACAAGCGAGATTAAATGGGCAGTCGTCAAAGAAAAAATGAGTGGTAAACTAACAACGAAAGAAATTATGGAGAAATACGGAATTAAGAATAAATCTCAAGTTGAGACATGGATGAGATGGTATAGAGCGAATGAAATTCATCGTTTTGACCAACCGATTGGGAAACAATATACGTTTGGGCATGGGCCTGATTTTAAAAGTGAAGAAGAGAAGAAAGATACGCAGATGAACCATTTAAAAATGGAGAATGAGATTCTAAAAAAGTATTTGGAAATGATAAAGGAGTTGAAAAACACATAGTTCTTCAAATCGTGGAAAAGTTCCGGAAAAACTATACAGTAAGTGTCATTTTATCAGCCTTAGAAATACCACGTTCCAGCTTTTATCGTTGGTTAGCTGAAGGTGTTGAGAAGATTTTAACCTTAGCAGAAGAAGCAATCATCGAACTATGCAAGAAAACGAAATACCGCAATGGTCATCGTAAAATAAAGGCGTTATTGAAAAGAGATTATGGAATTAAATTAGACCGCAATACCGTTCAGAAAACCATGCAAAAGTTTCATCTTCAATGCAAAGTAAAGCAAAAAAGAAAATGGAAATCTCAAGGTGAGTCAGTAGTAATTGCCCCAAATGTATTGAATCGTAACTTTATAGCTAGTAAACCGAACGAAAAATGGGTAACGGATATTACGTATATTCAATATGGTAGCGTCACATTATATCTTTCGACGATCATGGATTTATATAACAATGAAATTGTCACTTATAAGCTTTATAATCACCAACAGACTCCGTTAGTCATGGATACGTTGCGTGAAGCGTTAATAGCTCGCGGAAACCCCCAAGGAGTTATTGTTCATTCTGATCAAGGAAGTGTCTATACATCGTATGCTTATCAAAATGCCTTGAAGGAAAACCATTTAGTTAGCAGTATGTCCAGACGTGGAAACTGTTGGGATAATGCAGTAATTGAGTCCTTTCATTCTAGTTTAAAAACAGAAGAGTTTAGCCTAGCCAAGTTTAATTCATTAAGTAATGTCAGTGTTGTGCAAAGAATTGACGAGTATATTCATCATTACAATGAAGAACGGATCCAAGAAAAATTAGGCTACCTTACGCCAAAAGAATTTGGCATTGCGGCAGCCTAAAAAGGTGTTTTATATGTGTCTCATATCGCTAGGTCAGTTCACCTTGGAACTTTCTCTTTTACACAACAACTAATTCAGTTGGTACATTTGCATCTGTATCATGGAGATGTACATATTCTCCCGTAATAATCCCGCAAGATTCAAGTGTTTGAGTAACACTCATACGAGCAAGATCTTTCATATTATTGTCTTTACTTAAATGAGATAAATAAATATTTGTCTTCTTAATATCCACAACTTCACTCATCGCAACAGCGGCATCCTCATTGGATACATGTCCTACATCACTTAAGATTCGTCGCTTTACAGACCAAGGATAGCGTCCCATTTGAAGCATACTTACATCATGATTACTCTCAAAGACAAAGGAATCGGCTCCCTTAATATGTCCTTTCATACGGTCACTTACGTAACCAGTGTCCGTAATCAAGACAAGTTTGCGACCATTTTCATGAAAAATATAAAACATAGGATCTATCGAATCGTGGGATACTGCAAATGACTGTATATCGATTGAACCAAATGTTTTGACCGTTTCCATGTCAAATTGAAATCTTTGGTTTACGGATACATTTCCAATTAGCGAATCCATCGCTGACCATGTTTTTTCATTAGCAAAAATAGGCACCCCGTGTTTCCTTGCAACTACACCAAGTCCTTTAATATGATCACTATGCTCGTGTGTAATAAAAATACCTGAAAGTTTTTTTATATCGCGACCAATTTCACTAAAGAGTTGCTCCATTTTCTTACCGCTTAGTCCCACATCTACTAAAAAGGAATGCTCATCACTTTCCACGTAAACTGCATTTCCACTACTGCCACTTGCTAATACACTAAATCTCATTGTTAGAACTCCTTACTTTACTTCTGTTTGTTCCGACTCTTTTGGAATTTCAATTATTCTTCCTTCGACTGCATTTACAAAGTATTCTTCCGACGTTTCATCTGAAAGTTTAACTAATATATGCCAGGTGGGTGCAAATACTTGCGTTCCCTCTAGTTGGGCTAATGTAGAGTATCCTAAATTAGCTTCTTTTACTGTAGAATCAGGCTTTAGTATCCCGCGTTTATATAGAACTTTAATCGCTTGCATAGATGACAATAAGCTTTTCGATTCATTATAGTCTTCTAGATTATCCAAGAGACTTTGTTCATAACTAACGAGCTCTTGTTTATCATTAAAATGAACAATTAACTTTGCATATTTATTATTATAAACTAGTCGATTATTTACTTTTTGAAAGAATGTAACGGAGTGATTTTCCTCATCTATGCTCCATAATCCATAAGAATTTCCACGTATTATATTTTCTTGAAGTACTTTTTCCAACTTGTTTTCTTCCGTAATTGGAAGTGGTTTATCAAATGTACTAGTAAGTTGATAGCTGCTTTTTACTTCTACTTTTTGGTTTGGTAAGTTATCTAATTCTTCTGTACTAAAAGTATGAAGATTTCCTGAAACATAAGATGCTCCTAAAATGTCAGATTCCATTTTTGGAACTTTAATATTATCAAGTAAGAATCGTTCCTCTATTGGAGTATCGCTACGAACTTCTATATCCTGCGCATCATTATATCTATTTAAGTAAAGAGAAAATAAAAATACATTTAAAATAGAAAAAACAATAATAAATATAGTTTTTGTTTTATTCCAATCCAAATTTGCCACCTCCTAGTAATTCCGGAGATACTCGAACCCATATACCCTTAGATAAATAAAACCAAGATGGCTCTAGATTTAAAAATAGCTGTTGATCATCTTGCGACAAATAATAACCCACTACCATGTCATCCACAGATGACATTTTTAAATCTGGAATGGTAGATATCAAATCATACGTGTCTTGACCAGATGGCAATTGTATTTTTCTTGTTTTAATAGGAGAAGAATTATTTAGTGTATAATACGGCCTAATATATCGATATACTCGATTCATACCCCAATATTGAGTGATTTCAGTAGACGTATCATTACTAAAAACAGGTACACCTTTTAAGTAAAGTTGATAACTAACTTGTTGAGTAGCAGGATTTATTCGATTATATCGATATTCGTCCGTCCAACCACTGTGCTCGTTAACAAAATCCAAACTATGCTGAATGAGTTCGGTAGGATTACCAGAATTCTGACTTTCCGATGCAGGGTGTACATAACTTAATCTTTTTAGCAAAAAGTTAACGGTCATTAACGCGTTATCGTCGGTATATTGCTGTTCTCTTGTTCCTTTAGAATTACTACGAACGAGACTCGGAAAACTAAATAGAGCATTTTTAAACTTTTCTGGAGCAATTTCAATTTCCTCTAAAATATACGTATACCCTTTTACATTTTCTTGATTGTTAGTAACATACAAAGATAGTTTACCTGGTCTTTTTATTTCATTATACGGTGGAAAATTACTAGTTTGCTTAATAATACGCTCCGAAAATGCTTCTTTATCTACTTTATCAACAAGTGTTTTATATATCTTTTGGTTGGTTGTACTAATAAAATAAAATACCAGTTCATCTTCAGAAGGACCATTCCAGTCAATTACTAAACGATTAAAAGAGATATCTGGTAGATTATGATCAGCAAATGAAAAGATGCTGCCAAATATCTTAATAGGAACTTCTGTAGGATAGAAGAACGTTACCCGATTGGAAGTAGTGATAAAATCATTTATTTGCTGTAAACTAGCTTTGGTGTTTACAGGTTCTAATGATTGTGGTTCCCAAGTTTTCATGGAATTAAATACTTTCTCAATGTTAAGCGGGGTCTCTGAACCAGTCAACGTTTCCCCACGACTATATAATATACGATAAGGCATCACTAAATCTTCTATCCTCTTTTTCTCCGCAATGGAGATATCAACTATTGGAGGAGTATCAATCGTATTGTAAGTTGGAGAATAGGTCCATATAGTAAAGGTTAGCGTCAAACTTAGCAGGATGAGCAAGAGTAAAATGACAGATTTTACTTGTTCGATATACTTCAATCCCACTCACCTTCCTCATCCTGTTCAATGTTAAGTGTGAAAAATACCGTTGTTCCAAGACCTTCTTCACTTTCTGCCCAAATGGAACCTCCATGTGCTTCAATCATTTCCCGGGCAATCGCTAATCCTAGACCAGTTCCTCCCATAGATCTTGCCCTAGCACGATCTACTCGATAAAAACGATCGAAAATACGCTCTACATTTTCAGAAGGTATTCCCATACCATCATCCGATATCATAACTTTCAACTCTTGGTCCTTCCCAACTATACCAAATCGTATATTTCCACCATCTGGTGAATACTTTAATGCATTAGAAATAATATTATCAATTACTTGCGTTAGTTTATCGGTGTCTATCTCTACATAGTATGGTACATCCGGAAGGATTCGATGAAAAGTTACATTTTGTGATTTAGATAACTCAAAACGATCAATGATTCGATTGAAAAATTGATTGAAATTCACAACATCACGATTTAATTCATAATCTCTACTATCCATTTTTGATAACTGAAGTAGATCATTTACTAGGCGAATCATTCGTTGTGTTTCTGTTTGGGTAACTTGTAGGAAGGATGGTGCAATTCCCTCGTCTTTCCAAGCTCCATCCGCAAGTGCTTCTAAATAACTACTCATGGTCGTAAGAGGCGTCCGCAATTCATGAGAAACATTTGCTACAAATTCTCTCCGTTCCATATCAATTTTCTCTTGTTCGGTATTGTCATGAAGAACTGCTATGAATCCATTCACAAAACCTGTTTCTTTTTGAATAACGGAGAAATTTACACGCAATATAAAAGGTCTTTCTTGTGTGCTAAAATCGAGTGTCATGGATTCCTTGGAGTGAATTAAGTCTTCAAATGATTGCGCCATGTCGATTCCTAATACAGAAATAATAGGACGATTTAAGACCATTTCTCTAGGAATACGGAGAAATTGAAGCGCTGGATCATTGATTAAAATAACTCTTCCTTTCCTGTCTGTTGCAATTACACCATCTGTCATATTGGTAAGAACAGAAGCAAGCTTTCTTCTTTCCGCTTCAGTCGTAGATTGGGCTTCCTGTAATCGATTGGTTAAATGGTTAAAGGCAATTGCAAGTTGACCAATTTCATCGTCTCCATATACACGTACTTTCCTGGAAAAGTTACCTTTTGCCATCGCTTGTGCTTGTTTTCTCATATCCGATATAGGTCGTGTAATTGTTTGTGCTATTAATATACCAAGTACAATTGTTATTGCTAACGCTACCGCTGTTCCACCTGCTAAAATTTGATTGATTTCATTCATTTGGACAAACACATTTTCTATATTGGATTCGATATATAAAGATCCAATAACTTCTCCTTTAGAAACAATAGGGGTTGCTAAAATCCAAATTCGTTCTCTAGTTTCCTGATCAAGAGAAATATTATCAAAAGCTGTTTCTGCCGTTATGGAACGTCTTACTATATCATCCATCGATCTTTGTCCAACAATTGCTTGATTATTAATATCTGAAGATGCGAGAATTTGATACCTCGAATCTATTACACGTACCTCTTTAATGTCATCCGAATCGAGTCCAGACAAAATAGAATGCAAACTTTGCTCTTCAGTTTCGTCTCCTTCCGCTCGTGTTTTCAATATCTCTTCTCTCGCACTAAATTCTAGTAGACTTACACGATCTGAAATAGCATGCTGAAAATTATCTTTTAACGTCTTCTCAAGCTCTTTTACAAAGTAAAGACCAATAATTTGCATCGCAATAATGATAAGTAATATATAGATGAATACAATTTTTACGTGAATCGATTTAAAATAACCAACCTTTTGCATTCTTTCTACTCCTGTTCAGGACTTCGTAAATAGTAACCAACGCCTCTTCTAGTAACAATCCATGTAGGGTGACTTGGATTATCTTCAATCTTTTCTCGTAAACGACGAATTGTAACATCAACGGTACGAACGTCTCCAAAGTAGTCATATCCCCATACTGTTTGCAATAAATGTTCCCGGGTCATTACTTGTCCAATATGTTTTGCTAGATAATGCAATAATTCAAACTCGCGATGTGTTAATTCAATTGTTTCGTCCCTTTTTAACACTAAGTAGGCGTCTGGTTGAATGGTAAGGGGACCAATTGTAATATCATTTGTTACAACTTCCACATCTCCTTGAATTGTTTGATGCCTTCTCATATTTGCTTTTACTCGAGCAATTAACTCTCGTGTGCTAAATGGCTTTGTTACATAATCATCCGCACCTAACTCTAGCCCAAGTACTTTATCAATCTCTGAGTCCTTTGCAGTTAGCATAATAATAGGAAAATCATATTTTTTACGTATTTCTCTACAAACCTCCATACCATCTCGGTTTGGAAGCATAATATCCAATAGCATTAAATCAGGTTGAATTTCTTCTACTTTTCTTAATGCTTCGTCCCCATCGTAGGCACAAAAAACTTGAAAACCCTCTTTTTTTAAATTAAATTGAAGTATATCTGCAATTGGTTTTTCGTCATCGACTACTAATATTTTTTTACTCATTGACTGAACCCCTTTTCGTAATATGTATATGAATAAAGTATATTATTTTTTACGTTCATTCTTTAACTCTAACATGCTTTGAAACTATACGCATCATTTTAAACAGAGTACAAAGTCAGCATGTCGAGGATTGTCTAATTATTTCCTGGGAAATGAAGAAAAATAGCGAAAGCTACCCATTTTGGACCATTCAAGCACTTTATTCTATTTAAATATCAAAAAAAGAGATAGTCTAGCTAGTGACTATCTCCTCAATATTTTCATTTTAATACAGATAAAGGATTAATAGTAACTCCGTTTTTTTCTACTTCAAAATGCAAGTGAGTGCCTGTTGCACGTCCTGTACTACCCATAACACCTAGTTTAGAACCTTGGGGAACAACTTCTCCTATACTTACACTAATAGATGAAAGATGAGCATAAGTTGTCTTATAACCATTGTGATGATCTACTATTACTCTCTTACCATAAGTTCCATCCCAACCAGCAGCTGCAACGACACCGTTATCAGTTGCTTTGATCGTAAATCCACTAGGACGAGCAATATCTATTCCTTCATGTTGTCTGCCCCAACGATAACCCATTTGACTAGAAATATATCCACCTTCTGCTGGCCAAGCAAAAACACCTGATCCTCGAGAAGGAATTACTTTAGTACCTTTTAAAACAATGTTCTCCTTCGGTTCTACAAGAATCGTTTCTTCTATAATAGTTTGTCCTACTTGAACACCGTTTTTTTGACTCACTAAATAAGTTGCTACCTTTTTACCATCTGATCCTTCTTGTTTTACCTTCGTATCGCCTTTGCTAATCTCATCGGTTTCTAATACAGTTTTAGTATGTTTCATCACCTCAACCGCTTTTTTCTCGTATTGAACTTCTACATTTATAATAGGTTTTAAGACGGTAACATTTAACTCTTGTCCTATTTGTAATACTGTAGTATCAGTAATCCCAGGATTAATTTTTATTAGTTCGTCTGGTGTTAGGTGATGCTTGTTTGCAATCATTCCCAAAACATCTCCTGCACAGACTTTATATACTTCTTGTTCTAGTGTTCCATCTAATAGAAGTCTTACAGCATCATCTGGCGTTACAATTTTCTTTGGGTTTACACTTACTGTAACACCAGAAACTTTCTCTTTTAAATTTATATCTGCTATGCGGGTTTCATTTTCTCTCAATTCGGGTAATGATTCATGAGAACCCTTTCTTGCATCCAGTTCGTTTAACTCTTCTTCCGTAACAAAATGCATTTTTAGTTTACGAATCACTTCTTGGTATGCATTCAAATCTTTGACGTAGACGGCCATCTCGTCATTGATAGATAACGCAAATGCAGTTGCTTCGACTTCAATTATTTTGTCTAACTTTTTAAGGGTTACTTCATCATTGGTGGATTGTGTAAAAACTTGTTTAGGTACAATAGATAGATTAGAACCTGCTTTGATGGAGAGATCTTCGTACTGGATGCTTGTAGCTTGTTCTTTTCGCTCTATAATTTTTTGTATCTCTTTTTTATCAGATAATGATCCTATATATTGTCCATTTGCGTATATATGATAGATTTCTTTTAGTGTGCTTTTTTTACCTTCGTTTGCAAAAGCCATATTAAAGGATAAACTAGAAATTAGTAGAATTGATACGGCTACTTTTTTCATCATCTTTGACCTTCCGTTTGAAAGAACATCTTGATGACTATCCTTTTGTTCCTCATTCTTTCTTTTCAAAAACATGATAAAGCCCCTTCCAATTTCATGAATAGTTGATATCTCTTTTTTCTTGCTATTATAATTTAACACAATTGATATAATTAAGGGCCTAAAAGGACGTATTGTAAAGAAATTGTATAATTGAATCCTTATTTTTCATTTATTACCCAGAAAATTACTGTTTTTATCGATTTGGCTTAATTTTTAGCTTTTATAGTTTACTTTTCACCAGAATAACCATATTTTATACATTAACTCTTTTTATTCAATGTTATATTTGTCATAATAGGAGATTGTAATTTTTTTTATTTTCACCTTTCCGACAAAAAAACAAAAAAACCGTTACGAAGTGAATGACTTCAAACGGTTTTTTTATGATTAAGAAAATACATGTTTTTTTACTTAGTTAGTATACAGATTCCTGTGCTCCTGCAAGCGCGTTGCAGAAAGAGAATGCCTGTTAGTGTTAGACATAGACACTTCTACTCTTCCTATACTAACGCCAAACGCTTGAGATAATATTCGTTTGTGTACGGTCTGGTCCTACCGAGAATATAGAAATTGGTACACCGGTCAGCTGAGAAACACGTTCTAAATAATGTCGAGCCGTTTCTGGCAATTCATCTAATGTTTTGCAACTTGTTATATCTTCGCTCCAGCCTGGTAACTCCTCGTATACTGGTTCACATTCAGCTAGCATACGAAGATTTGCTGGATACTCCGTAATTAGTTCCTCTTTATATTTGTAAGCAGTGCAAATCTTAACAGTTTTTAGTCCCGTTAATACGTCAATGGAGTTAACCGTTAAATCAGTTAGACCACTTACACGTTTAGCGTGTCTAATTACTACAGTGTCAAACCAACCAATACGACGTGGGCGTCCTGTAGTAGTTCCGTATTCCTTTCCTACTTCACGAATTTGATTTCCTATATCATCAAAAAGCTCCGTTGGGAAAGGACCATCACCTACACGTGATGTATATGCTTTACATACTCCAACGACATGATTAATTTTAGTTGGGCCTACACCTGCACCGATCGTTACACCTCCTGCAACAGGATTCGAAGAAGTAACGAATGGATATGTCCCTTGGTCGATATCTAGCATTACACCTTGTGCGCCTTCAAATAATACACGACGACCTTCATCCAGCGCATCGTTTAATACTTTTGAAGTATCAGTTACATATTTTTCAATCTCTTGGCCATAGTTATAAAATTCTTCTAAAATTTCTTCTACCGTAAATCCTTCTGTTTCGTAAAACTTTTCAAACATTCTATTTTTTTCATCTAAATTATGCTCTAATTTTTCTTTAAATACTTCGTAATCGAGAAGATCTGCAATTCGAATACCAACTCGTGCAGCTTTATCCATATAAGCTGGACCTATCCCTTTACCAGTTGTACCAATTTTGTTTGCACCTCTACGTGCTTCTTCTACTTCATCTTGTTTTATATGATAAGGTAAAATAACATGGGCACGATTGGAAATACGTAGATTTTCGGTTGCGACACCACGATCATGTAAACCTTTTAGTTCTTTTACAAGTGCTCTTGGATCTACTACCATACCGTTGCCAATAACTGAAATTTTATCTTTGTAAAAAATACCTGAGGGAATAAGGTGAAGTTTATATGTTTCTCCTCCAAAAATTATTGTATGCCCGGCATTGTTACCACCTTGATATCGTGCGATTACTTCTGAATTCTCGGATAGAAAATCTGTTATCTTTCCTTTTCCTTCGTCTCCCCATTGCGTACCTACTACAACTACTGATGGCAATGCTAACACCTCCGTCAGACATTTTACATGTCCTGATTTAAATCAGTGTAATTGTACCAAGCAAGAGCTTGTGCGTCAATTAATTGCACTTAAAAACACGAACAAATTAATGTATGGAACATTAATCGTTCGTGTTTATGTCGTGAAATATGAAAATACGACTCTTTTTTTTTTGTCATTCTCCCATTCAGGAAACAATACGCTTCGTCCAAATTCCCTAACCGAAAAAAAGTGGACGCTTGCCTTACGCTGGAGGAGCTTGATGTTGACTCCAGTCGATATTGACGAATTTGTTAAATTCCTTCACGAAAGCTAGTGTTACAGTTCCAGTGGGACCATTACGTTGTTTCGCAATTATTATTTCAATCATATTCTGATTTTCTGTTTCTTTATCGTAATAATCCTCTCGATATAAGAAAGAAACAATATCCGCATCTTGCTCGATTGAACCAGATTCACGTAAATCGGACATCATCGGTCTTTTATCTTGCCGTTGCTCCACTCCACGTGAAAGCTGAGACAAAGCAATGACAGGGACTTTTAGCTCTCGTGCAAGTCCTTTTAAAGAACGTGAAATTTCGGAAACCTCTTGTTGTCGATTTGCCTGGCTGCCGCCACTACCTTGAATAAGCTGCAAGTAATCGATTAATATCATGCCCAAGCCATATTCTTGTTGTAGGCGACGGCATTTGGATCGTATTTCATTTACACGAATACCAGGAGTATCATCAATAAAAATACCGGCATTTGATAAACTCCCCATTGCCATCGTTAACTTACGCCAATCCTCTGTTGTAAGGGCTCCTGTACGCAAAACTTGCGCATCAATATTCCCCTCCGCACATAGCATACGCATAACTAACTGTTCTGCACCCATCTCTAAACTAAAAATAGCCACATTTTCATCTGTTTTTGTTGCAACATTTTGCGCAACATTCAGTGCGAATGCGGTTTTCCCTACAGATGGACGAGCAGCTACAATGATTAAATCATTTCTTTGGAAGCCAGCTGTAATGCGATCCAAATCTCTAAAACCTGTTGGAATACCCGTTACATCGCCTTTTCTTGAGTGAAGTTTTTCGATATTATCGTATGTTTCCACTAAAACGTCTTTAATATGTTGAAAATCACCAGCGTTTTTTCTGCTGGCAACTTCCATCATTTTTCGTTCAGCCTCAGCTAGCAAGGCTTCTACTTCATCTTCTCTTGTAAATCCATCTTCAACAATGGTTGTAGCTACTCGAATTAAACGCCGCAAAATTGATTTCTCTTCTACAATTTTTGCGTAATGCCCAATGTTTGCAGCTGTTGGTACTGCATTTGCAATCTCACTAATGTAAGAAATACCACCCACATCTTCTAATTCTTTTTTGGCAGAAAGTTCTTCTGTTACGGTAACTACGTCAATTGCTTTTCCTTGATCACTTAAACGAATCATCGTTTGAAAAATTTTCTGATGCGCTACTCGAAAAAAGTCTTCTGGCATAATTATTTCAGCAGCGGTAATTAATGCTTGCGGTTCTAAAAATATTGCTCCAATGACAGACTGTTCAGCTTCTTGGTTATGTGGTGGCACACGGTCCAATAGTGGATCGCTCATTGACCTCTCTCCTTACGCTTCTACTATTACATGGACTTTTAATGTAGCCACTACTTCATGATGAAGTTTAACAGGAACATTTGTAAATCCTAATGCACGAATGGCATCATCTAATTCCATTTTACGTTTATCTAGTTTAATGCCATGCGTTTTTTCTAATTGGGCTGCAATTTGTTTTGTCGTAACGGAACCGAATAAGCGCCCGTCAATTCCAGATTTTGCTTTTAGTTCAACAGTAAGTTGTTCTAGAACCTCTTTTAATTTTTTTGATTCAGCTAATTCTTCTGCTGCTTCTTTTTCGGATTTTTTCTTTTGTCCTTCTAATGCACTAATTGCTGCTGAGTTTGCCTCAACTGCAAGGTTATTTTTTAATAAGAAATTATGTGCATATCCGTCAGCAACATTTTTGATTTCACCCTTTTTACCTTTTCCTTTTACATCTTTTAAGAATACTACTTTCATTCTGTTGTTCCTCCTTCTAGTGTCTCTTCTATTGCTGTTTTAAGCAGTTGAATAGCTGCTTCAAGGGTTGTATTTTCTAATTGGCAAGCAGCATTTGTTAAATGTCCGCCTCCATTAAGCTTCTCCATTACCAGCTGGACATTTAAGTCTCCCAATGATCTTGCACTGATCCCAATAACAGTATCACTTCTTCTTCCTATTACAAAAGATGCCGTAATATTATTCATCGCCAGCAAAATATCGGCGGTTTGAGCAAGTAGGACTTGGCTATAAGATATATTTTCTGCTCCATGAGCAATGGCAATACCTGCTTTAAAAAATTCGACGGTTTGAATAATCTTGGAACGTTCCACATAGGTATCAATATCTTCTTTTAAAAGTTTTTGTACTAGCACTGTGTCTGCTCCATGTGTTCGAAGATAAGAGGCCGCTTCAAAAGTTCTAGCCCCTGTACGCAATGTAAAACTTTTGGTGTCCACAATTATTCCCGCGAGCATCGAGGTTGCTTCAAGCATTGTCATTTTTTCATTTTTAGGCTGATATTCTAGTAATTCAGTAACTAATTCCGAAGTGGATGATGCATATGGCTCCATATATACGAGCATTGTATTAGATATAAACTCTTCACCTCTTCTGTGATGATCTATTACAACAATTTTCTCGGCCTTATTTAGCAATTTCTCATCAATAACTAGACTAGGTTTATGTGTGTCTACAATAACTAATAGTGTTTTATCCGTTATTTTATTCATCGCTTCTTCAGGACTAATAAAACGCTCATAAAGCTCTGGCTTCTCTTTTATTTCATCCATTAAACGAAGCACACTTTTATCTAATTCATTAAAGTCAATGACCACATAACCTTCTACTTTATTCATCTCAGACATTTTTCGAACTCCGACAGCCGATCCAATTGCATCCATATCCGGCATGCGATGTCCCATGACAAATACCTTATCACTATCTTGGATTAAATCTCTAAGTGCATGGGATATGACTCTTGCTCGTACTCTAGTTCTTTTTTCTACTGGGTTTGTTTTCCCGCCGTAAAACTTTACTTTTCCATTTGGGTTTTTTATGGCTACTTGATCTCCGCCTCTACCCAATACTAAATCTAAGCTCGACTGTGCTAATTCACCTAGCTCTACTAAGGAAGTAGATCCAGCCCCTACCCCAACACTTAGCGTTAAGGAAAAACCAAATTTGGATGTCGTTTCTCTAATGTCATCTAATATAGAGAATTTATTCTTTTCTAGCTCCACTAGAATAGATTCATTAAATACAGCTAAGAAGCGATCCGATGAAATTCTTTTTACATAATTTCCATACTTTGCGCCCCAATCATTCACACAAGATGTAACGATACTATTTAACTGACCTCTTGTTTGATCATCCATGCCTTGTGCAATCTCATCATAATTATCAATAAATAAAACACCAATAACCGTTCGATCTCCGTAATATAATGACTCCATTTCAATTTGTTCCGTAATATCAAAGAAATAAAGTAACTTCTCTTCGGCCTTATAGAGTACTTTATAATTATTGTTATCTATAGAAATCGTTATTTCTTTTGAGTCCTCTTGCTTTATAAATTGTTGGAAATCCTTTGATATAGAAAGAAGCTCCTCACCAATAATCGTATCGAAAGGAAGCTTTTGTGTCATATAAGGATTTGCCCATTCAATTATATATTGATCGTTTATCAATAAAATACCAATTGGCATTTCTAACAAGGCTTCCTCACCAACTTTTTTCATTCGATAAGAAAGCGTTTCAATATGTTTTTCTGTTTCTTCATAAACTCGTTGTTCTAAAATCCACGCATAAATAGAAACTCCAATAACTAATATAGCAAATAATAACCCAACTAAAATGCTGTTAGACAGGATTAAATAAGATGCAACCCCACCGAGAAGCATAAACAAAACGAGTGGATATCGAATTGGTCGTTTTCTAAAAAAAGACGCCACTTGATCAGCTCCTTACTTTTTGTACCTGCCTTTTAAATAACTTCGCAAATTAAATCCTAAGTCAAAAACACCTACTATTATTGTAAAAGTATAAAGTGGTACCGCAAGAATTGTTACGATTAACGCAAGCCATTTAGGGTAGCCAAGTACATGAAAATAATAATGAATTAGGGAAACCCCTTGAAGAAAAAGAAGTGCCCTTAAGATAAGTAAAGCATTAATGCTTGCTAAATAACCAAATGATCCAACTTCGAAAGTAGCAAATAATGAGAATATGGATACGATTAAATAATACCATAACACTGCTTTAGGAAGTCTAAAATCCTTAAACTTTGAAAATTTAGGGACTTCTAATTTCAACCTTTTCAACAATGAAAGATTAATCGCTAAATAAATAATGGCTGTGATAAACACCCCTCCAATAAAATAAGAAGGCATAATCATTTTAGCAATTAATATGGCCTGAGCAACCTGTTCATCATAGTCTTTTGGCAACTGTCCCATAGAAGACATAATATTTCCTACTTGGTCGTAGTATATTTCAAAGCTTTCAAATAGTTGCTCCAGGACATTAATATTCAATACCCAAATAGATATTATGTATTGTAGGGCTGTCATTAGTAATAAAAAAATTCCAGATGCCATTAGCAAATAGACCTTTGACTTTTTGTTTCTAATTGCATCTCCTATAATAAATCCTAATGGGGCTACGATTAACGCAAATAATACGCCAAAAACACCACCGATTATAAAGGAAATTATTATACCAATTATCGTAACCCATGATGCTTGTTTTCGCTCGAATTTAGCACTATACCAAGCAATTGGTAAAGGTACAATAAAAGAAGTAATGAAACCAACAAACGGAACATATACGGACATTGCCAAGAGAATAGAAAATAGTGCAATCATCATTGCTCCAAAAGTTAAATAGCTTGTCTGATTTTTTAGCATAAAGTACCTTCCTTTGTTGTATTCATCTATCCATTGTAACAGAATTCCTACTACAACTAAAATTCCTTTTATTTTCCGTTTCATTTTATATAAAAAGTTCATAAAAAAAAGACCGGTTTCCCGGTCTATTTCATTTATAAACTTATCTCTCTTCAGAAGAGAATGGTAGTAAAGCCATGATACGAGATACTTTGATAGCTCGTGTCAATTTGCGTTGGTACTTCGCGCTTGTTCCTGTCACACGACGTGGAAGAATTTTCCCACGTTCTGACACGAATTTTTTCAACAAATCTACATCTTTATAATCGATGTTTGTGATGTTGTTAGCAGTGAAGTAACAAACTTTACGGCGTCTTTTGCCTCCGCGACGTGGTGCCATAATAGGTTGCCCCCTTTTCGATTAAAGTAAAGTGTGTGAAGTTATTTTAAAACGGTAGATCGTCATCCGATACTTCGATTGGCCCACTACTGTTTGCAAATGGATCTTCATCAACACGTGTATAATTTTGCTGATTCATTGGTTGGTTTTGCTGATATGTCGGAAATGAATTTTGTTGTTGTTGCTGTTGCCCGCTACCAAATGGTTGTCCCCCTTGGCTACGTTCACCAGAACTACTACGCGGCTCTAAGAACTGAACACTGTCTGCGACAACATCCGTCGTATAAACACGTTTTCCATCTTGTCCTTCATAACTGCCTGTCTGAATACGCCCTTCAACCCCAGCTAAACTTCCTTTTTTCAAAAAGTTAGCTGTGTTTTCCGCTTGCTTTCTCCAAACGACACAGTTGATAAAATCAGCTTCTCTTTCACCTTGTTGGTTGGAGAATGTTCGATTGACAGCTAGTGTAAATCTTGCCATTGCAACACCACTTGGTGTATAGCGAAGTTCCGGATCTTTTGTTAGTCTTCCAACTAAAACGACACGGTTAATCATCAGTATATAACCTCCCTCATTCAGCTTTTGTTAGTCGATTATTTTTTATCGTCGATACGAACAGCAATGTGACGGATAATGTCTTCATTGATGTTAGCTAAACGAATGTATTCATCGATTGCTTTTGAATCAGAGTTTACTTTAACGATTTGGTAGTAACCTTCACGCAAGTCGTTGATTTCGTAAGCTAAACGGCGTTTACCCCACTCTTTTGCTTCGATGATTTCTGCACCATTTGAAGTTAAGATTTCGTTGAAACGCTCAACTAAAGCTTTCTTCGCATCTTCTTCGATTGCTGGTTGGATAATGTACATTAATTCGTACTTTCTCATCTATTTACACCTCCCTATGGTCTTTGGTCAACTGATTACAGCTGACAAGGAGCAAGTAATGCTATTACTCACATCAATGAATTGTAACATAAAGTTTTTTTTTTATCAAGAATGATACCCATTGTTTTCACAATTCGTGTATATTTATTTTAACTTTAGTCAGCTTGCTTTTTAGCTCGGTTGAATAAAATTAAAGTATTAGCGTATTTTATATGGAGGAGTTGCTTATGCAAAATAAAGAAGATATCTTGTCTATTATTGAAATAGATTTAAAAAAAGTTGCTTGGTCTAGCTTATTAATGACAGTACTTCTATCCATTCTTGGTCTATTATTTTATGCTTGGTTATACGATGGCTTTGCGATAACTTTTTCATTCGTTGATTTCTTATTATTTTTCATCGGCTATGTATTACTTATAGTTTTACATGAGGCCTTCCATTTAATTGGATTTTGGTTGTTTGGAAAAGTTCCGTGGAATAGCATGGACTACGGCCTTAATCTTAAACTGGGTATTGCTTATGCAACAACCAATTTACCATTACCAAACAAAGCAATGAAAAAAGCATTACTACTTCCTTTTTGGATGACAGGAGTTATTCCGATGCTTTTAGGCTATTTCATAGAATTACCAAGTTTGATTTTATTAGGAGCTTGGTTAATAGCAGGAGCTGCTGGAGATTTTGCTATGTATAAAGAGCTAAGAAAATACCCTGCAGATGTACTGATTAAAGATGATCCAGTAATGCCAAAATTATACGTAATGAAATAATGAATATAAGAAAAACCGGGCAAAAAGACGCCCGGTCCTTTTTTGTTTATTTTACGTCAGATATTTTATACACCATTCCATGTATTCCTTTGTATACCCTCGGATACATTTGCGCTCCACACTGCTCACATTCAAACATGGGTGGAACAGTTGGATCTCCATCGTCCATTCGATCGAAGTCTCTTACCACTTGATAAGGAATTTTCTCTTCCGCATCACACAGTAGACATTCGTATATTACTGGTGCCTTGATAATAGTTGGTTTGCTTTTGTTTTTCTTTTTGCGTGGTTTGCTGACTGGTGAAATGACGAATCACCCTTTCTAAATAGTTTCTTGTATTGTCGCATAAAGCTACCCGTATCGTTAGTACCCCCTCCTGAAGACAGACTTCTCCCTTATAGATGTAGCAGTTGTCACATTTTGGGCACCTCAAAGGATCCGGCTGTTTGGCAGCCAGAAATTTCTCTCTCCAATTACGTCTTTTTAGTTTAGAACCTATTCTAACGATCCACTTCTTTACTTCCTTCTGCCATTCCGTCAGTAATTTTCTAGTATCACCTTTGGTTTTACGTGAGTACATACCATAATGACGTATAGTTTTGAATTGTTCATCGGGGATATGACGAATTAATCGGGAAATAAACTCCTCCACAGAAATTGTTTCTTTCTTTTGCTGACCATTGGTCTTATCTTTGTAAGTAAAAGTTACGCTTTGACCATCATATGCTTCGATCCGATTCAACCCTATTGCAGGTCGACGCATATAACGCCCAATGTATCTTAGTTGTTCTTCTATCTTTCCCTTTTGTTTTGGTGCATGTATATAGAAACCTTTCCCATTATTTTGGTAGGCTGCTTGAAGTCGTGATTGCACTTGCTTTTTCTCTCTAGGATTTAAATTCTTTCTGATTAGCTTTAAGACAACCGTCTGCCATTGCTTCCGAAGCATCCCAAAAGGTAAGAAATCATATTTTACGTATTCACCTTGTGCATTAATACCTCCCATAGTCACTAACATATGGACATGTGGGTTAAAATTAACTCTTGATCCGAATGTGTGGAGACCTGAGATTATACCAGGAATCACCTTTGTTTTTTTATAAAAGTAATCTCTAAGAAGTTTTGCAGCTTCATCCATCATTGGTTTTAAAAGACGTCTGTGTAGTAAGAAGACTTCACGCAATCCTTCATCTACCGTAAAAATCACATGTCGGTGGTTGACTTGAAACATATCATGGGATATTAGACGGCTCCATTCTTCACTTTCTCCCACTGAACAGGTTGTACAGAAACGTCCTTTGCATCGATAGGCAACTTTTTTTAAATCATGACACCCTTCACATACAAAGAGTTTGAACCCATTAACTACCTTTCCGCATCCCTTGAACTTTTCAACTTCTTTTACAACTATAGGTCTTACCTTGTTTTCATGTTTCAATAAAAATTGATTCCAATGATTATGCTCATCAAAAAATATTCGTTTTAATATATTCTTTTCCATATAACAAATGTACCATGAACCCAGTGTTCATGGTACATTTTCATATACTTTCTTATCTTGTGAGAAAAGCGCAAGCGCCCTTTAAGTGCACCTTGTCTTCTCTATTTCTAGAGTGCTTTGGACGAAACATTTGCTAGACTATTACCGCGGGAATTTTTGTGGATGGAGAAGTGACTGCGTCACTTCTCCATCCACTTTTTTTCGATAATCTTGTGGCGGATGTTTGTCCGTCGCCTTCTTGAAATTTGTAGAGACAAGGTGCGTAAGGTTAGGTTAATGAGAGATTAGACACTTTCCTATTCTTTTAAAAGCGGACGAAGATGCAATTTCGTCCGCTCAGCGCTTCTTTATCAATGAATACTACCTATTTTTTCAGGCCCCGCTGATTCATGTATACTGTGTACGATAAAAGTAAAAACATATAGGAAATCCTGCTTAAGGAAGACACCATTAAAATCACTTCAAGTCGTTGTGCATACTGGATTTCTGGTATTTCAATTTCATATATTTTCTTATTAGGAACTACTCACTTAATGGATTGTAGTGAATGGTGGCGACTCCAGCGGGATGAGTGAGACAGATGAGACATCGCAACGACGCGAATGCGGCGGTGATGGCTCAACGCTCACCCCGCGGAACGCGTCCACCTGAAACGGAAATCCGCGGTATTCTTTGATTCTTTCAAGTACTATGAACACTGGTTTCACAGGTTGATAATCCATATACTTTCTTATCTTTTAAGAAAAGCGCAAGCGTCCTTTAAGTACACCTATCTTCACTATTTCCAGGGTGCTTTGGACGAAACACTGGCTACACTATTACCTTTAGAGTTTTGGATCGTTAAGGGACTGAGTCGCTTAATGATCCATTTTTTTCGGTAATCTTGTGGCAGATGTTTGTCCGTCGCCCTATTGGAATATAGAGAGACAAAATGCGAAAGGTTTGATTAATGAGAGATATAAATACTTTCCTATTCTTTTAAAGGCGGACGAAGATGCAATTTCGTCCGCTCAGCGCTTCTTTATTAATGGATACTATCTATTTTTTTTTGCTTCCACTTGCCCTATTAATAAAAAACGGAGAATACTGGATAGTTATTTCTTCCAAGTATATTGTCTTTCTTAATTGCACAGTTGATTGTAGTGGAAGGTGGCAACGCCTTCGTTCCTCGGAGATAGATGAGACATCGCAAACGACGCGAATGCGGCATCCCCGCGGAACGCGTCCACCTGAAACGGAAATCCGCGGTATTCTTTAATTCTTTAAAGTACTATGAACACTGGTTTCGCAGGTTGATAATCCATATACTTTCTTATCTTGTTAAAAAAGGGATTAGCGATTTCTCACTAATCCCTTTTCTTTATTACACGTTAAAACGGAATAACATTACATCTCCGTCTTGTACTACATACTCTTTTCCTTCTAAACGAACTTTCCCTGCTTCTTTTGCTGCAACCATAGAACCAGTAGCAACTAAATCATCGTAAGCAACTGTTTCTGCACGGATAAATCCTTTCTCAAAATCAGAGTGAATCACTCCTGCACATTGAGGAGCTTTCATCCCTTTACGGAATGTCCATGCACGTACCTCTTGAACACCTGCCGTAAAGTAAGTAGCAAGACCTAGAAGTGAATAAGATGCTTTAATTAACTGATCTAAACCAGATTCTTTAATTCCTAATTCTTCTAGGAACATTGATTTCTCTTCATCTTCTAGTGCTGCCATCTCTTCTTCAATTCTCGCACAAATAACGATTACCTCTGCTCCTTCGTCTGCTGCAAATGCACGTACTTTTTCCACGTATTCATTTTCATCATCTGCCATAATATCGTCTTCTGATACATTAGCAACATATAGCATTGGTTTTATCGTTAACAAATGAAGACCTTTTACTACACGTAGCTCTTCTTCTGAAAAGTCAACAGAACGACCAGATTTTCCTGCTTCAAAAGCTTCTTTTAAACGAGTTAAAATCGGTTCTTCCACCATTGCATCTTTATCTTTTTGCTTAGCCATTTTTATCACTCGTGCTAAACGTTTATCAACGCTTTCTAAATCCGCTAAAATTAATTCTAAATTAATTACTTCAATATCTGAGATTGGATCCACTTTTCCAGATACATGTGTAATATTTTCATCATCAAAACAACGTACTACTTGGCAAATTGCATCTACTTCTCGTATATGAGCTAAAAACTTATTTCCAAGTCCTTCCCCTTTACTAGCCCCTTCTACAATACCTGCGATATCCGTAAATTCAAATGCTGTTGGAACTGTTTTCTTTGGTACTACTAACTCTGTTAATTTATCTAAACGAGCGTCAGGAACTTCTACAATTCCTACGTTTGGATCAATTGTAGCGAACGGATAATTTGCAGCAAGTGCTCCCGCCTTCGTTATTGCATTAAATAGTGTGGATTTACCTACGTTTGGTAATCCTACGATACCTGCTGTTAATGCCATCTATTCCCCAACCCTTCTATTTTCTTTACCATATCATTTTATATATAACCTGTTAATTATATTGATTCCACTGATAAAAGTCTATCCTTACTCTGTATCTCTTTGTATGATAAGTCTTTTCATCTTTTTTTCAAATTCTTTTCTTGGAATTAATACACTATGCTGACAGCCTTCACATTTTATACGAATATCCGCACCCATACGTATTATTTTCCACGCATTGGTCCCACAAGGATGCTGTTTTTTCATTTCTACAATATCATTCAATTGAAATTGTTTACGCTCCATTTTATTCACCTACTATTCTTGACATTTGACTACAATCATTTTGGGTTATGGAATTTTAATGCCCTCTTGTTCAAGGAATTCTATTAAGTCTCTTCGTATATTTCTCGCTATTCCGCTCTGTTGCATTGGTTTAGTTTCTGCAGCAATTCGAATAACTATTTCAGATGAACTAAAACTTTGTACTCCTAGATAAGTTGGAGACTTAACAAGTTCTTCATATTTAATTGGCAAAGCTTGCAGAAATCTTTCTATACTCTTTTCTAATTCTTCCATGTTTGTTTCATAAGCGACACTTACATCTATTAATGCTTTCGAGTTATAAATAGAAAAATTAACAACTACAGAAATACTACCATTTGGAATAGTGTGCAACTCCCCTGTATAGCTCTTTACTTTTGTAGTCCTCAACCCGATTTCTTCTACTGTTCCTGTTGCTGAACCTATTTGTACTTGGTCTCCTACAGCAAATTGATCCTCAAATACAATAAAGAAACCTGTAATAATATCTTTCACTAAACTTTGTGCACCAAAACCTACAGCGAGACCTACAATTCCTGCACCCGCTAAAAGTCCAGTTACATTAATATCAAAAACAGATAATATCGCAATAATAGCTGTAAAATAAACAACATTTGTCAAAATATTTTGTAGCAACTTCATTAATGTAGTATGCCTACGTTCAGAATACGTCAATGGACTTTTTTCTCTTACCAAAAAGACATGTTTAATTATCCTTTTTCCAAACCTTACAACTATAGACGATAAAATAAAAATGATTATTACTCTCAAGACTACATTTCCAAGATGTATCCAAGTATCCTCATTTAATAATATTTTTTCTATATTAGGTATTGTAAATTCCTTTTTCATAACGTTCTTTTTGTCACCTCACTGAATAAATAGTTTGTCATTTACATATACTGTATTAAAAAGAAAGTGAGTCTATATATGAATTCTCAAGCTGCAACTTTTAAAGAGTCAACTACTATTAATTATAAAGAAACAGGTGTTGTCTGGCGCTTAAGTAACCATTTCTTAGAAAGTATCCCTTTTGATCATCCAAATTTGGTTTTTTGTTGTATTGGCACTGATCGGTCTACAGGAGATGCACTTGGGCCAATGACTGGCTCCTTTTTAACTCAGCTTTCCTCTTTTCCTTTTCAAATCGTTGGAACACTCGATAATCCATTACACGCTCTAAATATCGAAGAAATTACGCAAGAACTAATTAACTCCCCTTCGAAACCATATATTATTGCTATTGACGCATGCTTAGGAAACTCAGGAAACATTGGCCAAATTATTGTCCATCAAGGCCCTTTATATCCAGGTAAAGCAGTTAAGAAGGAATTACCACCAATAGGTGAGGTTTCCATTAAAGCAGTTGTAAATATTGGAGGCTTTATGGAATATAATGTTCTACAAAGCACTCGTTTAAACATTACATTTGAAATGGGTAAAGTTATTTCACGTTCTCTTCTTCTAGCTTGGCATCGATATAATTTAAAAGTTATAAATAATAGTGACACCGATCGCAACCACAACTAAGCTTGGTAGTAGATTAGCAACTCTTATTTTTGTTAAACCAAGTAAATTCATTCCGATCGCAATTATCATAATCCCTCCAGTAGCTGTCATCTCTTGAATAAATAAGTCAAGTGCAGCTGCTGGAATTAGTTTTGTAATTTGAGTAGCAAAAAGTGCGATTGCACCTTGATAGACAGCTACAGGTATAGCAGATAAAATAACCCCTATTCCAAGGGTTGCTGAAAGGATAATAGAAGTAAACCCATCTATAATTCCTTTACTAATTAATAACTCATGATCATTTTGAAGTCCACTATTCAAAGCACCTAATACACCCATTGCACCAATCACAAATATTAAAGTTCCTGTTACAAACCCTTGAGCGATACTACCGCCCTGCGATTTTTTAGAACCAAATTTTTGTTCTATATAATTTCCTAATCTATTTAACCACTTATCTAAGTCAATCCATTCTCCTATGACTGCCCCAAATACTAAACAAATAATAACTAACACAAAATTATTACTTTTCAAACCCATTTGGATACCTAAAACTACGACCGCAATTCCTATTGCATTCATGACGGTTTGTTTCATATTTTCAGGAATATTCTTTAGAAATCTTCCAATGATCGAACCTATGATTATTAAAATTGCATTTACAAACGTGCCTAGTAAAACCACAGCTATTCCTCATTTCACCATAAAAACGAAAAAGTTTGTTCTCTTTAAAGTAAAGACTCAAACGCTTATCATTCTTTTATCATTTTACTTTATCTAAAAATTCAACCTATTTCTAGAAACAACTAGAAATAGGTTGCTTTAGTCTTCTAATAATTGCAGTATTCTTTCTAAGTCGTCATCGGAATAAAACTCGATTTCTATTTTACCTTTATTTTTACTTTTAGTAATAGAAACTGAAGTTCCAAATAACTCTCTTAATTCTGTTTCCTTTTCTACTGTAAAAATATCTTTTTTTTCTTCTTTATTTGTTTCACGTGGAACATTATCATTTAAACGTTGTACCAATGCCTCTAATTGACGAACATTTAAATTTTCTTTTAAAGTTTTTAACATTATTAACGGTATATTTTTTTTCTTTTTTAATCCCAGTAAAGCCTTGCCATGTCCCATGGTTATTTCACCATTAGATATAGCATTTCTAACATCATCTGGAAGAGATAATAATCTTAAGTGATTTGCGATATGTGGACGACTTTTACCTAATCTAAATGCAAGTTGTTCCTGTGTTAAATTTAAATTTTCCATTAGATTTTGATAAGCTTCCGCTTCTTCTATTGCCGTCAAGTCTTCTCTTTGGAGATTTTCTAAAATTGCTATTTCCATCATTTGCTGGTCATTTAATTCACGAACTACAGCAGGTATTTCTTCTAAACCAGCAAGTCCAGAGGCTCTAAATCTTCTTTCACCAACAACAATCTCATATTTGGAACCTTTTTTCCTAACAATAATCGGTTGCAATACACCATGTTCTTTTATCGATTCAGATAGATCTGTCATTGCTTCCTCATCAAACATTTTTCTTGGTTGAAATGGATTTGGTTTAATCTTTACTAGATCAATTTTCTCAACTTTTTCTAAATGATTCAAATCTTCTCCTGGAAACAATGCATTAAGTCCTTTACCCAATGCTTTAGCCATTACGGATCACTTCCTTCGCTAAATCTAAGTAAACCTCTGCCCCTCTAGACTTTGGATCATAAATAATAATTGGTTCACCATGGCTTGGTGCCTCACTTAAACGAATATTTCTAGGAATAATCGTCTTGTATACTTTCTCTTGAAAATACTTCTTAACTTCTTCTATCACTTGAATACCTAAATTAGTACGAGCATCAAACATTGTCAAAAGAACTCCATCAATCTCTAAGTTTTTATTTAAATGTTTTTGTACAAGCCTAATTGTACTTAACAGCTGACTAAGACCTTCTAATGCGTAAAACTCACATTGTACAGGAATAATAATAGCATCAGATGCAGTTAAAGAGTTTATCGTTAATAACCCTAACGAAGGTGGACAATCAATGATAATATATTCATATTTATCCTTTACTTCTAAAAGTGCCCGTTTTAATCTTACTTCTCTTGAAATAGTAGAAACAAGTTCTATTTCAGCACCCGCTAGTGAGATAGTTGCAGGAACAATATATAAATTTTCAACTTTTGTTTCTTGAATTGTTTCTAATACGTTTACATCATCTATTAATACGTCATATATACATTGATTTACTTCGCCTTTATTTACACCTACACCACTTGAAGCATTTCCTTGTGGATCAATATCAACAAGCAATACCTTTTTGCCTAAATATGCAAGACAGGCACTTAGGTTTACGGATGTAGTTGTCTTTCCTACACCACCCTTTTGGTTAGCTATTGCAATAATTCTCCCCACTCTTGCACCTTCTATCTTTTGTATTTATCTGACTCTATTTCATTCTACCAAATTTTCAAAGAAATTTGGGTGTTATTCCTGTAACAAAAAAAAAACTCTCACAATTATTTGTGAGAGTTTGAATAAGATTAAATATATTATGATTTCTTTTTGGGTATTTTTACAGTTATTTGATAAAATTCTTCCGTGTCTTCTTCTTCAGTTTTAATATTTATTCCACTTTTAGTTACCATTGATAAAGAGTGCTTAATCGTATTTAATGCAATTCGAACGTCTTTACTAACGGCTTTTCGTTTAGGCTTTGCTAATTTCTTATCTTCTTTGCTTGGTGGGTTTAGTAATTCATCTACTTTTGCTTCCAGTTGCTTTACATTCCAATGTTTCTCTTTTGTCATGTTCATTAACTGAATTTGAACATCTTTTTCCTTTATTTGCATTAAAGCACGCGCGTGTCGTTCGGATAGTTCTTTTCTCATAATCGCTTCTTGAATTTCTACTGGCAATTTTAATAACCTTAGTTTATTAGCAACTGTAGATTGTCCTTTTCCCAGACGTTGAGCCAATGCTTCTTGAGTTAATTCGTGTAGTTTCAATAGTTTTTGATATGCTACAGCTTCCTCTATTGCAGTTAATTCTTCGCGTTGTAAGTTCTCTATCAATGCAATAGAAGCTGTTTCTTTATCGCTTAAATTACGAATTATTGCTGGCACCTCTGCCCATTGTAATTTAGACATTGCTCTAAATCTACGTTCTCCAGCAATAATTTCATATCTATCGTCATCCATCTTACGAATAACAATCGGCTGAATAACACCATGAGTATGGATTGTTCGTGCTAATTCTTCTATTTTACCATCATCAAATACTGTTCTAGGTTGATATCTATTTGGTACGATTTTATCAATTGCAACATTTACAACTTCCTCTAAATGATTTTGTGTTGGTACCACAACTTCATCTTGTCCTTGCTTTTCGGAACTTCCAAAAAAACGTGAAAAAGGACTTTTCATCTCTCAAGCACCACCTTTTCGAAACTCTTTACACTAAATATTCACGATAAAATTACAATACTATAAATGTTTCACGTGGAACGTTCCTCATTAAATAATAGGTGTTTTGTTTGGAATACCAGGTTTTCGAGGGTATCTTTTCGGTGTGCTCTTTGTTTTAGAAAAGACATACAACATTCTTTCACTATCTTCTACTGGCAAAAGAAAGGAATACTCTGCACTTTTTTCTGAACCTAATATTTGGAGAGCTTTTTTTGCATCTTTTAGTTCATCTAATGCACTTGCTGCTTTCATTGCTATAAATCGACCACCTATTTTAACTAGTGGTACACATAGTTCAGCAAGAACGGAAAGCCTTGCAACAGCTCTTGCTGTAACGATATCATATTTTTCTCTATATTCAGCATTTTGTCCGAATTCCTCTGCACGTGCGTGGACAAAATTTACATTTGACAATTGTAACTCCTTGCTTAGATGTGTTAAAAATTGAATTCTTTTATTTAAAGAATCCACTATAGTTACCTTTAAATTGGGATAACAAATCTTTAAAGGAATACTAGGAAAACCAGCTCCTGCCCCTACATCACACACGGAGTACGAGCCAGTAAAGTCTTCATAAAAAGAAGCACTAATAGAATCAAAAAAATGCTTTAAGTATACAGACGGTTCATCTGTAATTGCGGTTAAATTCATTTTTTCGTTCCATTCAACAAGTAATTCGAAATATCTTTTAAATTGTTGTACTTGTTTAGTATCTAGTTCAATTCCTTTTTCATGAAGGGCTTGAATGAATTGTTCTTCGTTCATGTAGTTCTCCTTATCAATTTAGACTACCCAGTAATTTTCGCAATTTTTCCCTGTTCAATATAAATAAGTAGAATTGAAATATCCGCTGGATTTACACCTGAGATTCTAGATGCCTGTGCAATAGACAATGGTCTAACTTGTTTCATTTTTTGTTTTGCTTCTGTTGCTATTCCCGAAATTGCATCATAATCAATTAGATCAGGAATTTTTTTGTTTTCCATTTTTTTGAGTTTTTCTACTTGTTGAAGAGATTTTTCAATATACCCTTCATATTTCACTTGTATTTCCACTTGTTCTTTCTCTTCAAATGACAAGTCCAATTCTGTTGGTACGAGTACGGCAACTAAATCGTAGTTCATTTCTGTCCGTTTCAGTAAATCTACTGCGCGGATACCATCTTTTAATTCGCTTCCTTCCACACTGCGAATTAATGCCTGTGTTGCCTCATTTGGTTTAATCATCAATGTGCGCAAACGTTGTAATTCATTTTCAATTCGCTGCTTTTTTCCTGAAAATCTTTCATAGCGCTCTTTAGAAACAAGTCCTATTTCATATCCCACTTCTAGAAGGCGTAAATCAGCATTGTCATGACGTAATAACAAACGATACTCCGCACGAGATGTTAATAAACGATAAGGTTCATTTGTTCCTTTTGTCACTAAATCATCTATTAATACTCCAATGTAAGCATCTGATCTACTTAACACTTTTTCTTCTTTTTTAAGTACTCTTAATGCTGCGTTAATTCCAGCCATTAAACCTTGTCCTGCCGCTTCTTCATAACCAGACGTTCCATTAATTTGTCCTGCAGTATACAAATTTTTAATTTTTTTCGTTTCTAGTGTTGGCCAAAGTTGTGTTGGAACCATTGCGTCATATTCAATTGCGTATCCTGCACGCATCATCTCTGCTTTTTCAAGACCAGGAACAGAAGCAATTAAACGACGTTGGACATGCTCTGGAAGACTGGTTGAAAGTCCTTGGACATATACTTCACGGGTATTTCTACCTTCAGGCTCTAAAAATATTTGATGTCTCGGTTTATCACTAAAGCGCACTATTTTATCTTCAATAGAAGGACAGTATCTTGGTCCAGTACCTTTAATCATACCTGAATACATAGGAGATAAGTGTAAATTTTCGTTAATAATTTGATGAGTCATTTCTGTTGTATATGTCAACCAACATGGTAATTGATCCATTATAAACTCAGTAGTATCGAAACTGAAGGCTCTTGGAACATCATCTCCAGGCTGGATTTCTGTTTTACTATAATCTACTGTTTTACTATTTACACGAGGAGGGGTTCCTGTTTTAAAACGAACTAAATCGAAACCTAAATTACGAATACTATCCGCTAATTTAATAGAAGGTTGCTGATTATTTGGACCACTTGAATATTTCAAATCACCGATTATTATTTCACCTCGTAAAAAAGTACCAGTTGTAATAACAACTGTTTCAGCTCTATAGATAGCGCCTACTTGTGTCACAAGCCCTATAATTTTTTCATCTTCCACGAGTAACTCTTCTACTACTGCCTGATGAATAGTTAAATTTTCTTGTTCTTCTAATAGTCGTTTCATTTCATTTTGATACAGTATTTTATCTGCTTGCGCGCGAAGTGCTCGAACTGCAGGTCCTTTTCCGGTGTTTAACATTCTCATTTGAATATGTGTCTTATCTATTACTTTTCCCATGGCACCGCCTAATGCGTCAATTTCACGCACAACAATTCCTTTAGCTGGCCCCCCGATGGATGGATTACATGGCATAAATGCAATCATATCCAGGTTAATTGTTAAAACTAGGGTTTTTGCGCCCATTTTAGCGGATGCTAATGCCGCTTCCACACCTGCATGTCCTGCTCCAACAATAATCACATCGAACTTGCCCGCTTCAAAGTTTGGCATGTTCTTAACTTCCTCTCATTTTTTATTTCCCTAAACAAAACTGTAAAAACAACTGATCAATTAGACTTTCTTCTACTGAATCTCCAATTACTTCACCTAATATTTCCCAGGTCCTTGTCACATCTATTTGAATCATATCTACGGGTACGTCATTATGCGCGGCTTCTATGGCATCTGTTACGGTTGCTTTTGCGACATGTAACAAAGAAATATGGCGTGCATTTGAAACATATGTTAAATCGGATGCTTCAATAGAGCCCTCGAAAAATAAAGAAGCAATCGCCTCTTCTAATTCATTTACCCCTTCTTCCTGTAATAAAGAAGTTGTCACTACTCGCTTATCTCCAGCTAAATTTTTCACTTCATCTAAATCAATTTCGGTAGGTAAATCTGTCTTATTCACAATCACAATGCAATCCATACCTTCAATTGCTTCAAATAATCTATAATCTTCTTCCGTTAAGGATTCAGCGTTACTTAAAACTAGTAATATAAGGTCAGCCTCATTTAGTACTTGCCTAGACTTTTCTACTCCAATACGTTCCACAATATCTTCTGTTTCACGAATACCAGCAGTATCTACTAATTTTAAAGGAACTCCACGTACATTTACATACTCTTCTATAATATCTCTTGTTGTTCCTGCTATATCTGTAACAATTGCTTTATTTTCTTGAATTAAACTATTTAACAGAGATGATTTACCTACATTAGGTCTTCCAATAATAGCAGTTGAAAGTCCTTCCCGCAAAATCTTTCCTTGAGATGAAGTAAGCAATAATTTCTCAATCTCTTCTCTAACCCATGTACATTTATCAATCATCATGGGGAGAGTCATCTCTTCTACATCATCGTATTCTGGATAATCAATATTCACTTCTACTTGTGCTAATGTTTCTAGTAGTGCTTGCCTCAATGTTTTAATAAGCCTAGATAATCGCCCATCCATCTGCCCCAATGCAACATTCATCGCTTTATCTGTTTTTGCTCTTATTAAATCCATGACAGCTTCCGCTTGTGATAAATCAATTCTCCCATTTAAAAAGGCACGTTTTGTAAACTCACCAGGCTCTGCAAGACGTGCTCCATTAATTAATACTAATTGTAGAACGCGATTAACGGAGACTAGTCCTCCATGGCAATTAATTTCTACAACATCTTCTCTTGTAAAGGTTTTAGGACCTTTCATTAGAGATAGCATTACTTCTTCTACTACTTCATCCAATTTTGGATCGACTAAATGTCCATAATGAATCGTATGTGATGCTTGACCCTGTAAATCTTTTCTGTTTGGTGAACGAAAAATTTTATTTGCTATTAATATTGCATTAGGTCCACTAAGTCTGACTATAGCAATTGCACCTTCTCCAAGTGGAGTTGAAATAGCAGCTATTGTATCGAATTCCACAAGTGTCCACCTCCTTACAAATAGTTACTTATCCACATGTGAATAAGTTAAACGAACATGACTATCTAACATATAACAATAACACAAATTGATATAAATCAGAAGTACTGAAGATTTTATTTCTGTTAATAAAAGTTATCAACAACTTCAAAATCTAACTCTCCATAAAAAAACGGATTTTAACTTATAAAAAGCTAAAATCCGTTCAGCATTATTTTATGGGTTCAATGACTAGATAGCGATTCGGATCTGTTCCAACTGAGTATGTTTCAATATCGACTCGGACAGATAAGGCATTATGAATTATTTTTCTTTCAAAAGAGGACATTGGTTCAAATTCTACTTTGATACCAGTTCGAACAGCTTTATCTGCCATCCGTTCGGCAAGTTGTTCTAATGATTCTTGTCTCCGCTCACGGTAATTTCCAACATCCAATTTAATAATAATGAACGAATTAGAAAACTTATTTGCAACTAGTTGAGATAAACTTTCAAAGGCATTCAATGTTTGCCCACGCTTCCCAATTAGTAAAGCTGCTTTTTTACTATTTAAGTGAAGATAAACAAATTTTCCATCTTTCTTTTGTGTAATCGACAAATCATCGATTTTCATTTCTTTCCCTATTTCCAAAATATAGTTAATAGTTTCCTCAATTGCATCATTATTTGTAAATTGTGAATCCATTTCATCATTTTTATTAATAGTAGGGATATTACTTTCTTTGGTTGAATCTTCTAATCTGTCTATTACATGTAAAAATTCTTCTACTTCTTCATCATTTTTTAGAACAGTTACTTGAACAACTGCAGGTTTAACTCCAAATCCTAGGAAACCTTTTTTACCTTCATCTAATACTGTAATTGTCACTTCTTGTTTGGAAACTCCAAGTTTTTCTAATGCAACAGTTATAGCTTTTTCTTTTGTAGGTGCAGTTTGTGTAATCTGATTCATTTTTTTGCCCCTCCTGTTTTGACTGGTTCAGCCTTAGGTTTATTCCAAGGTTTATAAATGAATAAATTTTGAAGAATAGAAATAATATTTCCGATAACCCAATATAATGTTAATGCAGCAGGTAAAACTGTACCAAATCCAATAATCATAAATGGCATAATGTACATCATTATTTTCATTTGAGGATTATCCATCGCTGGACCTGTTCTCAACACGAAAAATTGCATTAAGCCAGCAAGTACTGCCAAGGTGATACTTGGATCTGCTAATGCAAACCCTAAAAAACTGCCTAAATCAATTTGAGGGGTGTTATTCATTCGGCTAATTGCATGATAGAAACCAATAAGAATCGGCATTTGAACAAAAACTGGTAAACACCCAGCAGCAGGATTAATACCTCTCTCTTTAAATAGGGCCATCATTTCTTGCTGATACTTTTGCTGCGTTGCCGCATCTTTTGAACTATACTTCTCTTTTAATTTTTTTAATTCTGGTTGGACTTCTTGCATATTTTTAGAACTTTTTGTTTGTTTAATCATTAAAGGCAATATTGCTAAACGAATAATAATAGTTACAGTAATAATACCTAAACCATACGTACCAAGCAAACCTTTAAAAAATGTAATTGCCGAAACTAACGGCCAAACGATATAGTGATTCCAAAATCCTTCAGAATCTACATAAATGGGTTCTTTAAATTCCGAACAACCAGCTAGTAATGCAATTGTAACTACTAATAAAAATAGCAAAGATAATCTTTTTCTCAACCTTCTTCCCCCTATTTATAGCAAAAATATATATTCATTCTATCTTACCATTTTAAAGAAAGTCTTCACTAGCTTTTCTTTTTAATAACCATAGCTATTTTCAACACATGTTCAAGACTTTTCTTTGTTTCATGAAAATCTAATTTGGCCGCTGGATTTCTAGCGATAATAATATAGTCCTTAGTTGGAGACACTTGATCTTTTAATTCTAAAAAGGTTTGCCGTATATATCTTTTTATACGATTGCGGACAACTGCATTCCCTACTTTTTTACTTACAGATAAGCCAACATGAAAATTAATCTGTTCCTTCTCTAAACAATAAACAACAAACTGCCTGTTTGCATACGATTTTCCTTTTTTAAAAATCGTCTGAAACTCTAGATTCTTTTTTATTCGCTGATTCTTATTCATCTGTTCACCTGCTTCCACTATTCTTTATAAAAGAAAAAAAAGACCACTGAAATGGTCAGTGGACTTATGCTGATAATACTTTTCTTCCTTTTGCACGACGGGCTGCTATTATGCGGCGACCGTTTTTTGTACTCATACGAGCGCGGAAACCGTGATTTTTGCTACGCTTACGGCTATTTGGTTGGAATGTACGTTTCATCTATATGACACCTCCTGAGTGATCATCTTAAAAAACTCCTTAGACAGTCTCCGATATTATATATAAAATACATGTCATTTGTCAATTTTTTTTTCTACTCCATCTTTTACTTTTTACAAAGAAGTTATCCACATTCCCATATAACTTTATAATTTAGGCCTGTTGATAAAAAAAAAATCGAAAAAATTATCCACAACACTTATGAACATGTTTTAAACATACTCATGCCTTGTGGACAACTCTTACTGTTAATAATTCATTTTTTGTGGATAACTCTTAATTCTCTTGTAATATGGTGGTTTTTTTGATACGATATTTGTGTTTTACTTTTCTTACTAAATTTCACAGCGAACTATTATCCACAGCTGTTAATAATATGTGGACAAGTTTTTCCGCAGCCGTTTATAAAGTTTATCCACAGAAGGTGGATTTGTGTATATCTTATTTAAATTATACATATTTATTATTCCAAAAAAGGAGATTAGATTA